>NZ_CP084530.1:482500-727500 GCF_023704175.1 Paenibacillus sp. YPG26 | reverse complement strand
AGCCGGCTCTCTACAAATAGTATGTTACTCTCCGCCCATGAAAATATAGCGGCATAGAACTAAGATGGCCAAGATCCACATTAACCAATGGATCTGAACTTTATTTTTAGTGAAGAGATTATTGAACAGGGCCAGAATGACATAGGAGACAATACCCGCTGAAATACCGTTGGCAATACCCCCAGTGAAAGGCATCAGGGCAATTGTAAGGAATGCCGGAAACGCGTGCAGAAAATCATCCCAATCGATATTGCGGACCTGAGACATCATAAGAACACCAACAATAATCAGAGCAGGTGAAGTTGCAGCTGATGGCACAATACTAGCCAGCGGTGAAATGAACAAGGCCAAAATAAACAGGATTCCAGTTACTACCGAGGTAAGCCCCGTACGTCCGCCTTCAGCGACACCGGCAGTACTTTCAACATAAGAAGTAATGGTACTGGTACCAAGCACAGCCCCTGTGCTTACGCCTACAGCATCGACCAGCATTGCTTTACCGATTTTCTTCTCGCCTTCTTCTTTGTTCTTCATTAGTCCGGCCCGAGTAGCTGTACCAACTAACGTACCGAATGTATCGAATAACTCTACGAATGTGAAGATAAATACGATCTCAAACAAACCAATTTTGAAGGCACTTGCTAGATCCAGTTGACCTACTGCCAGATTGTCGAATGTTGGAATCCAGTGTGCACTTGCCAACCCTTCTGTATGGGTTACACCCATTGGAATACCAATTAAGGTCGTAAGCACGATTCCGATCAGCAATGCACCCTTGACGCGAAGAACCATCAAAATTGCGATAATCATCAGACCGATCAGCGTTAGCTGCACATCTGCATTATGAACGAAATCTCCAAGCGCAAAGTTCATGCTGCTGCCCGGTACGGTCTGGGTAGGGTCCTTAACACCCGCTAGATTGGCAACCATTAGATTACTCATCTTAAAGCCAATGATCGCTACGAACAAACCAATTCCGACTGTAATTGCTGATTTAATGCTTGTGGGTACTGCTTTAATTAACAGCTGTCTAACTTTTGTCACGGTCAGAATAAGGAAGATAATCCCGGAGATAAACACAGCACCAAGAGCAGCCTGCCAAGTAATAGTCCCATTAGAGCTTAGAACTATGGTCATGAAATAGGCATTCAAGCCCATTCCCGGAGCGAGGGCGATAGGAATATTCACATACAGACCCATGAGTATCGTAATCAATCCCGCACCGATTGTTGTTGCGAAGAACACGCCCTCCGCCGGAATACCTGCTCCTCCTGGACCTAAGAAGATGTTGTTGACTACCAGAATATAAGCCATGGTCATAAAGGTGGTAATACCGGCAATCACTTCTGTTCTTACATTCGTTCCATGTTCCTTCAGCTTAAAGAACCGATCCATTGTAGAATTTCTCCCCCTTAAAATGAGTCATAAACGACAAAAAAACCCGTGAAACCAACTGTCTCCGGGTTCTATGCTCGGGAGGAAAAGGCGGAAGCAATAGCAGCATTGGACCCGCTTGGCCGCGGCTTCAAGCTTACTCTGCTTCTTGAGTCAAAGCGCCTATTCCCTTCGTAGCCAGATCATTACGGTGACCTCGTAGAAACTTCCAGGCCAATCCCTGGAATTATACGAAAAGCTATAATATTATTATTGTCGAAAATCCTCGTTATAAATCGTATACACACTTTACTTGACTTATTGTAGGCCTGAGCAAAGAGCTTGTCAATACAAAATACGAATATTTAACGTTATATTTACTTTATTGTTCGTGATTTACGTCACAGTAACGAATTGATCTTAGATCTACGGTGAGTTTTTTCCATGTATAGCTAAAAAAGAGAGCAGTCTCCACTAACCAGAGACTGCCCTCCTATATTTCAATCCTATTCCCACTCGATCGTTGCCGGCGGCTTCGACGTGATGTCATAGACAATCCGGTTAACGTTGTCGACTTCGTTGACGATCCGCACGGAGATCTTCTCCAGCACGTCCCAAGGGATACGTGCCCAGTCGGCTGTCATGCCGTCGATGGAGGTTACTGCCCGGATACCTACGGTGTAGGAATACGTACGCGCGTCACCCATTACTCCAACGCTCTTCATATTCGGCAGTGCCGTGAAGTACTGCCAGATCTCCCGATCCAGTCCTGCCTTGGCAATCTCCTCACGGAGAATGAAGTCCGAATCACGTACGATCTGGAGTTTCTCCTCGGTGACTTCACCAAGAACACGAATGGCCAGACCCGGTCCAGGGAACGGTTGTCTCCATACGATTTCTGCAGGCAGGCCGCATTCTTCGCCTACCTTGCGGACTTCATCCTTGAACAAGGTCTTAAGTGGCTCCACCAGTTCGAAATCCATATCTTCCGGCAGACCGCCAACATTGTGATGCGACTTAATTGTATGTGCGGTCGCAGTTCCGCTCTCCACGATGTCCGTATACAGCGTTCCTTGGGCCAGGAATTTGAAATGATCGAATTTCTTGGACTCCTCATCAAACACATAGATGAACTCGTTACCAATAATCTTACGTTTTTGCTCAGGATCATCCACACCGGCAAGCTTCGACATGAAGCGCTCACGGGCATCAATCTTCACAACCTTCATATCGAACTTGCCGACAAAGGTCTCCATGACACTTTCGGCCTCGCCTTTCCGGAGAAGACCATGATCGATGAACATGCAGGTAAGCTTGTCCCCGATGGCTTTGTGAAGCAGAATCGCTACAACTGAAGAGTCAACACCGCCGCTCAAGGCGCAGAGTACATTGTTGTCTCCAACCTGCTCACGAATATCCTTGATTGTATCTTCGATAAATGTACTCATCGTCCAGTCGCCTTCACAGCCACAGATCTCGTACAAGAAGTTACGAATCATCTCGTTACCGTGAACAGAGTGACGAACTTCCGGGTGGAACTGAACACCATACAAACGACGGTCAGGGTTGCTGAACCCGGCTATTGGGGCATGGTCAGTGAAAGCATCAATCTGGAAGCCTTCAGGAAGCTCCACCACGTGGTCACCGTGACTCATCCATACGGTCTGCTTGGACTCAAGTCCCTTCGTAAGCGCGGAATGATCTGCAAAGCTTACATCGGCTTTTCCATACTCGCGCTTGGCTGCACGTTCGACTTTGCCGTTCAACTGCTGAGCCATCAGCTGCATACCATAACAAATCCCGAATATCGGAACATTTAGATTAAAAATCTCCGGATCTACATGCGGGGCATTCTCCGCGTACACACTCGTAGGTCCGCCTGAGAATACAATCCCCTTTGGAGAGATCTCCCGCAGACGCTCCACAGGTGTGTTGTAAGGAAGAAGTTCACTGTACACGCCCAGATCGCGGATCCTTCTGGCTATTAACTGGTTGTATTGTCCTCCGAAATCCAGAACGACAATCATTTCATTTGGCTTATTCATTTCCGAGCCTCCCTCAATTCATGGGTCTTATTATACGAAACGACAAAACAGGTCGTCAAGAAAGATCGGGAAGAGATTCAACTCCGGGAAGCCCCCATCTGACGGCAATGCTCAAGAAAAGACTTTGTCGACATACGGTCCAGATCGCCAGCTCCGTAATACAATGATTCCCACGCATCTAAAAATTGATTAAGATGAGCCTGCTGCGCCGGGTCTAATCCATGCAGACGCTGAACATATTCCCTTCCTGTGAGCCCGGGCGGCCGGGGGCCATAGACGTCGTACAACTGTCTCCAGGCCTTGTCTGAGGCCCGAAGAAGCTGTTCCCGCTGGGGAAACCGCCCACCTCTCCATCTTAAGATCGGCTCTAACACTCTAATCCCCTCTTTCATAGGGGACCAGTAGACACGGGCTAATAAGAACAGAGCTCCACCCAGGCATAGAGCCGCCAATGCAAGCAGCGAATGAGGCATCCAGGCTTGGATCTCCGTGATCATGAGAAAAGCTGAGCTTATACTGTAGGCAGCGGCACTGCCTAATTGATCAACCAGATTTCCATAGGAACTTGTGTCCTTCATATTGAGCGAAGCAGGTACCGCTCCATCGGCCGCTTCAAAGCCTGGCGTTGGATCAAAGGGTACCCAGCCTACGCCTCCATAATATACCTCAACCCAAGAATGCGCGTCCGAGTAAGAGACTGTATACTTATGGGGATCTTCTTCGCTCTTCTGGCCAGGGGCAAATCCTTTGACCCATCTTGCCGGTATTCCCTGCGTCCGGAGAAGCACGGCCATGGCTGTGGAGAAATGGTCACAGTAGCCGATTTTTTGGACAAACAAAAAATTGGCCGTGAAATCCTGACCTGATGGCAGGGCAGCGGGCTTTAGGCTGTATTTATAGTTGTTCTTCAAAAATAACTCAACCGACTTCACCGCCTCGTACCGGGTTCTGCTTCCCTTGGTCAGCTTGGCCCCTAACTCACGGACTTCTCTCGGGAGGGTATCAGGCAGTTCAGTATACACGCTTGAGATCGAGGTGGGGTCTTCCCCTCTCGCTTCATTCAGTGCTGCGGGTGAACTTTGCCGCTGCCTTACGGTAATCTCATAGCCCGAGAGCTCCTTACCTGAATCCGGTGATCTTGTACTGCCGGCTTCCAAGTTCTGAACGTCCGCATCACTATGGTATTGAATCAAGCCGGAGTCCTTATAGGTGACGAGATTATGCAAAGGCAGATCCTGCTTCCCGCCATGAAGCCTATTCACTTTAACCGGGATTCCGCCTAGAGGAAGGACGACCTTTCCACTCTGGGGTGCTTCAAATGTAATGGACTGGCTAAATGCTTCTCCGGACGAGTGAACGGGTTCCTCTGTAGAGATACGTCCATCAAGCGCGGGTGAAGCTGTCTCCTGATCTCCCTGCGTCCAGCCCCGCCCGGTATAGGTGCTTTTACTCTCTCCCCTGTAATAAGTGGGATAAGGCGAGGCTGCTGTGAAGAATGCTTCTCTCCTAAGCGTTAAAGGGCCACCCAGCTCATGGTCATGTTGACCATAACCCGACAGGTTATTATTCCCGCGGCCCTGCTCGGAGAGCTCGGTCTGTGACCAGACTTCAAGGCTGGACACGACTTGCTGAAGCGAGAGGGTCTGCGCTGGCTTAATGGGCAGAGATCCTGCAAGGGTTGCCAGACCAACAATTCCTCCGAGAATGATCGTGATAAGAACGGCAAATCCTGCTGTGGGAGACCGCCGATACAGAGAACTTGTCTCTCCATGCTCTTCGGCAGCACTCTTCTCCTGAATGTCCAGAGTATGCAGGACTGCCTGAAGCAATAGACCAATCAGAACTGTGCGTACCAGCCCCGAGTAAGTGTGCAGACCGAGTCCAAACTCCAGGCTTAGCAAATAGACCACTGTGGCACTGAAGAACAGCAGAATACTTTGACGGCTCAGTGCAAGCAGCTGGACTGAAGCAACCAGAAGGGCCCAGCCTATTAGCAGGATGAACATCCGCATCTCAGGACTTAACACGGCAACTCCTCCCGCGCTGACCACACTGGAAATATCCTTCGCAAAGATGCGGATGCCGTCAGTAACCCAGCCTATTCCCTTGTCCCCGCCATATAAGTAAATCATGCTGCCCATACATAAGAGGGGAAGCATGATTGAGAACATCGCTACAGACATTACGAGACACCCCGCCACAAGCAGGAGAATCGTCAGAATATAGAACAAATCCAGAGGCTTCTCTCCCTCGGGACCAAGCAATTTCAGCAGCGGGGACAGCCATTCCCTAAAAAGTCCGAATATGAACAAGGATAGGATCAGGCGTTCCCCCAAGCCTTTGACCGGGTGCATGCAAGCAACTGAACGTAACTCAGCCTTGGACATTACGATGACCTCCCTTTAGCGGGAAGCTCCGTGTCCTGAATAGGGACAACCCTTGGAGAGAGTCTAAGCCCCGAGTGCAGTAAAAGTTCTATTGTGTCCACCGAAAGCTCAGGAGCCCAGGCTTTATCACCTGTAGTTATTATTTCCAGAGCTATTCCCCGGGCAGCCGCAGATATAGCAGCAGAGGCGATCTCCGGGGTCAGCCTTCCTATAATGAAAGTGATGAGCCCATGACTGTGCTCTTGAACAGTCTCAATTAAGAGACTGTGCCCAGGAATATAAGCATCCAGGCTCACAGCCGCAAGAATGTTCATCCCTTCCTCTTGTTCGATATCATGTCCACAGCTTCTGCCACCATCTGATCTGCTGCCGCAGATCAGCGTTGCCCTCCTGCCGGCAGAGTTCTCCATCCGCAGCAAAGACGCCGCACAGGATACGGCGAGTTCAAATTCCTCAGCTGCAGGCGAATATGACCCCGGGTCGGTCGAGAGCAGAATGATTCGCTCGGCGGGGCCGCCAGCTTCCGGCACTCGTGCTAACAAGCCTGCGCGTCTTGACGAGGCTTTCCAGTGGATGCTTTTCCACGAATCGCCGGGCCTATAATCCCTTAGCAGCTCTCCCTTATGACCTGCCGGCAGCCCTCCCTGCATGGATTCTCCGCCCGCAAGATTTCCTGTCTCGCCAGAGGCCGGCATACTGGATATCTTCGGAACGACAGTTAAGAAGCCTTCAGCCTCTATCGACAGTGTGCGCGTGAACCATCCAAAGAGATCACCATAGGTAATGCTTAGCTTCTCTGTCCTATAAATACCTCTACGAAGTCCGCTTACCCTTCCCGTAAGATCAGCATGACGACGGAAGCCCGTCAACATAACAAATTCGCCGGGGCTGCCCGCACGGACAGCCAGCGGATCATGGACCTTGATCCACAAGGGCGGCAGTCCCCCCTTAAATTCAATATGCAGCGATAACTCCGCACTGTCTCCCGCAGTCGGGCGGACCGGCGACCATTCACGGGTGACCCTGACAAGCCTTGGACTCCCCGCCTGGACCAGGGCACCCTGCAGCATGATTAACCCGACTGCCATCAGCAGAAATACTAAGGAGGGTCCACCGTAGCCCGCATAAGCGGCCACGAGAAGAAGCGAGGCTGACGACGTCCAGAACCATGGCAATATGGACACTTTCATGACGAAGCCCTTGCGATAACCGGTGACATAGGGACTGGGGTCTTGCCCAGCCATTCCAGGACCAGTTCCTCACCCTTAAGCCCAACCAGCTTACTATCCGGACTTAATACGATCCGGTGGGCGAGTACGGCAGCGGCTACCGCCTTCACATCATCCGGGATCACATACATCCGGCCACGGTAATAGGCATGAGCTTGCGCAGCTCCCATCCAGGCCAATGTCCCCCGCGGGCTGATCCCGAGGGAAGTCTTCGGATGCCGCCTGGATTGATCAGCCACAGAGACCAGATAACGCTTAATAGATTCGTCCACAAGCACAGTACGGACCATGCGCTGCATTCCGGCCATTTCCTCAGCAAGCAGGACCGGCTTCATCTCCTCAATCACAGAACCGGCCTGATGACGTCCGAGCATATCAACTTCCTGCTCAGGCTGAGGGTAGCCCAGCGATATCCGCATCAGAAAGCGGTCCATCTGAGCCTC
This sequence comes from Paenibacillus sp. YPG26, assembly GCF_023704175.1. Taxonomy (NCBI): domain Bacteria; kingdom Bacillati; phylum Bacillota; class Bacilli; order Caryophanales; family Paenibacillaceae; genus Paenibacillus; species Paenibacillus sp. YPG26. The sequence continues at coordinate 720,022 of NZ_CP084530.1, read as the reverse complement.
CGGAAGACGGTACGTGCCCTCGAACTGCAGCGGGTTCTGTGTAGCCAGCAGGAGAAAAGGCCTGGGCAGATTATAAGTGACTCCATCCACTGTAACTCTGCGCTCTTCCATGGCCTCCAGCAGCGCAGACTGCGTTCGGGGAGCCGCCCGGTTGATCTCGTCGGCAAGTACAATGTTCGAGAGTACGGGTCCCGGACGAAATTCAAAATCACCGGAATGAGGGTGATAGACAGCCACACCTGTTACATCCGAAGGCATGATATCCGAGGTGAACTGAATACGCCCGAAGGAGCTTCCAAGACTGGCGGCTATGGCGCGGACCAGGGTTGTTTTTCCGACACCCGGAATGTCTTCCAGAAGAACATGGCCGCCTTGAAGCATAGCGATAATGATAAGTTCTATTTCATGTCTCTTGCCGATCACGACTTGATCCACCCGGCTCACCAGACGCTCAAGCAGGACCGTCGTCTGGTCATGAGACAGCGCGAAAGATTTTGACAAGTTCACAACCTCCATCTCCGAAAGGAATCTAGTAAACAGTGTCACCCGTTTCCACTGGAAATAGACATCAGGAGCCTATCATTATCTTCAATCTACAAGGCAATGACCTTATAATTGTCTGGACCTCCGGCTGTATGAGTAATGGGATGGCCCAGCATTTCAAGCAAACTCCGCAAGGGGACCCAGATCGCATCATTACGAGTGGAGAGCGGAATCTGATAGGCTGTGGAGGTCTGACCTCCCTTCCTGCGAAGCTCTACTCTACCCGCTTCCACCCTTACCGTAAGCACGCGAGTCCCCCAGTTTACCTGCGCTGACTGCTGGGCTTGGTTCCATAACACAGTAGCCCCCAGTCGTTCAAGCACTGCTCTGAGCGGTACCATATAACGTCCTGATGACAATTCGAATTCGCCGCTCTTCATCTCGGTCTCTACCCCTCCCGCCTGCACTATCAGCGAAGGCGCACGCTTGAATAGGGCGGCATTAGGTACTACATTAGCAGCAATCCACTTCGCCGTAGGCTGAGCTCTTCCTTTGTACACAGCGCTGACATGCACTGAGAAATGCACCGGCTTAACTTTGGAGGATAATATGCCGAATTCGTATCCATGCGCTTTATAGTAGGAAATAATCACGGGGAGTGCCTTCACGGTCTCCTCATGCCCTGCACCATCATGCATTAGCACAACAAGCTGGTCCTTCAGCTTCGCCCGCTTCACATTGCGGATGAGCTCCGCGGCGGGCACTCCCTTCCGGGAGGAATCCCGGGTATCCACATCCCAGTCAAATACCGTATATCCGCCCTGCTCCAGCAGCTTGAAGTAATTGTGATCGAAATGGCCGAAGGTTCCTCCCGGAGCCCGGACCAGATCAGGCCTTGAACCTGTGATATTTCTGAGGATTTCCTCGGTTTGTTTTATTTGTCCCCAAAATTCGCTAAAATTGTGGTAAAGCTTCTTATATTCATGATCAAAAGTGTGATTACCAAGGGCATGCCCCCCATCGGCAATGCGGCGGATAATTTCCGGGAACCGCTGGGCCTGCTCTCCAAGTACGAAGAAAGTTCCTTTAATCTTGTTCCTGGATAGAATCTGGAGCACCTGATCTGTCAGCTTGGTCGGTCCATCATCGAAGGTTAAGTAGACGATTCTCTTATTTGTTGTATGGGAGGCGGTTGTCACAGGAGACTCAGACGTTCTCCCAGCTATGGGCCGGGCAGAAATCTGGCTCATGGCCGAAATTGGTTGAAACCCTTCCTGTGCGTACACCGTAGATTTCATGGGAGACTGAAGATCAAGCGGGAGTGCCCCAATTATAAGCAGCGCCAAGATTGCAGGTACATACAAACGCTTCAATACGTGCAGAAAGGTTCTGTACATTGAATAACCTCCATCGGTTTCTATGAAATGAACTGGCTTTTGATAGATTATATGGAGGCACACTTGGAAATAGACTATTGGTAGATAGAATAAAATTCAGAGCATTATAAGCAGATTGGAGCTGGAGTGAGCGAATGGATTTCCTTAAATATCTTGAAAGTATATTTGAGCAGCATGGTTATATCGTCCTCTTTGTCGGGCTCCTACTGGAATTCATCGCCCTTCCCTTTCCCGGCGAGACTACGATGGCTTACGCGGGGTATCTGTCTTACAAGGGGGTGCTGAACTGGGGGCTTCTGATCCTTCTTGCTTTCCTGGGGACTACGATTGGAATCACGATCACCTATTGGATCGGCCGCAAGGCTGGGCTTCCATTTATCCATAAGTATGGCAAGTGGTTCTTCCTCCCTCCCAAGAAGCTGGAGGTTACCAGGTACTGGTTCGAGAAGTATGGATACACCCTCATATTTATTGGATACTTTATTCCAGGTGTCCGTCATTTCACGGGATATTTCTCCGGCATTATTGCCCTTCCGTTCCGGAAGTTCGTCATATTCGCCTATTCAGGGGCGCTCTTCTGGACAATTCTGTTCATCGGAATCGGGAAAATATTTGGTCCTCAGTGGAACCGGATGTTCCACCTGGCGGCTACCTACTCTGCTGCTGCAGCGATTGCCCTTATCTTGATTATTATGATTGTCGTTCTCTTCCGATACCGCAAGACGATTAAACAGATGACAACCAGAGCCTTTGGCAAATCCAGGAGCAAATCAAAGGCTTCCAAGACAGATTAGAAGGCTTGAACATTCACAAAAGAAGGGAAGACCGGCATTGACCGCTCTTCCCTTCTTTTGTGCCTAATTTTCACTTATCGCCTGGAGAACCTCGTCCACATGGCCGCCGACTTTTACCTTACGCCACTCTTTCACAAGAATTCCCTGCTCATCAATCAGAAAGGTAGAGCGGACGATGCCCTCAAATTCCCGGCCATACATCTTCTTCAGCTGCCATACGCCGAACAAGCGGCTCACCTCCTTGTCTGTATCCGCTAGAAGCGGAAAGGGCAAAGCGTGTTTGTCAGCAAATTTCTGATGTGACTTGACGTTATCCGCACTAATTCCTATTATAACGGCCCCCTTATCCGCAAAATAGCCTGTACTGTCCCGGAAGTCGCATGCCTGCTGAGTGCATGCCGGAGTTGAATCCTTGGGATAGAAGTAGATGACAACCTTCTTCCCCCGGAACTGACCAAGGCTTATATTCTCTCCTGAAGTGGTGGGAAGAGTGAAATCGGGTACACGGTGACCCAGTTGAACCTGCTGTTCTGACACTAGCACAGCCCCTCTCTGTCTTAACCTGTAGGATAAACAGGAAAATTGATTGTATTTATAAAAGAAATTATAATGTAAATACGAATTAGGCTAAAGAGCAACCATAGGCTCGAAGGGAAGAATGCGATGACAAAAAGAACAAAACGGACTATTCTATGGTCCATCGCCGCCGTATTGATTGCGGTTATTGCTTTTGCAACTTATTATTTCGTAGCTATCTACAATCAAGTGAACAACTTTCACAAGGTGGGAGAGAATTCTCCATTCAGCCAGCTTACGCCTACGGATACCAAAGTGACTGCTCCTCCGAAATGGGAAGGCAGCGAACGTGTCAACATTCTTATGATGGGTGTAGACGCACGCGGCCTGAAGAAAGGGGAGATTCCGCGTTCCGACACCATGCTCGTCGCTTCCATTGATCCGGTGCAGAAGAAAGGGTATCTGTTCTCCATTATGCGTGATACCTACGTCGACATTGCGGGTCAAGACAAGCAGGATCGGATCAACACCGCGATTACCCATGGCCCCGAGTCAGCTATGAAGACGGCCTCGGATCTGCTGGGAATCCCTATACAGTATTACGTCTATACCGACTTTCAAGGCTTCATTGCCCTGGTTGATGCGGTTGGCGGGGTTGACTTCAACGTTGAGAAGGATATGCATTATGCCAGTGCTGCGGACAAGCACGAATATGATATCGATCTGAAGAAAGGCATGCAGCATCTGGACGGCAAGACAGCGCTCCAGTACGTCCGCTTCCGTCACGATGCCCTGTCCGATTTCAACCGGACCGAGCGGCAGCGGAACTTCCTTAAGGCTGTCGCCGACAAGATGAAATCAACAACCTCCATCATGAACCTGCCGGGCATACTGGAGAAAATCAATCCTTACATTGATACCAATATGTCGGTTAATGATATGTGGAAGCTGGCTTCTGTCGGCTACGACAGCCAGATGAGCGGCAGCGGGCAGATTCCGCCAATGAACCTGCTCGTGGAGAAGAATACGTCGGCAGGCTCTGTGCTTGGTGTCAGCAGCGAGAGGAAATTGAAAGAGTACGTTCAGGATGTTCTGAACGGAACCTCTGAGAACGGAACAGCCAAACCCGGAACCGTCTCAAGCAGCATCAGCGACCCTTCATCCGGGAAGACCGCTTCTGAAGATACAAAATGATAGAATGGATGCTTTAAGTCACAGCCGCTTAAGCGGCTGTACATTAGAAAGGAAGTCCTGACGTATGAACCGCAATCAATCCGAACATTTATACAAGGAAGCACTCGAACATATTGTTGGCGGCGTCAACAGCCCCTCCCGCTCGTTCAAAGCGGTGGGCGGCGGGGCGCCTGTTTTTATGAGCAAGGCCCAGGGGGCGCACTTCTGGGATGTGGATGGCAATAAATACATCGATTATCTGGCTGCTTACGGCCCGATCATTACCGGCCATGCGCATCCGCATATCACGGAAGCCATTACCCGCGCAACCGCAAGCGGCGTGCTGTACGGGACACCCACCGAGCTTGAGATCAAGCTCGCCAAGATGCTGAAGGAAGCAATTCCTTCCATGGACAAGGTCCGCTTCGTCAATTCGGGGACCGAAGCCGTAATGACAACCATCCGTGTAGCCCGCGCATATACAAAGCGCAACAAGATCATCAAGTTCGCCGGGTGTTATCACGGGCACTCCGACCTGGTCCTTGTAGCTGCCGGCTCCGGGCCCTCCACGCTCGGGATTCCGGACAGCGCGGGAATTCCGACCAGCATCGCGCATGAGGTCATTACCGTACCGTTCAACAACACGGAGGCGCTCCAAGCAGCCTTGGACAAATGGGGCGATGACGTCGCAGCCGTCATGGTAGAGCCCATTGTCGGCAACTTCGGCATGGTCATGCCGGAGGCCGGCTTCCTGGAAGGCCTCTGCCGGCTCGCCCGCGAGTACGGCGCCCTCGTCATCTATGACGAGGTGATCACGGCCTTCCGCTTCCATTACGGGTCCGCGCAGACTTACGCGGGGCTCGCGAACCATGAAGCCATCAAGCCGGACCTGACGGCGCTTGGCAAAATCATCGGCGGAGGCCTGCCGATCGGCGCTTATGGCGGCAGCAAGGAGATCATGGAGCAGGTTGCTCCGCTCGGCCCAGCCTACCAGGCGGGGACGATGGCGGGCAACCCGGCCTCGATCTCGGCAGGCATCGCCTGCCTGGAAGTGCTGCAGGGCGCGGGCGTCTACGACGAGATGGAGCGCCTGGCTGTACGGCTGACGGAAGGCCTAGGGGCTTCCGCCGCCCGCCACGGGGTGCCGCTTACGATCAACCGGATCCGCGGCGCCTTCTCGACCCACTTCTGCGACCATCCGGTCACGAATTATGACGAGGCCCAGGATACCGATGGCGAAATGTTCGCCGCCTTCTTCCGGCATATGCTGGACCAAGGCGTGAACCTCGCGCCTTCGAAGTATGAAGCGTGGTTCCTGACCACGGCTCATACGGACGCAGACATTGACTTCACGCTGGAAGCTGCGGAGAATGCCTTCCGGAAGCTGAAAGCTTAAGCCCCCTTGCGAGAATTTGCATTAACCATAATGTAATGAAAGGTATAACCCACTGGCCTTTGAGGCTGGTGGGTTCTTTGATTTGTGGATACAGAAGAAGAACAGGAAGAGAAGACCGGGCACTTTAGCGGATTATGAAGATTATCGAGCAGCCCACTGCAAGTGTGACTAATCTTAGAAAGTTCAATTAGCGTACCGACAAGTAATTAGCTGCAGATGAGGCTGGGGAATTATGACAGAATTTGAAACCTTTTTCTTGATCCCGGCGTCTATCTGAATGAACAGATGAACGTTTATAATCCACGCCATCGGGAGGTATACCTTGAAATCATTTTATAAGATATTGCTATTCTCAGCTGTCATTACCGCTATTACCTTTCCTTCCTCTCCCCTCTTCGCTGCAGGGAGCGCATCTTTAGGCGACACAGCTTCACGGCCCGAATCGGCGCTGCAAATTCAGCAAGCCTCAGACTCCGCCGACCAAATTACATTCAAACGGGAAGGAACCCCGGTGTTCGCCTCCAACGCGCCCGAGACTTTGTTCGAAGGCAATCGATCAGACGGCTCCAAGGTTGTTCAAGTTAACAACACCCTATACCGGGACCGGATGAAGGGCAGCTTCCGCTTTTGGTCTGTCCACACCAATGCAACCAAGAAGCGGGTATCGTTCTATATGCATGTCAAGAATCCAGCTGCAAATCCAGTCAAGCTCTATATTAAGCGTAAAGGCTATTCCAGCGGGAGCTCCGCCGATCCGGTTACAAGCCTGAAGGCGGCTACCACGCAGTTCCTGAATCAGTCCGCGGGGACAGGCGGAACCTATCTGGCTACGATTGCTCCCGGCAAATCTTATGTGCTGCCTTATTCCACCTCAATAGCTCCTTATCAAGTCATGAATTATATTGCCGATTTCCGCGCCGTCAACGTAAAGACAGGGCAGAGCGAGACGGTAATCGTATCGGATATTGTTACGAATAATGGCATCGCCAAGCTTGAAGATTATGCCTCAAGCGCCCGGATTGCCCAGACCAATTTTGACTTCAAAACCGGTGACGACTATCGTGGACTGCTGAAATATTCAGCCCGTAAGGTCGAACTTAAGGTCCAGCTGACAGAAGGCACTCCGGCCAAATATATCAAGATGAGTGACTCCGAACCCTTAGCCTATTCCGGCGAACAGGAACGTCTGGCTTCGAGCTGGAATGTGCAGGGCGAGCCCTTGAAGTCCTCTATTGAAGTGGTGGGCAAAAACAACAAACAACGCGGCTCCTACTGGTTCACCGATCTTGTCTATAATATCCAGATTCAGACTCCATCCGATCAGGCGAATATTCATACCCTTTACGGGGCGGCCCCCCGCAGCGAATCAACCGGATATGTTCATTACCGGATCGACAATGGACCCGTAGAGTCCTACAGCTATGGGAACAGACAGACCCGGATTATCAGCAACACTTCATCTTTCACCTTAACTACAATGATCCAGCCTTTCCTCTCCGTACCGTTAGGGCTCTATTTCGTATCAGAATAGCCGAGGAAATATTGATAACCTCAATATTCAAAACCATGAATGAGTTAAGACATGAAGCATTCAATAATCTATAAAAAATTATAAAAAAGCCGTTCACCCAGGATATTCATACACCTGTCTAATTAACAGGGTATGACCCAAGGTGAACGGTTTTTCTAATAGGATGGAACAGGATGTTATTAGCAAATCGTACAATTATGGATTAATAAATACCACTTTCAAATGCGAGCTGTACTGTACATCCAATCCAAGACCTTGAGCGAGCAGCGCGAGCGGCACATAGGTCTTCGTCTCTTTGCCGATTTTGTTCAGGTAAGCTGGTGAGGCAGTCGCCACATTGTGTCCATTCACCTTGATCGTCTTGGAACCAACCGGAATAACAACCTTGCGGCTGCCACTGCTGATTGTCGCACTGTTCGTGCGGTTATCCCAAGCTGTAGTGGCCCCTATAGCTGTAACGATATCCTTGATGGCTACGAAGGTCTGGCCGTTCTTGACCACCGGCTTGTAAGGACTGCTGATCTCTTTGCCCTTCACAATGATCGTTAGCGGCACTTCACTGGACCGGGTGGAAGCATAGAGATACTCTCCCCAGATTTCTTTGGCAAATACTTTGGCAATCACCTCGTAACCGAACTGGTTAGGATGAATGTCCTTCTCCATAATGTGGGTATAGGAGATTTCACCACCCACGAACTCCTTGGCAACATGGGCCACCTTAACTTTGGCACCCTTGGCTGTGAACTCCTCCGCAAGCTGATCAACCGATTCGGTAAAAGCCTCCGCGGTTTGCTCCAGTTGTTCATAAGCGGCTGCTCCGGCAAGCTTTGGCACAGGCTGGTACTGATCCGCAATCACAATTTGCGCATTCGGATTCAGTTCGGTCAGATCCGTTAAAGTCTGGCTTACATGAGTCTTATAGCTCCCAAGCAGTTGAGCCACACTGGCTTCCAGGCTGCCGGAAGTCACCTTGCCTTCAGCAACGGCTGTCATCACCTGCGAGACATCATTGCCCCCAATCGTGATAACGATGACACTCGCCCCTAGCAGATCAGCTTTGGCCGCAGCCGTTGCCTGCCCGAAAGCAGCTGCCCTGGGATCAGCCAAAGCAGGCTGAATCTCATCTGGAGCCAAGGTTCGTCCTTCTTTAATGGCTTTAACGTAGTGGCCTAGGCCCTCGGACTTCAATCCGAGAATTCCATAGTTCACAGTCTGTGTGCGTCCCCGGAACAGACCCTGTTCATGCAGCCGATCCACGTATCCGTAGGCTTTCGGGTTAGTCTGCGTGATCATAGCCGGCTCGAAGCCCGCTGTGATGGAATCTCCAAGAGCCACAATCTTGTAGCTGGCCGGACTTGCTGTCTGAACTGTTCCGCCCGCCGCCGCTGCGGCAGAACCAGCACCTGTAATCATTAGAATGAGCGACAAGACTCCGCTCAGAATGTGGCTTTTTTTAACTGATCGTACACTCAACAAATTCACACCCCTAACTATTCCGATTCCTTACTTGTCTTCCCGCTCTTCTTCATATATTCGTCATAACGTCCATCCAGTTCTTTGGCGATACTGCGGTATTTGAGGGTCTCCTCCACAATGGGATCAAGCTCCGTCTGAATGCGAATTTCATACTTGGGCGAGAGCCGTCTGCGCTCCTCCTCCTGGCGTTCCTCTTCACTAAGTTCAGCCTCCTGAGATAGCAGCTCACTTAGCTGACGTTCAAGCTCCTTGTCCTCACTCATCCCGATAACCCCCTTTAGAGAATTAGAATTATAGTCCTGTTGCTCCCGCTTCCTCAATGACCTGCTGCAGCTCCTGATGAATAAGACCATTCGTAGCTAACATATGGCGAACACCCAGATGATATGGATTGCCCTTCGTGTCCGTCACTGTACCGCCGGACTCCTGCACCAGCAGGGTGCCCGCAGCAATATCCCATGAGTTAAGTCCGACCTCATAATAACCGCTCATCCGTCCAGCGGCCACGTAAGCCAAATGAAGCGCAGCCGAACCCACCGCACGCAGACTCCGTGTTCTTGTTGCCAAAGCCTCGATCCCCTTCATATTAAGCGGCAGGGCGAAATCCCGTTCAGGATTGAAACCGATGGCCATTACGCTTCCCGCAAGGGTCTGATCCTCTGACACCCGTGTTGGATTCCCGTGCATATAAGCTCCCTTGCCCTTTTCCGCCACGAACAGTTCATCACGTACAGGATCGTAAATTACACCTACAATGACTTCTCCGTGATGAGCCAGCGCAATAGATACACAGAAGCCAGGAAATCCCTGCACGAAGTTCGTTGTCCCGTCAATGGGATCTACAATCCACAGATATTCGGCATCCGCGTACTCGGCAATAGCTTCTGATGATGCATGAAGACCCGGCTGAACGCCTTCCTCACCCAAAAAGTCATGATCCGGGAAGTGAGTCAGAATCAGCTTTCGGATCATGAGCTCGGCTCCTTTGTCCACATCCGTAACCAAATCCTGAGGAGACAGCTTCGTGTTGAGCTCCTTGTGATTACCGAGTCTTGTCTTGATCCACTCTCCGGTCTTGGCAGCAGCGTTGATCGCCACGGCGGTTGGACTTTTACTGCTGACTGTATATGGAACTTGATCTTGATCATGGCTCTGGTTCACATTCCGGTTCAAATCTCTCACTCTACTTTCTGTAATAATCTACTAAATATTTCCTTTTTTCTTCACTCTATACGTTACTTGAATAAGGATCCATTCGTCAACCGTATCTGCAGCAGAAAGATGCCCTTTTTGGCAAATGTGAACAAGTATTCAGGAATGGGCCGAGGACCCTCCTCTCCCAGGAGGAACAAAAAGTCCGTTCCCGGGTGCTAACTTGTACATACCCGGTAACGAACCTTTTATCAATCCATGCTTAAGCTCCGACGATATTATATCCGCCATCAACAAAGATAACTTCACCTGTAATGCCACGGGACAAATGACTCAGCAGGAACATAGCCGTATCTCCGACCTCAGCTGTTTCGGTTGTTTTGCGCAGAGGCGCTTTCTCTTCAACCTGCTTGAGGATTGAGTTGAAATCACTGATGCCCTTAGCCGCAAGAGTACGGATAGGCCCTGCAGAAATCGCGTTAACGCGGATATTCTTCGGCCCCAGGTCATTCGCCAGGTAACGTACCGAAGCCTCAAGCCCAGCCTTGGCTACACCCATAACATTATAGTTGCGCATTACACGCTCTGAGCCCATATACGTCATGGTCATAATGCTTCCGCCTTCGGTCATCAGCGGTGAGAGACGCTTAGCCACAGTGACGAGAGAGTACACACTAATATCATTGGCAAGCGCGAAGCCTTCACGGGACGTGTCCGCAAATTCGCCTGCAAGATCTTCCGCCTTGGCAAAAGCAATGCTGTGCACAAGTCCGTGCAGTACGCCAAATTCACTCTTCAGCGTCTCGGCCAGTGTATCAATCTCTTCATCCACCGTTACATTGCACGGCAGGATCAGTGAGCCCGGGATCGTCTCAGCCAGCTTACGCACACGGCCTTCCACCCGTTCACTCTCATATGTAAATGCCAGACGGGCACCGTGTGCCGCGAGGCTCTGTGCAATAGCCCAAGCGATACTGCGATCATTGGCTACGCCCATAATAATAATATTCTTGCCTTCCAATAAATTGCTCATTAAATAAGTCCTCCTTCAGTCGCGTGTGACACGCATCTTACGTCCAACTTACCTTATTTTCCTAAAGTTTTCAAGGTTAGCCCCTTGGAGCTCAAGGCTTAATCTCCACACTCGCCTCATTCATAATATGAACACCTTCACCCGAATAGAGCGCAAGCCGCTCCATCAAGTCGAACAACGCCCCATCCTTAAGCTTCGCCTCCAGCATCACGTCAAGCCGCTCGGTGCAAGGAGCAATCCGGCGCAGGAAATCCAGCAGCGGGCCAACCTCCACATGATCTGCATGGCTTCTAGCATCGGATGCACTCTTCGGGCTGGAAGCATGAATCTTCGGAGGCAGGGGATGGTCCGGCCCGGTATCAACTTGGGCGAACGGGGACTGCCATGTCTTCAAGATACGGGGCCAGAGCTCCGCAGGGTCATCTCCCTCGTTATTCACCCATTGGTGATGAATGTCGAGCACCATCGGAATACCAAGCTGCTCACACAGCTCAAGCGTCTCAGGGGCATTAAAGGTCTTGTCATCATTCTCGAAGGTCAGCTGCTTCTTAAGCTTGTCCGGCAGCGCAGTCACATTCTGAACAAACCGCTCCGCCGCGGATTTCTTGTCCCCATAAGCGCCTCCCACATGAATATTGTTCTTCGCTCTCGCGTCCAGCCCCATAGCTTCCAGCATACTTACATGATGCATCAGATCCCGGATTGAACTCTCCAGCACCTCCGGGCGGGGTGTGCTGAGCACGGTGAAATGATCCGGATGAAAGGATACTCTCATCTTCTCTTTCTTCACATAGTCTCCCACAGCGCGGAAATCGTCCCTGAGTGCAGCAAAAGGATCCCAGTCTCTAAGCTCCCCATGCGTGGCAAGCGGGATCAGCTTGGACGAGAAACGGTAGACCTGAATATCATAAGCACGGTTGTGCTTCAGCAGCCGCAGCGTGTTATGCAGATTCTCGGCGGCTACATGCTCCAATCTGCGCAGGGCGGCCTCCCGGTCAGCCAGCTGCCCAAAGCTCTTATAGGTCATAGTCTTGGACGGGGAAGCATTCTTCACAACAGTCGACATGGCTACATAACCAAAACGTACGATCATCCCACAACTCACCTGCTCCTTATCCAGAGTGAAAAAGAAACCGTTAATCCTCAAGGGATTAACGGTTCATATCTTGTGTTATTCCACCATTCGGGAATAATCATTCATATTTCATTACCCGTTATGCTCACCAAAAAACATCTCGTAAGCCAGCGCGGTCTGAATCCGCGATTCTTCCTCATTCAGCGGACGGACAAGCGACATCTCCACCTCGGTAACTTCGTCGCCGTTGAAGTTAATCTCGGCGATACAGCCGAGAATCTTCACGATCGCGACGGCACGGTTGTCCGGCGTATAGGCGATGACCTTCTGTCCGGTCGGGAAGACGCGGAGGCCGGATTTGACCATTTTACCGCGTCCATATTCCAGCAGCTCATACAGCTCTTGCTCACTCTTGAACTTGCAGACGGAATTGAACTCTGTTTGGAAGCCCATAATTAATTCACTCCGTTATTGAAATCTAGGTTTTGTCTTGTGTTAAAACGTTCCTGAGCCAGCTCGATCAGACGATCCAGCAGGGCTTCGTACGTCACACCCGTCTCTCTCCAGAGCAGCGGGTACATACTGAATGGAGTGAAGCCAGGCATGGTGTTCACTTCATTAATAAGCAGGCTTCCATCCGCCTTCAAGAAGAAGTCCGCGCGGCACAGGCCGCTGCCTTCCGTTGCCTTGAACGCTTTGACAGCGAGGTCGCGAACCCGGTCAGCCACTTCGGGATCCAGCTCGGCGGGAATCACCATCTGGGATTTGCCGTCCAGATATTTGGCCTGATAGTCGTAATACTCGCTCGAAGATACAATCTCACCTGGAACGGAGGCCTCAGCTTCATCGTTGCCGAGGACGCCGACCTCGATCTCACGGGCTTCCACGAACTCTTCCACAACTACTTTGGTGTCATAACGCAGAGCATAGGCTACCGCTTTGGCCAGTTCTTCCTGGTTGGAAGCCTTGGAGATGCCTACACTTGAACCCAGATTGGCAGGCTTGACGAAGCATGGATAGCCCAGTCTCTCCTCCATCCCTTGAATCAGCCTATGCCTGCTGCGCTCCCACTGCGCACCTGTGAAATAGCAGTACTTACACTGCTCGAGACCCGCATCGGCGAACAGCTTCTTCATGACTGCTTTGTCCATTCCTGCCGCTGAAGACAAGACACCGGCGCCGACGTACGGAAGACCCGCCATCTCGAACAGACCTTGAATGGTACCATCTTCCCCGTAAGTACCGTGAAGCAGCGGGAAGGCGACATCAACAGCAGCCTGGCCGGTAGCCAGCTTGCTGAACAGCTGCTGGATAGCCTCGGATGTATCGCCTGCCCCATTCTCCAGGCGCAGATCACCGAGCTCACCGTAAGGAGCCGAGAGCGCGCCCCCGACTCTCCATTCTCCCTGCTTCGTAATATAGAAAGGAAGCACCTCATATTTATCATAGTTAAAAGCATTCATCACAGCGAAGGCCGTTTGCAGCGACACTTCATGCTCGCCAGACTTACCGCCGTAGATCAGACCGACGGTTAACTTATCCTGTCCCATGGTTAACCTCTCTTCACTTAATTATGATCAGAACCGGTCTGCAAGATGGAAGAAGCGGTATACCGTATTCTTCGTCCAGGCGTAGGAGTCGCGGTAGTCCCAATACCGGTGCTTGCTGTTCGTGGTATGGGCGTTCACCAGCGGCGCCCCTCCTGCATCGAATGCGGTTACGATCGTGCTGTGCTCATATTTGCCGTTGCCATCCCAGTCATAGATAATGACATCGCCTAAATGCAGCTGCTGCGGATGGTCAACGACCTTGGCACCCAGGCCGCCTCCGCTTAGGTAGCGTTCCAGGCTGTTCGCCACGGACCAGCTGAAGCTCCAGGCTTCTTTTCCACCCACGTATCCCTTGTACCACCAGCCCGATTCTCTTTTTCCAGTATAGTTTATTGGAGCTCCGCCTGCAAAGAGGCTTTGGGAGATGAAGTTCGTGCAGTCTACGGCAAATTCCTCAAATTCCGGGTTGGCGCTGTTCCACCATCGGTCGGCGTAGGCAGCAGCTTCAGACCTGTTATACACATTCCCCCGGCCTGACCCTCCAAACCCCAGCACCTCACGATTCAGATAAGGGCCCGCAAGTGAGCGGGGAATCTCAAGATCTGTGTCCTCGGCGGTATAGGGGAGCCCCGTGTGCGGGTGCCTCTCGGCCACCTGAATCTCCACCCGTATGATGGACCAGTTCCCATCCTCCTGCTGCAGGGTCAGCCGCTCCTGATCCATGCGCTCTTCCTTGTGGGTGACTCCGCCTTTCTCATAGTAGATGGTCCGGTGCAGCTGCAGATCCACCTGAACCTCATCCTGGCGGTTCGCAAGTTCCCTAAGCAGCTTGGCCCGGGTCTCACTCCGCAGCGGGAATGCCCTTCTTCTGCCGTACCACTCGGACAGCGCCTGTCTCCGCTCCCCCCGCTGAATCAAATACTCCAGATCCGTGACGATCGTGGGTACAGCATTAGGCCGAAAATCCACCTCATCCTTGTTCTGCTGCTGTATATAAGCGGATAATGCGCCTTTCCACTCTTCCGCCATTGACTCATCCTCCTTCCACAATTCCGCATCAGAGAGGCCGTCCATACCGTATGGGCCTCCCTCTGTTTCTTCATTTATATGAGCAGACAGCAGTCAGTATGTTCAGGCGGGAAGCACCCGATCTTTCCCCCTATAAATCCGCGAAAACCGTGCTTATAACCAATAAAAAATACTTTACTCCCCACTAGGGAAGCGGTATAATTATAGAAGATAATATTTTGAAATTATGTTTCATCTAATGAAACAACGTCGAAAAAGTACGGCTGAACATCTCTCGATCGTATAGAAATCAGGCATTATCCGCAGCGAGATTTGGTCCACTGCTTACTTCGCGCACTATTTTTAGGAGGTTAACTACATGTCTATTAAAGATCGTTACTCTGCAGCCCGCAGTCTTGACGTGAACGGCAAATCCTATCGTTACTATGATCTGCAGGCACTTGAAACTCAAGGATTCACGCATGTCTCCAAGCTTCCATTCTCGATTAAAGTGCTTCTTGAAGCTGCGGTCAGACAATTTGACGGCCGGGCGATTACCGAAGAGCACGTGAAGCTCATTGCTGACTGGACCGAAGGTCAGGACAGCAACAAGGAGATTCCTTTCATCCCCGCGCGTATCGTACTGCAGGACTTCACCGGCGTACCGGTGGTTGTCGATCTGGCGGCAATGCGCGATACCGTGAAGAAAGCTGGCGGCGATCCGAAGCAGATCAATCCGCTTGTACCGGTTGACCTTGTTATTGACCACTCGGTTATGGTTGATGCTTTCGGTACTCCTGAAGCTCTTGAATATAACATGAACGTCGAATTCGAGCGTAATGAAGAACGCTACCGGTTCCTTCGCTGGGCTCAGACCGCATTCAATAACTTCCGCGCCGTTCCTCCGGCTACTGGTATCGTTCACCAGGTTAACCTGGAGTATCTGGCTTCCGTGGCGGCTACGAAGACGATTGACGGAGAGACTGTCGTATTCCCGGACTCCCTTGTAGGTACAGACTCCCACACCACTATGATCAACGGTCTTGGTGTAGTAGGCTGGGGTGTTGGCGGAATCGAGGCGGAAGCAGGTATGCTTGGGCAGCCTCTGTATTTCGTAGCTCCTGAAGTTATCGGCTTCAAGCTCACAGGCAGTCTTACTGAAGGCGCAACCGCTACCGACCTTGCCTTGACCGTAACTGAAATGCTCCGTAAAAAAGGCGTAGTTGGTAAATTCGTCGAGTTCTACGGACCAGGTCTTGCCAACATCAGCCTTGCTGACCGCGCAACCGTAGCTAACATGGCTCCTGAATATGGTGCCACCATCGGTTACTTCCCGGTTGATGACGAGACTTTGAACTACCTTCGCAGCACAGGCCGTCCAGACGAGCAGGTTGCTCTGGTTGAAGCCTACTACAAGGCACAAGGCATGTTCCGTACCAGTGACACTGAAGATCCACAGTTCACCGATCTGATCGAGCTTGATCTTGCTTCTGTCGTGCCGAGCCTTGCAGGTCCTAAGCGCCCTCAAGACCGCATCGAATTGACAGATATGAAGAAGAGCTTCAATGATATTATCCGTACTCCTGTGGAGAAAGGCGGATACGGCCTTAGCGATGAGAAGATCGCCGCAGCGGTTGACGTGAAGCATCCCGATGGACGCGAGACGAAGCTGGGTACAGGCGCGGTAGTTATCGCTGCAATTACGAGCTGTACGAACACTTCCAACCCGAGCGTTATGCTGGGTGCAGGCCTGCTTGCAAAGAAAGCCGTGGAGCGCGGTCTGACTAAGCCTGCCTATGTGAAGAGCAGCTTGACGCCTGGTTCCCTTGTAGTGACCGAGTACCTGCAGAAGGCGGGTCTGATCGACTCTCTGGAGCAGCTTGGCTTCCACGTTGCCGGCTACGGCTGTGCTACATGTATCGGTAACTCCGGTCCGCTTCCGGATGAAGTCAGCGCAGCTATTGCAGACAATGATCTGACCGTAGCGGCAGTTATCTCCGGTAACCGTAACTTTGAAGGCCGTGTTCACGCTCAGGTCAAAGCCAACTACCTGGCTTCACCTCCACTCGTGGTAGCTTACGCTCTTGCGGGTACCGTGAACATCGATCTGCAGAACGATCCGCTGGGTCATGACCAGGATGGTAATCCGGTCTATCTGAAGGACATCTGGCCGACATCGCAAGAAATCAAAGATGCTATCGGCTTGTCTGTGAGTCCTGCCATGTTCCGCAGCAAATACGAGAATGTATTTACGCAAAATGAGCGTTGGAACTCCATTCCAGTACCGAAAGGCGAGCTGTACGAATGGGATGAGAAATCCACCTATATCGCGAACCCTCCGTTCTTCGAGAAGCTTGCGGACGGTCTGCAGGATATTGAAGAGATCCGCGGTGCGCGTGTACTTGCCCTGCTTGGCGATTCCGTCACAACGGACCATATCTCACCGGCAGGTAACATTACACCTACCAGCCCGGCTGGGCTGTACCTGAGCGAGCACGGCGTAGCCCGCAAGGACTTCAACTCCTACGGCTCCCGCCGCGGTCATCATGAAGTCATGATGCGCGGTACGTTCGCCAACATTCGTATCCGCAACCAGGTTGCTCCAGGAACAGAGGGCGGCGTAACCAAGTACCTTCCAAATGATGAGGTCATGTCCATCTATGACGCTTCGATGAATTATCAAAGCAGCAGCACCAACCTGGTTGTTCTGGCAGGTAAAGAGTATGGCACAGGAAGCTCCCGTGACTGGGCAGCAAAGGGTACCTTCCTCCTTGGTGTCAAAGCGGTTATCGCTGAAAGCTTCGAGCGTATTCACCGCAGCAATCTGGTCGGCATGGGCGTTCTTCCGCTTCAATTCCAGGAAGGAAGCAGCTGGAAGACACTGGGTATCGACGGAACTGAGACGTTCGATATTCTGGGCATCAACAACGAAGTGAAGCCTGGTCAGACTCTGACTGTAGTCGCTACACGCACAGATGGAACCCAGTTCGAGTTCCATGTAGTGGCCCGTCTGGACAGCATGGTTGACGTAGATTACTACCATAACGGGGGTATTCTGCAGACTGTACTTCGCCAGATGATCAAAGAATCAGCAGCGAACTAAGATATACAGAAGAGCCTGCAGCTTAGGGATTATATTCCTTTGCTGCAGGCTCTTTTTACTATCATTTTGAACTATGCAACTATTCTCTTTGTCAGGCGTCAAATATGTATATTATTGGAAGGTGGTTAATAGGGTAAATGTCAAAAATACTGGATCAGTTGTATCGGCTTGGCTTATCACTCACGCTCACAGCCGGAAGTATTGCCGCGGTCAGCGGAGGACCCATCTCGGCAGCAACGTCTACCTTAAGCAAGGCGATTTCGCTTGATTTGAATGGATCAGCGGTACAGTCGGACGATGCCCCCTTCTTGGATACCAACGGAACTGTGTATGTGCCTCTTCGTCTTGTATCAAGCATGCTTAAGACCGTAGTAATCTGGAATGAAGCAGCCAAGGAGGTCTCTATTTTTGCACCAGAACATACTATACAATTGAAGCCTGGCTGCCAGTCCGCAAGACATAACGGACGAGCTATCCAGTTAACAGCCCCGTCTACAATGAAGAACGGCAGAATCTATGTTCCGCTCCGATTCATTGCTCAGTCTCTGGGAGCCCAGGTGGGCTGGAATGCATCAAAACGGAAGGCATCTATTTCATATCCTGAAATATACATGATGGAAATCGTGCAACCTTCACGAGAAGCCTCCAATACCTTCTGGTTGAACACATTGAGCGGCGAACTCTATCAATACACCTCGGGAGCTAAAGCGGCTGTACTCACAGGGAAGCTTAATTATGAACCTCACTCTATTCACTATATGAATATTAGTATAGACTCCTTGCAGGCCGGGGAGTTCATGGTTAAAGTGGTTGACTATTATGGCGAACCGATGATTCACACTGTGAATAACACTGCGTATATAAAAAATAATAAGTTGCTTAACCAGTCATCGGTAGAATATTTCCAGCGGGATAGTCCCAATATTTCCAGCTTCAAGAACCGCCCTATCTTAACAGACGGAAAACGGCTTCAGATGCTTGATCCTAAGGATGGTTCTGTGGAAAAGGAATTCGACTTAGTCAAGCTTGGCGGATATGATGAGCTCTACAGCGTGGAAGGCATGGGCGATGATTACCTGCTTATTAGACCTAATAAGACTGGAATGCTTACTCTTGTTAACCCTGATACGGACAGGAAGAAAGTGCTTAATGAGCTTCTGAACAAGGAAGATCAGGAATTCTTCAATACGAATGACCTTCCCTATTTGGGAGATTGGCTCGTTGTAAAAGGGGAGCAGGATGGGATCATTCATCTCGAATACCCAAGATATATCGATAAAAAGACAGATAAGCTGATTGTCAAAGTGAAGGATTGGCTCTAAGCTAACCGTTAATCTAACTGTGGACGGCTCTGTCCATATGTTCAGAACCCTAAACGTCAAATGAGCAGCGAATCTCCTGTTATGGGAGGATCGCTGCTCATCATTTGTGATCATATATTGAATAGCACATATTTATGGTTTATCTTCCTACTCATCCTGGAACAGGTTCGTAGACAGATACCGCTCTCCCGTATCAGGGAGAACAACCACGATCGTCTTGTCCTTGTTCTCCGGGCGGGCAGCCAGCACGGTTGCCGCATGAGCCGCAGCGCCCGAGGAGATCCCAACCAGCAGTCCCTCTGTACGGGCAAGTCTGCGGGATGTCTCGAAGGCATCCTCATTCTTGACTCTGATCACTTCATCTACCACTTTTGCATTATAGTTATCAGGTACGAAGCCAGCGCCAATTCCCTGGATTTGGTGAGCCCCCCGCTTCCCGCCGGATAACACCGGGGAATCGAATGGTTCTACTGCAACGATATGAACCTTCGGATTGTACTTCTTAAGCACTTCGCCAACTCCGCTTATCGTACCGCCTGTTCCTACTCCCGCCACAAATATGTCTACTGTACCGTCCGTATCCCGCCAGATCTCTTCAGCAGTTGTCGTCTTATGTATATTGGGATTAGCCGGATTGTTGAACTGCTGGGGGATGAACGCATTCGGAATTTCGGCTGCCAGCTCTTCCGCCTTGCGGATAGCGCCAGCCATCCCTTCACTAGCCGGGGTTAGTACAAGCTCAGCTCCGTATGCCTGCATCAGCTTGCGGCGCTCAATACTGAACGTCTCGGGGAGCGTAATGATGAGCTTATACCCCAGGGCAGCAGCGGCAAAGGCAAGCCCTATCCCCATATTTCCACTGGTCGGCTCAACAATCACCGCATCCTTGTGAAGATGGCCCTGCTCCTCCGCGCTCTTAATCAAAGCGAATCCGGTACGATCCTTCACACTCCCCGCAGGGTTGAAATATTCCAGCTTGGTCAAAATACGTGCTTGAATCCCTTTGTCTTCCGTATAATTGCTGAGTTCAAGCAAGGGTGTATTCCCAATGAGCTCCGTCAAATTCTTCGCGATCTTCGGCATATGTACATCCCTTTCAGTTGAAAATGGTCTTATTCCACCAGGTTAATCGGATTTGCAACACCTTCTTCTAATATACGGGATGAACCGTTAATACTCAAACCAGGCTGCCTATTTACAAAAGTTCTGATATCTGTTATATTTCAACTATAACAGATAGAGAGGATGCTCTCCCTCATGATGATTGAACTTGATATGCAGTCGGATGTACCTATTTACACGCAGCTGATCAATCAGATTATTGAAGGCATTGCAAGCGGGCAACTTCAGCCCGGAGAAGCGCTGCCTTCGGTAAGAAGTATGGCGGCTGACATCGGCATCAACCTCCATACCGTGAACAAGGCTTATACCCTGCTCAAACAGGAAGGCTTCATTCTGGTCCACCGTCAGAAAGGGGTTGTTATCAACCCGGACGGCATGCCGCCAGTCACAGAGGAGTACATGCAGCAGCAGTATAGGCAGCTCAGATCCATTACCGCCGAAGCGATATGCAGAGGAATGACGCGGGAACAGCTTCTGACTATTGCCGGACAAATCTATGATGAGCTCCAACCTACAGAGCTTGAAAGGGGTAATTAACTATGTATTGGCTCTCAGCCTTGATCCTGATTCTTATGTTCGCGGCAGTCTCCATCGCCCTTATTGCGATCCCCTACCTTACCAGAAGAACGGTGAGCTTCGGTATCTCCGTGTCCGAAGAAATGTATTACAGCGAACCTCTCCGCCGGATGCGCAGGTCGTATGCCTGGGTGACCGGAATCATACAGTTCCTGTTACTTGCGGGGTTAGCGGTCATCTTGTTCGTTATGAATGAACAGGCTTTGAATTATGCACTCCCCTTCTACTCAGTCTTACTCATTGCCAGCATTATGTTAATTCAAAGAATCTTCTATACAAGAATGAAGCGCTATAAAGCCTTACAGCCAGCGGTTCCGCCCGCCAAAGACCGCCGTGTCATTGATACAAGCTTCCGGCAGCAGAGACTCGTCTACCCGAACAAGTGGTTTCTTATCCATCTAGTGATCATCGCAGCAAGCTTCCTTCTGACATGGAAGTACTATGATCAGGCACCGGACACCATTGCAATGAAATACAGCATGTCTGGAAAGGTGATCAGATCCGTTGACAAGTCCTATACGGCTATGTTCTTCCCGAATATTATGCAGGTTTTCATGCTGATTCTGTTCTTTGCGGTGAACCGCAGCATCTACAACAACAAGCAGCAGCTCTCGCCTGATAAGGCCGAAGCCTCTGTTCAGCAAAATGTTATTTTCCGCCGTAAATGGTCCATGTTCACACTGATGACGGGTCTAGTTATGATCCTGCTCTTCTCCCTAATCCAGCTGAGCATGTTCCAGCACATCCGCCCTGAGGTACTGATGCCTACAGTGTTAATCTTCCCTGCCTTCATCCTGATCTCCGCCCTGATTATATCTATCCAGACTGGGCAGGGCGGGAGCCGTATTGGCCCGCGTCCGGAGACCCCGGGCACGGATGTCGTGCAAGATGATGCGAACTGGAAGCTTGGCAATATGTATTTCAACGCGAAGGACCCTTCCCTTTTTGTGGAGAAAAGAATGGGTGTAGGCTGGACTCTCAACATGGCGAGGCCGCTTGCTTGGTTGATCTTCTTGGCTCCGTTTGCAATTA
Source organism: Paenibacillus sp. YPG26 (assembly GCF_023704175.1). Classification (NCBI taxonomy): domain Bacteria; kingdom Bacillati; phylum Bacillota; class Bacilli; order Caryophanales; family Paenibacillaceae; genus Paenibacillus; species Paenibacillus sp. YPG26. Next base: position 698,283 of record NZ_CP084530.1, on the reverse strand, counting down.
TTATACTTATCATCAGCTTTCTGGCTCCCTAAGCCAGTATTCACCCATATATCATTCATTATTTAGGAGGAATCACGAATGTCGAAAGGTACACGTAGAACCCTGCTCCATACCGCAGCAGCAGCGGCTCTTGCCGTTAGTCTCTCTCTTCCCGGTGCAGCCAGCGCAGCAGCCAAGAGCTCCGCATCCGTAATCCCAGTCCGCGATACAGCGGTTAAGATCGGGGCGAAGGTAACCTGGAATCAGAAGACTCAGACCGTAACTCTCACCAAAAAAAGCACAACACTTGTAATGACAGCCGGCAAAAAGACAGCCAAATTAAACGGCAAGCCCGTGACGCTCTCCGATACGCTGCGGGTAGTTCGGAACCAGGCCCTAATCTCCCCGGACGCGGTCATCAAATGGTTCAAGGAGAGCCCGGTGGCTCCAGCTCCGCCTGCTGAATCGGGACTTCCCGGAGATTCCTTCATTCAATCATTGCAATCAGGTGATTCCGCAAAGGCCCAGAAGCTGATGAGCCCGGCCTTCCAATTGTCCCTGACCGCTCCTCAGCTCAAAGGTCTGTGGAAAGGCTACGCACAAATCTATGGAACTCCTGGTGCTCAGCTGTCAAGAACCGTAACACCGAATGGCGTGCATACGAACATCACCTACTCTTTTCAGACGGCGTCTACTCCGCTTAACTATACATTGCGCCTGAACAAAGAAGGTCTGGTAGATGATCTGTTCATTGGGCCGGCCAGCACAGCAGCCTACACTCATCCATCTTACGTTAACCCTTCTGCATACACAGAAGAAGAAGTCACCATTGGCGAAGGCATCTTCGCTGTACCGGGAGTATTAACCAAGCCCGCTGCCGGCGGTCCTGCTCCGGTTGTTGTGCTTGTTCATGGATCGGGTCCCCAAGACAGAGATTCCTCCATCGGCGGTTCGAAGCCGTTCCGGGATCTGGCTAACGGCCTGGCCAGCCAGGGTATTGCCGTACTTCGCTATGATAAAATAACCTACGAGCACACCTTCAAATTCGCGGCGAATCCTAGAGCTACGATCAAGCAGGAGACTGTGGATGATGCCATCTCGGCAGTCCGTTACTTAAGCACACGCCAAGATATTGACCGGTCCCATATCTTCGTTGCAGGCCACAGCCAAGGCGGATTTGCTCTACCGCTAATCTTGAACGCGGATAAGGACGAACGTAATATTAGAGGCTCCATCATGCTTGCCGGGCCAAGCAGCTCCTTTGTCGATGTGGTCCTGGAGCAGCAGAAGGAACTTATCTTGCGTGTAAAAAGTCTGGGCGGTGATCCTGCTCCTTATGAGAAGAATGCGGAGATATGGATGGCGGCGGCCAAGATGCTTAACGATCCGCAGTATTCCCAGGATAACCTCCCGAGCAGCTTCCCGCTGGGATCAAGCTCAGCTTATTGGTGGTATACCCTTAAGGATTACCAGCCGGCAGCAGTGGCTAAGAATCAGAAGGGACCCCTGCTGATTCTGGCAGGCGAGAATGACTGGCAGGTACCTATGAGCCAATTCAGCGCCTGGAAGAGCGAGCTGAAGAACCGCACGGATGTGGAGTTCAAGTCTTATCCGAAGGTCAATCACCTGCTCAGTGAATATGATGCCTTATCGACGGGCGCAGAATACGCACAGGCAGCCCACGTGGCTGAGCCTATGGTCAATGACATTGCGGCTTGGGTGAAGAATAATTCGAAGAATTAGAGGATACAAGAATGAAGGCCAACCTGATCAGGTTGGCCTTCGTTCGTTCTTAGTACAACATATATGTGAGGCATAACGCAGGGACTCCTGAACTGAACGAGTGCCATCGTCTCCTTACGTCTTGGGAGTAGCTCCACTCCTTGATGTAGCTCCACCGCTCTGACCGAGAATAGGATCAATCCAGATATGTCATTACCCCACCTTTACCTAACGAAGCCTGACCAGCATAATCAGCGTTGCAGTAAATACATAAGAGACAAGAATAATGTTAAGCATGGGAGTATAAGGGCTTAGATTGGCCACCAAGGGAACAATTTCTCTTAGAACGCCAACTGTGGCAATGGAATAACAATATAATCCAATCAATTTGAAAATCCGGTTCAATTCCATTCCGGGAATCATGTCTCTACGGCCTCTGGTCACAAGGCTATACAGCCTGCCGCGGCTGATGGAGAAGCCGGCAGCCAGTACAGCGCCCCAAAAGAATAACCATAGGATCAACACATCTCCTCCTCCCTAAACGTGGAGCAATTATCCAAGTACACCCTGCACCGCCGGGTAAATAAGTATCTCTCAAGCTTCTCGCGGAGCAGGTCTCTTAAGCTTTCCTCATTAGCGGAGAATCAATTCATCATCATGCCCATTTCCCGGGCAGCCTCAATCAGAACAGGCCCGAATTCGACCAGGGTCTGCGGGGACAGACGGCTGACCGGGCCGGAGACGGACAGCGCCGCTACCGCTTGGCCCGCATGATTGAAGATCGGAGCCGAGACTGCACCCGCTCCGGGTTCACGCTCTTCATAACTTGTAGCATATCCTTTGCTGCGTATCTCTTCCAGCTGACGGATATAATCCTCCTTGTCCACCGAAGCCGGCCAGTCCGGACTGTTAAGCACGGCTTGCTGCGTTCCAGGATCGGCAAAGGCTACCAACACCTTGCTGGAGGCTCCCACATACAGCGGAAGCCTGACGCCGACCGGGGCAACCCGGCGTATAGCCTGGTTGCTCTGGACCGCTTGAATGCGAAGACGCTCAATGCCATCCAGAAGATACAGGCTCACCGTCTCGCCAAGCCGATCCCGAAGCTGCTCCAGCTGAGGCAGCAGCAGTACAGCAGGGTTATCGCTATGGGACAGGTGGGCCGAGAGCTCCCAGATTCTAAGCCCAAGCCGGTACTTCTCCGTAGCGGCATCCCGAATGACAAATCCCTTATCCTCAAGTGTGGCCATAAGGCGGTGAACCGTGCTTTTGTGAAGTCCAATCTGGCTGGAAATCTCCGTAAGCCCCAGATCCTCAGACTTGGTAAAACACATCAATATATCCAGTGCCCTCTCCACGGCACGTACAGTTAATTTCCGGTCTTCCATTCCCGAAAGCCCCTCCCCCAACGTTTCACTGTATGAAACCCAGTTACATAAAGTATATCCCAAACGGGGTGCCCCGTCTACCGCTCTCCAGCGTATTCCTACAGGGAAAAGCCCATTTTTTCCCGGCATTGACTTTACCCATTCCCCATCATACGATTATTTATACAGTTATTCTGATTTATTAGTGTTCCACCGGGTAATCACCATAGGTAATGTTATTAAGGAGGGCTCGCATGAATCCGACAACGACTACAACTACGACGCGGAGCGATGCTTCCCTATCTTCCGGTCCGGCCGGAGACCCACAGACATCGCCGCTTCTGCCAACACGCTTCATCAAATTCAAGCATGTACTGGTCGCCCTGGTGCTGTCCATTATATTTTTCTTGGTTTTCTGCTTTGTTGCCCTCCACGGGTATATTGCCTGGGTACTCTCGAACCCTACCGTTGCTCCTTTATACTCTAATCCTCTAATGGCCAAGGGTATGAAATATGAGGAAGTATCCTTCCCGGCTATAGATGGCAGCCGTTCGATGCAGGGCTGGTATATTCCCGCCGCTGATTCCAAGAAGACGATTATATTCAGTCATGGCTATGGGGCCAACCGCGAAGAGAGCTGGGTGCCCATGTATGATCTCGCTCATTTCGCACACCGGCTGAATTTCAATGTCATCATGTTCGATTACGGCTTCGCCGCCCAGAACAGCAAAGAAGTAGCCACCGGGGGCAAGAAAGAGACCCAGCAGCTGCTCGGAGCAATTCAGCTCGCCAAACACCGGGGAGCCAAGGAGATTGTCGTATGGGGATTCTCCATGGGGGCAGGAACGGCGCTTCAAGCAGGTCTCGTCAGCAAGGATGTCGACGCTATGATTCTCGACAGCACCTTCCTGCTTGAACCTGACACGCTGTATCATAACATCCGTCAAAAGATGAGCCTTCCGCAGCATCCGTCCATTGAGATTCTTGAGCTGCTTCTTCCCATACAGAATGGCACAAGTCTTCGTCAGATCCCTTATCAGGAAGTCAAGAAGAAGGCATATCCCTTCCCTATCCTGTTCATTCATGGGACGGAAGATGAGAAGGCGCCTTATCCGATTGCCGAGAAGCTTGCTTCGAATCAGACGAATCCGGTGTCCGGTGTCTGGATTGTGGACAAAGCCCATCATGAGCTCATTTTCCGTGAGCATCCGAGGGAATACTTGCGCCGTGTCTCTACATTTCTTGGCAAGACCCAGGCATACTTAAGAGAAAAGCAGGAATAAACAAGGCCCGAAACGATTAGCATAGATCAAGCTCTCCAACGCATACCTTCAATATTGAGGTTATTTTTGGAGGAGGTACGCTTGATATGCTCTACGTTTACGGGCCTTATCTGCCTGTTCGTATCTTGGAAGAAATCCGGTTCTGGAAGGAACAGGAGAAGGAACATACCGATGTCATCAAAGCCATTGTCCCTACCCTGGAACAGCCCTATGTCAAGCTGCTGAATGACTGGTCCAAAGTGTTCGAAGAGACCGAAAAGGCGGCCAACGACCTGCTTCAGCATACTATTCATGTCCAGCAGGACCAGCTGCATCCTGAGCTGCTGAAGCAGATTGAGCGGCTGCTCGATGCTTCCTTCCGCCAATCGCGCGAATGGGTTCGCCAGCTGTATGTCCTGCTGGATCAAAGCGCTGCGGTAAAGACCATTCCTTTGGCCAAGGTCGTCATTCTTCATATTATCCGCGAGTCCGAGTATTTCCTGGGTGTGCTTGAGACGCTGAACAGGCCGGGCGTTATTGAAGATGCCGTGCATAATCCCCCGGCGTTGCTTGACCCTTATCAGCAGGCCCTAGATTATGCCCGCAGTGAACCCGGCCCAGAAGGGACGGCAGCGGAAGTGAATCCGGGTGAAGGCACAAACGCTGCCGGGAACATAGATAAGCCTGGTTCTGGTGCCGCCGCTGCCGGACATCAACCCGCCGTGGGGCAAGGAACCTCCGGGAACCATGCTGCTATAAGTTCTGGCGCGCCAGCAAATACGGCGGCCGGTATACCAGACCAGCCCGTTCCCATAGGAGGTCACAAGCTGCCCCCTCTTCCCTACCCGTACAATGCACTGGAGCCGCATATTGACGAGGCAACGATGCGTATTCATCACGACAAGCATCATCAGAGCTATGTAGACAACCTGAACAAAGCGGAGAAGAAGCTGGAAGAGGCGCGCAGGACAGGCAACTTTGACCTGGTGAAGCACTGGGAGCGGGAACTCGCCTTCAACGGAGCGGGACATTATCTGCATACGATATATTGGTCAACCATGAACCCCAAAGGCGGGGGCCGCCCGGAAGGAGCGCTTGCTGATCAGATTCGCAGGGATTTCGGGAGTTATGAAGCCTTTCAGAAGCAATTCACCAAAGCGGCCGAAGAGGTTGAGGGCGGCGGCTGGACCATTCTGGTCTGGAGCCCGAGAAGCCACCGGCTGGAGATCCTGCAGGCCGAGAAGCATCAGAACCTGTCCCAGTGGGATGTGGTTCCCCTGCTGCCGATCGACGTATGGGAGCACTCCTATTATCTTAAACATCAGAATGAGCGTAAGAAATACATTGCGGATTGGTGGAAAGTCGTGTACTGGCCGGAAGCTGCTTCTCGCTACAACGAGGCACGCAAGCTGAAATGGCAGCCTTTTTAAACGGCAACTCGCTTAATTCGCTTATATTCACATGAACAAAAGGAGCATGTCCTAGACAGAATTCACTGTCTGGCATGCTCCTTGTCATTACCTTATATTCACTTCTGTGTTCTAGGACTTAATCAAGGACAAGAACTCGGCCCGGGATGCCGCTTCACTGCGGAATGTTCCGCGTACCGCAGACGTCACGGTCTTGCTGCCCGGCTTCTTCACACCCCGTGCACACATGCACAGGTGTTCACCTTCAACTACAACCATAACCCCTTGTGGACTGAGAACCTCGTCCATAATATCGGCTATTTGTGAAGTAATACGCTCCTGAACCTGCAGACGGCGTGTAACCGCCTCGACCAGACGAGCGAGCTTGCTGAGTCCGGCTATTCTTCCGCTTGGGATATAACCGATATGCACCTTGCCAAAGAAAGGCGCCATATGGTGCTCACACTGACTGTAATAGACAATGTCCTTCACAATGACAAGCTCCTCGTGGTTCTCCTCGAATGTAACCCCGAGCACTTCTCTTGGATCTACTTCATAACCGCCAAAAATCTCTTCATACATGCGGGTAACACGGGCCGGTGTGTCCAGCAGCCCTTCACGTTCCACATCTTCACCAATCAGCTTCAATATTTCCCGCACATGGTGCTCAACTTGTTCCCGGTTCTTCCCGACCTGGGTATTCAAGTAATCTTTGACGCCAGCCATACTGGACCCCCTCCTTCCAAGAAAGCCTGTTCTAAAGGCTTATCCTGCCTTACTTCTTCTTGCGGTTCATCGGCGGCATTCCGCCTTGATTCTTCATCATTTGCTGCGCACGCTGCATTTGCTTGCCATTCAGATTATAGCCCATTTGCTTGGCCATTTTCTGAAGCATCTGCGGATCACTTTGCATCTTCGTCAACTGCTTGCGCAGATATACGACACCGATGAAAAATCCGCCGACCAAACCAACGATAAGCGCAATAATACCAACGACATAAACCATGGTCGATCACCTCTAAGTTATGATTCTTCCAGGCATCCGGACATGCGGACGCACTCACTAATAATAGCATCCTTTAACCATAGCAGGCAAACCGAAAATCACGAGAGAACCGCTGCCGGAAATGCGGTCCCAGCCCCGATCCCCCCACGGCTGGAGCTCCTTACCGGATATCCCGCGGATTCTGACCGAGCCATAAGTTCGTCTCCGGCCCGGCCGGGGGACGTCTGGAATCCCCGGCGAGATCCGTCGCCTGCAGCTTGGTTATAGCGCGGCTTATCCGTACCCGGACAGCCTCATCCTGCTCTGTCCCGGCTGCATGCTCCAGCCCGTCCATAGCCTCCCGCCCGCCTATCCGGCTGAGCGCCCAAGCCGCGGTACCCCGGAGCTCGGGCCGCGGATCCCGGTGCAGCACTTCAACGATCTTCGGCACAGCCAGCCGGTCCTTGAAGTTCCCGAGACCAATTAAGGCGTTGCGCTGAATTGGCTTCTTGCCCCTCCAGGCTGCCGCGCTCTCTCCGAACCGTTCCTTGAACTCACGGTTGCCAATATCCAGAAGCGGAAGCAGAAGGGGCTTGGCCACCTCAGGATCAGGCAGTAGCTCAGGCCTGTGGCTCCAATGCTTGCCGCGGTTCTTCGGGCAGACGGTCTGACAGGTATCGCAGCCGTACAGACGGTTGCCTATCTTCAGCATGAATTCCTCCTCAAGAAAGCCCTTGGTCTGGGTAAGGAAGGATACACAGCGCTGGGCATTCAGTTCCCCCGGACCCACCAGGGCGCCAGTCGGACAGGCATCCAGGCATTTCGTGCATTCCCCGCAATCCTCTGTAACCGGGGTATCCGGCGGGAACGGAATATTTGTAATCAGCTCGCCGAGATAGATCCATGAACCCCACTTAGGCGAGATAATGAGACTATTCTTCCCGCGAAAGCCTATACCCGCGCGCTCAGCAACCGCCCGGTCATTAAGGGCCCCTGTATCCACCATACTCTCAATTCGGGCGTCAGGAACCCGCTCCCGAATGAATGCTTCAAGCTTCTTCATCGCCTCGCGAAGAACATGGTGATAGTCCCTTCCCCAAGCCGACCGGGCCATAATGCCCCGGTTAGCGCCGGGCTCCGACTTCGGCGGATTCTCCATCTTGGAGGGATAAGCCACCGCGATGGAGATGAGCGAAGCGGGGTCCGCTAGCGACAGCTCAGGGTAGATTCTTTTATCAATATCCGGTTCCTCGAATCCTGATTCATAACCTTTGCGGCGCCGGTCCAGCAGCACTTCCTTCAGAGATAGAAAAGGGTCCGCCGTAGCGAATCCAATATCATCAATGCCCAGGGACGACGCAGCAGCTTGGATTTCACGCTTCAGCTTCATCCAGGGAGAGCTTGCCGGTTCCCTGGAATGTTCCTCCTGCGCCATATTTCTCACCTCATATTTCTATTCATCCGCTACAGACCGCGGATCTTGGTTAACGGCCAGAATACAAATTCAGCACGGCCTGTAATCTGATTCTTCTTCACATTCCCGAAGTAACGGCTGTCCTTGCTTCGCCCGGCATGCCGGTTGTCGCCCATCACGAAGTATTCGTCTGACTCAAGGACCACCGGCCCGAAGTCCGCATCCTCAATCCGGATATCCGTGTACGGCTCATTCAGTGCGATGCTGTTCACATACAACTCACGATCTCTCGCCTCTACGATATCTCCAGGTCCGGCGATAACACGCTTAACCAGATATTCCTTCTTATCCGGCCCATCGCTTGGATCCTTCAGAACCACAACTTCACCAGGCTGCGGATCCCGGAAATCATAGATTATTTTGTTCACGAACAGTCTTTCGCTCTCTTCCAGCGTCGGTTCCATAGACTGCCCCTTAACCACTGACAAATTAAAAACATATATATTAAGCAGCAGCAATACAATGAAAGCAATCCCTACCGTTCGAATTACTTCCCACAGTTCGGTGAGCAAGCTCTTCTGACTGCCGTCAGATGAGGCTGGCCCCCGTCCGCTAGTCTTCCCGCTTGAAGGAAATACAGGTTCCATCCGGCACCCCGCCCTGATTAATGTCATGTTGTTCTACAATAATAGAAAAGCATATCCAACCGCCAAATGCAATGAACGGAAAGATATGCTATAAGAGATAAAGCTCGGACTTATTCTAAGATCTAGGATCTGGATAAAGAGTGGGTAGCCGCGATTCCCAGCTTCTGAAAAGCCTCAAGAATACGACCCGCATAACCCATCGCTTCATAGAGCGGCATGGCAGCCAGATTATGTTCATCTCCCGCAACCATGATACGACTTACATTACGCTGCTGGAACCGCTGTTCCATAGCCGACACAAGGTTCTTGCCTACACCCTGACGCCGGTATTCCGGATGTACCGCAACCCGGTAGATACAGCCCAGGTTCTGATCGATCGTTCCAATTAAAGCACCTACGATTTCCCCATCCACTTCCGTTACTACAATAAGTTCGGAATCCCAAGAAAGCTGCCGGGCAAAAGCCCGCTTAGTATCCTCGTAGCAATCTTCTGACAAGGCGACCTGCAAAAGTTCCATGACTTGACTTGCGTCACTCAATTGAAAGGAACGAACCCGCATCCTATTATCTCCCTTTTCCTGACAAGATGGATTAACGCAAAGTAAAATCGGCATAGATTCCTTCCACCTGGGCCGATTTAAATTTTACATTAATCGAACATATTTCATGACAAAAACCGATAAATTAATGCTTCCTTGACCATTAAACCACATTTATCTAAGCAAATCACCTGTTTTCTTCTGAAAGCGCTTAATAGAAAGCGTTTACATTGATTTTGGTTTTTTACCCCTATTCTATGACAAAGGCTTCTCATTAAGAGAAGCCTTTGCGGACAAGGATTTATTCTATTTATAAGCCCCTAAGGTATAGATTTGAACAAAAATTATCACAATAACTACCAGCCGCCAGTCAGACCTGGAGGGCGGAGACAACCATGCCGCCAGCTGCCCCGGCCGCGACAACAGCCCAAGGCGGCAGCTTCCAGTAGACAAGCAGGACGAACAGGATCGAAGCCAGCACGAAGTCGGCTGAATTCATAATCGTCGTTGTCCACAGCGGATTATAGAGGGCGGCGAGCAGGATACCTACTACAGCTGCGTTGATCCCAACAAGCGCGCCTTGAACCTTGGTATTCCGCCGAAGATGACTCCAGAACGGCAGCGTTCCTGCGATGAGCAGAAAGGCAGGCAGGAAGATCGCCAGCGTGGCAATGACCGCGCCGCTGATTCCCGCGGTCATCTGACCTAGATATGAGGCGAACGTGAACAGCGGGCCTGGAACTGCCTGCGCAGCACCGTAGCCTGCAAGGAAGTCAGCTTTGCTGATCCAGCCCGCCCCGGCGGTCTCCCTCTCCAGAAGCGGAAGCACCACGTGTCCTCCCCCGAACACGAGCGACCCTGACCGGTAGAAGCTGTCGAAGATAGCGAGACCCTTGTGCTCGATAATCATACGAAGCAGAGGCAGCGCAGCTAACAGCCCGATTAACACAGTTAAGCATGCTATTGCGAAGCTGCGCTTCACGGGCACATCCACATCCGGAACCTCCGGCACGTCCGCCTTACGGTATAACCAAAGGCCAAGCAGACCGGCGGCAGTAATAACAACAACCTGGCTGAATACGGTCTGCCACAGCAGTATGACCGCGGCGGCCAGAACCGCAATCGTCGCCCGCTTTTTATCAGAGGCAAGCTTCTGCCCCATTCCCAGAACAGCGTGCGCTACGATAGCCACGGCGGCGATCTTAAGTCCATGAATCCAGCCTGCCTGGCTGAGATCCGTCCCTTGCAGCAGTACGGCGAACAGGATAAGGGCAATCACCGAGGGGATCGTGAAGCCAAGCCAGGCGACAATCCCGCCAAGCAGACCGGCGCGCATGATGCCAATTCCAATCCCAACCTGACTGCTTGCTGGCCCGGGAAGGAACTGGCACAAGGCAACCAGGTCAGCGTAGCTTCGTTCGTCCATCCATTTCCTGCGCCGGATATATTCGTTATGGAAATAACCGAGATGGGCAGTGGGTCCCCCGAACGAGGTCAATCCCAGCTTGGTAGAGACACCAAGAAGCTCCCAGAGTCTGGACTGTCCGGCTTTTGAGGAATCCGGCAGTGCAGTTTCTTCCTTGTGCATAAGTAGGTACCGCCTCCACTTCTCCTATTGATCTGGAACTATCTCTCTATAAGAATAGAATGCCATATTGGACGGTCAATATCCAGGTGTTTCCTTACATCCCTATTGATTTACTTTTTATTATAAGGTTTAATAAATATAGTAGCATCGGTACATACATTGGTGCTCTTTTGCATGTGTTAAATAATAATCACATTACAGGAGGGATTCACAAATGGCTCATCAATTACCAGCATTGCCTTACCCAGCAAATGCACTTGAACCACATATCGACGAACAGACTATGAACATCCACCATGATCGTCACCACAACACATATGTCACTAATCTTAATGCGGCACTCGAAAGCGCACCAGAGCTTCAAGATAAGAGTGTTGAAGAATTGATCTCCAACCTGGATGCCGTTCCTGAGAATATCCGTACTGCAGTTCGCAACAACGGTGGCGGCCATGCCAACCACACCCTTTTCTGGGAGATCATTGGACCGAATGGCGGCGGCAACCCTACTGGCGCGATTGCTTCGGCTATCGACAGTGAGCTTGGCGGCTTCGACAAGTTCAAGGAAGATTTCGCTAAAGCGGCAACTACCCGTTTCGGCAGCGGCTGGGCTTGGCTCGTAGTAGGCAAGGACGGCAAGCTTGCTGTAACCAGCACACCTAACCAGGACAATCCGCTTCAAGACGGACAAACTCCGGTACTGGGTCTGGACGTATGGGAGCATGCTTACTACCTGAAATATCAGAACAAACGCCCTGACTATATCGCAGCGTTCTGGAATGTAATCAACTGGAACGAAGTGAACAAGCGTTACGAGGCTGCAAAAAAATAATTAAGCACCAACCAGAAGAGAGGACCGCGTCATGCGGTCCTCTTTTGCTTTGTGGTGAAGCTTGGGCACAGGATATCTTGCATAAGAAAATCAGGTGTACCGATAGGCTCAATCTTTCTGATTGGAAACGGACGAAGTGGGTAAAGTAATAACAACTCTGAGAAGGAGGTTGTGATGATGACTACCAATGATCCACAGGAACTGCTGAAGTCCAAGCATAAGGCCGACGAGCAAAAAGCACAGTTCACCAGCTTCGCCCGCAGCGTTAATGGAGAGATGGCTCATGAGCATGATCAGGAGATTCACGATCAGAGCCGCGTCCCTGACCAGCAGAATAAGATGAAGTCTGTTGAGAATCGTATGATTTAATGATTATTGATTTAGGAGAATTCACTTCCAAAGCGAACAGCCTTCAACCCGTCTAACACGGTGTTGAAGGCTGTTTTTTTATCATCATAAGACGCAAGGATTATTCCTGTCCGTTCCTGCTTGCAAAATATTGATTCAGAATCCTCAAGAACACATTTGGAAAAGCGAGCTGCTCCATATCCGCCTGATTGATCCAGCGGGTCTGCGGCCGGGCATCTTCCCGCGATGCCGCGAGCTCATACTCGGCGCTGGACTCCGCTACAGCGCCAAGTGCCGCCAGGGCGCCCAGCTCAGGCGACTGGCGGAAGCGGTACACGCGCAGGTACCATTGAATGTGGCTGAACGTATGTTCAGCTTCCACATACAGCCCCTGCGGCTGCGCGTAATGCCCTTCGGCGGCCAGGGCCTGCGTGAGCCGGTCCATGGCCGGCTCATCAGGCAGTCCGGCGCCGCCGGCTGGATCTTCCGCTGCCGCAAGCACGTGCGGCAGCTCCCACATGCGGGCCAGCAGGCCGGCTTCGGGCCGCTGCTGGACGAGCACGCGGCCCGCCTCGGCGCCGCGGCCCTCGATGAGCGCGGCCAGGCGGTACTCCGGCCGCGGCTTCTTGGCCTTGGTCTTCACCGGCAGCTGTGTCTCCATGCCGGCGATGCGGCCCTGGCAGTGCTGCATGACCGGACAGGTCAGGCAGTGAGGCGACTTGGGCGTACAGACCAGTGCGCCAAGCTCCATCAGTGCCTGGTTGAAGTCGGAGGCGCGGCCTTCCGGAATGAGGGCTTCGGCCAGCACCTCCATGGATTTGCGTGTGCCCACCTTCATGATGTCCTCTTCAATCAGGAAGAACCGTGACAGTACCCGCATCACATTTCCATCCACCGCAGGAACTGGCCGGTTAAAGGCGATGCTCATGATCGATCCCCGGGTGTACGGCCCTACCCCCTTCAAGGCGGACACGGCGCTTAGATCGTCGGGAATGACTCCTCCGTGCAGCTCAGTGACCTGCTTCGCAGCGGCCTGCAGATTACGTGCGCGGGAGTAATATCCAAGCCCCTCCCAGCATTTAAGCACCTCTTCCTCCGGTGCCTGCGCAAGCGCGGCCACGGTAGGGAATTTCTCGATAAAACGGTGAAAATACGGGATCACCGTATCCACCCGGGTCTGCTGCAGCATAATCTCCGATACCCATATGAAATAGGGGTCTCTGTGTCTGCGCCACGGCAGATCCCTTTTGGCGTGTTCATACCATCCCAGAAGCTCTGTACTAAAAAAATGTTGGTTATCCTGCTGCATTAGATCTCCTTGTCTCCTAAAATCCTTATATACTAGGCACGCTCCACGATGACAAAAGCCGACGCAAGGTGCCGCTCATGAGTAATGCTCACATGGATGCTGTAATCTTCCGGTTCTCCTATAGCCAGCCGGTCCCAAGCCGCTCCTGAGAGCTTCGCCCAGGGCTTGCCATAAGCATCCGGGATGATCTGGATATCCTGAAAGCCTAATATACCGCCAATCCCGTATCCAAAAGCTTTGCTTACAGCTTCCTTAGCCGCGAAGCGCCCCGCCGTATACTCAGCAGCCCTCCGGCGTCCTACAGCCAGTTCCCGCTCTTCGGCAGTCAGAATACGGCTTAGAAACCGCTCCCCGTGCAAGCTGTCAGTCAGCGCCTTGATCCGGTCAATCTCAACCACATCATGCCCGATGCCATGAATCAAACGTATACCCTTCCTTCTCTTCCATGTGTATGCTCCCATCCATTGTATCAACTACAGGGCTGTCATGCGAGTCCTTACACCGCCTGTGATATAATGGAACTGATTGACACCTATGAATGCAAATCATACCCAGATAAGGATGTGAGCTTGATGCCCATAGATTTCAATATCCCGCTGGACGAGACCGACATACTCAGGTGTACGCGTTACCCTTCCAAGACTTCTGACCCGCAGAGCTTGATTATTCTGGCCCATGGGTTCAAAGGGTTCAAGGACTTCGCCATGTTCCCCTACGCCGCTGATCAGCTGAGCCGGCATCATGAAGTCATCACTTTCAATTTCTCCCATAACGGGATTGGTGATCATCCGCAGGAATTCACGGAAATGGAGAAGTTCGCGGTTAATACCTACGACCGGGAGCTTCGTGATATGGACGTTCTTATCGCCCATCTTCGGCAAGATTCGAAGCTCGCCTCACTGCCTCTCTTTCTGATCGGGCACAGCCGCGGCGCCGGGGTATGCCTGGTCTATGGCTTCGATCATCCGCGCACTTTAACAGGGGTTCTGTCCTGGAACGGTGTTACGAATCTTGACCTGTTCACAGAGGAGCAGAAGACCGGGATGCGTGAGTATGGCCGAAGCCATGTGATTAACAGCAGAACCGGGCAGCGGATGCCGCTGGACATGGTTATCCTCGAAGACCTTGATCGGCAGCAGGCGAGGTATGATATTCTGGGACGAATTGCTTTTGCCGACTTCGCGGTTGCTCTTGTCCAAGGCACCGAAGATCATCTTCTTGAAGGCTCCCGCCGGCTCGTGCAGGCGAATCCTCATATTCCCTGGATACAGATTCAAGGCGGCAATCATACCTTTAACACGGTCCACCCCTTCCAGGGAGCCAGCCGACAGCTGAAGGATGCCCTCAACGCGAGCGAGCTGTTCATCTCGGATGTGCTCCGCAATCGGCATCATTCTGTGATCAACAAGTAATCTTCTTCATATACTTACCTCACATGATAACAGGGCCGTCCCGATAGGGGCGGCCCTGACTTTATGATTCGCTATGCGCCATGTCCGGTCAGCTTCAGAGAGCCTTAGATCCCCGGAATGGGACTGCGCTTGTGTTCTGTTCTCCGATAATATTTCTCCAGACGCTCACGAGCCTCGGCACTGATCTCCTTGCCCTCAAGATAGTCGCTGTTGTCATCGTAGCTGACACCAAGCTCCTTCTCGTCCGTCTGTCCTTCCCAGAGGCCAGCTGTAGGCGCCTTGTCCAGAATGCTCTGCGGCACGCCAAGCTTGGCTGCAATCTGTCGGATCTGACGCTTGTTAAGTGAGCTGAGTGGTGTGATATCCACCGCACCGTCGCCCCATTTAGTATAGAATCCGGTTATGGCTTCTGAAGCATGGTCAGTACCTACTACCAGCAGATTAAGTTCAAAGGCGATGGCATACTGAACCACCATGCGGGTTCTTGCCTTAACATTCCCTTTCCCCTGATAGCTGATATGCCGGGAAATACCGATATTTTTCAATCCATGCTCGGTCTCAAGCGCAATTTCATTGACGGCTTCCTCAATGTTCGTCTCTACCGTCTTGGTCAACCCGAAGGCCTCGGCCACCTCGTAGCTGTGTGCAATATCTTCTTGAGTTCCGTAAGGCTGATATACACCCAGAGTGATATATTCCCTGCCGAGCTCCTCTGTAAGCTCATCCGTTGCCTGCTTGCAGAGACCCGCCGCTACCGCACTGTCGAGCCCGCCGCTAATGGCTATTAGCAGTCCTGTAGTGCCAGAATTCTTCACATATTCTTTAAGAAAATCAATACGTCTGCGGATCTCCTGATCAACATCAATAGTTGGCTTGACACCCAAACGTTCAATAATTTCCTGCTGCAAACTCATATGATCACCTCTCTATTGGCTTTAACGAGCTGTACCTTCACTATGTACACTAACCCACTTCCACGTAAACCAAACGCCCCGCACAATCGGTTGTCCGATCTGCAGGGCGTATCATCTCAGTATTACCGGCAGAAACGGTCGAATGCGCTGGTCAAATCAGCCGCAATCTCCTCTGCAGAGCGATCTTCGATTTGGTGCCGTTCAATAAAGTGAACGAGCTCCCCATCCTTAAGCAGCGCGATGGAAGGAGAAGACGGCGGATAAGGGGCGAAGTATTCGCGCGCCTTCGCTGTCGCTTCCTTGTCTTGACCCGCGAACACAGTGAACAAGTGGTCTGGTGTAAGGTCGTGCCCTAGCGCCTGGGCTACCCCTGGACGGCATTGCCCGGCAGCACAGCCGCATACCGAGTTAATAACTACTAATGAAGTACCCTTCAAGGCTGGGAAGCTTG
This sequence comes from Paenibacillus sp. YPG26, assembly GCF_023704175.1. Lineage (NCBI taxonomy): Bacteria > Bacillati > Bacillota > Bacilli > Caryophanales > Paenibacillaceae > Paenibacillus > Paenibacillus sp. YPG26. The sequence continues at coordinate 682,108 of NZ_CP084530.1, read as the reverse complement.
CTTCCACCTCTTCCGGCGTACGAAGTTCCTGAATTCCCAGACGAGTCAGTTCATCCCTCATAGGTTGAACCATATCTCTCATATATTGGTCAAAAGACATGGACATGATCCTTCACTCCTTAACTTACTAATCTCTCACAGCTTGTTTTTCAAAGATAAGTTTATTATACAACTCCGGATCAGGAAAGCAAATTCCGCTTGTACCTCACCTGTCATCCGTATGATGCCCTGCATCTTCCTGGAACAGAACAGAAAAGGTCGTGCCGGTGCCTTCTTCGGATTTGACAGAGATTTTGCCATGATGACGCTCAATGATACTTAGACAGAGGGCAAGCCCGAGACCGGTACCCTGTGATTTGGTTGTGAAGAAAGGCTGGAACAGCTTCTCCTGCTTCGCGGGCGGTATCCCAGGACCTGTATCTGTCACCAAAAGCTCCACTCCGCCCGGGGTGCTCCGCGTCTCCAAGGTCAGCTGACCCTTCTCTTCCATCGCCTCCATCGCGTTCCGGGACAGGTTCAGAATAACCTGCTTAATCTCTTTGGTATTGAGCTTCAGACGGGGAAGCTGCTCCGCCAGCTTCAGCTCTATGCTCTGCCCCCGGAGATTCGCATCGGCCCAGAGAAGCGGACTTAATTCCTGAATAATATCGTGCAGATGGCAATCCTCTTTGTTCACACTGCGGGTCTGAGCCAGGGAGAGAAAGTCACTAATAATGCTGTTGGCACGGTCCAGCTCATCCATCACAATGCGGTAGTAGTTATCCAGGGTGGAAGGACTCTTCTCCTTCATCAGCTGCAGGAAGCCTCTGACCACGGCCATGGGATTACGGATTTCGTGGGTAATCCCTGCCGCCATCTGTCCGACAAGAGTGAGGCGGTCCACATTGAAGAGCTCTGTTCTAAGCGCTTCCAGTTCTGTGATGTCCTGAATAATGACCACGGCTCCCACCGTCTCTTCCGTGAGTCCCCGCTTGATGGGCGAGGTGCTAGCAAAGAAAGTCCTGCCGTTGCTCTGTACCAGCTCACTGGTATTCTCTGTGTTCAGAGGCGTCTTATCCACCCGCTGACCTACAATTTCGTAATCGAATTCCTTGATAATCTCCTGGAGGGACTTGCCTACCAGTTCTTCCCTGGTAGCCATAGGATGCGTTGCACAATAGTATGTCAGGAATGTACGGTTGAGGGAGACGATCCTCCCCTCCTGATCCAGCAGTAGGATCGATAATGGAGCCGCATCCATCATCTGCTGAAGCTTCTCAGCTTCACGGAAGTAGCGTCTGGATAACATCGTCACCTGGATTTGCAGCTTGTCCTTGTCCAGGGAGCTCTCGATTACAAACAGGAGCAGGCTGCCAATCAGAACCGCAACGATTATATTCACAATTCCGAATATGATGATCGTAAGGTTCATCCGGTAAGACATGGGCAGGCTTAGGAAGGACATCGAGGTCGATAAATATTGGCCGACAAGAAGAAACAAAGATAGCGTGACATATTTCGCATGCCGTCCACTCCGCTTGAACCGGCCAGCCGCCAGGAATACTAACGGGTACATGCAGAGACCTGTGTGCAGAAGGAAGTCCGGGAGATCAAAGGGAGTCTCCATAACTGCGTAGATAACCAGCTCCACCGCAGCCAGGATCAAGCCGTCACGTCTTCTTCCATACAATATCCCTATGAACAGGGATGGCAAAAAATAATTAAGCGGGATAATCCCGAATAGCTCAGACGAGAACAAGGAGCAGATAAAAATACTGATCAGACAAGACATAAGAAGCATATTGTAGTACGAGGTTCTCTCCAGCCTTTGGTTCTGCGCAGGGTGTGGGTTGCTCCTCTCAAAGACAAGGGGAAATAGAAAGGCTGGCGAACACGCAATGAGTAGTTGAAGTAACACTTCCTTAACGGCAACCACGTTCTTCCTCCTTCGCGGAGCATGTTCTGTTAACGATTAAATCATAGCCGACAATATTTTACAATAACCTATGGACCCCCTTAGGTTTGTCTTTTATAGAGGTTTTTTATAGGTTTTTTATAGGGAACCATGCCCCATTATGTATTGCGGGTGCACTCGTATAGGATATACTTAACAACAACAAGGTTAGTGAAAGGAAGACACCATGAATCGATATGAAGTAATTGTGATCGGAGGCGGCCCCTCGGGACTGATGGCTTCCATTGCCGCGGCGAGACAGGGCGCATCCGTTGTACTCCTGGATAAAGGGGACAAGCTGGGCCGTAAGCTGGGCATTTCGGGCGGGGGACGCTGCAATGTAACCAATGCCAAAGAGATTGATGAGCTGATCCGGTACATTCCGGGCAACGGGCGTTTTCTCTATAGCGCCTTCGCTAATTTCAATAACCGGGACATTATCCAATTCTTCGAGGATCTTGGTATCGCTCTGAAGGAAGAAGACAACGGACGGATGTTCCCGGTATCCGATAAAGCCAAGACGGTAGTCGATGCGCTGGTTGGCAAAGCCTTCTCGCTAGGCGTGAAGCTGCGCACGCTGGAACCGGTTAAGGAGATTCTCTATGGTGCGGAAGGTGTACAGGGCGTACTGCTGGAATCAGGCAAAAAAATATTATCTCCCGCGGTGATCGTGGCCACCGGAGGAAGATCCGTTCCCCACACCGGCTCCACAGGGGACGGCTATCCCTGGGCCAAAGCCGCGGGGCATACCATTACAGAGCTGTACCCTACGGAAGTGCCTATCGTATCCAAGGAGCCGTTCATTGTAAGCCGGGAACTGCAAGGCTTGTCTCTTCGGGACGTGGAGCTGTCCGTTATGAATCCGAAAGGCAAGGCGGTCATCTCCCACCGCGGGGACATGATCTTCACCCATTTCGGACTATCAGGTCCGATTGCGCTTCGCTGCAGCCAGTTCATCAGGCAGGTGAAGAACAAGCATAAGATGCAGGAAGCCCAGCTTCAGATCGACCTGTTCCCGGATCATTCTGCCGGCTCGCTGGAGCAGGAGCTTCGCCGCCTGGCCGCGGCTGAACCGAAGAAGGCGCTCAAGAATGTCCTCAAGGGAACGATCCCCGAGCGGCTTCTGCCGCTTCTCTTCAGCCGTGCCGGGCTTCCTGGCGATACTACGTACGAGCATCTGCCGAAGGAGCCCTGGAGCGCCTTTATTTCTGTACTCAAGGGCTTTCCGGTGAAGGCGACGGGAACCCGGCCTTTTGAGGAAGCCTTTGTAACAGGAGGAGGCGTACACCTGAAGGAGATTGATCCGAAGACGATGGAATCCAAGCTGATGCCCGGTCTGTTCTTCTGCGGCGAGGTTCTCGATATCCACGGCTACACAGGCGGTTATAATATTACAGCCGCCTTCACTACAGGATATACGGCGGGTTACCACGCCGGAGAGAGCACCCGTCATCAGCGTTAGTCCGTCCCGGGACGGGCATATATAAGCAGGCCACCCATGGATGAGTTCCATGGGTGGCCTGTTATCATTGGAGGGCAGCGAAGCCCTCTGTTATGAAGCTCATAGTGTGAGCACCATTCGTAGAGTCTTTAACCTGTGACCGTCAAATTCATCATCGAACTCGGCAGCTGTAACGAACCTCCTCGATTCATAGAATCTTCTTCCGGCCTTATTCTCTCTCTCGACATGGGCATAGACCTCTTTCGCTCCAGCCGAATGGACAATTCCCTCCTGCAGAAGTGCCGAGCCTATTCCTCTACCCTGATATTCAGGCTCCAGATAGATCGCCATAAGCTCCACTACCTTGTCTTCATTTACAGGTGAGAAATTGGCGAATCCAACAATCCGGCCGCGATCTTCAGCAACATACAGGAATGACTGTTCTAGGCGCCGCTTCATCATCTCATCACTGTAAGCTGAATTCAGGAACCGGTCCTGAATCTCAGTGGGAATGATCCCCTGGTAGGCTGTATGCCAGCTTGCTCTGGCCACCACCTGAACCTGTCTGATATCATCCGGACTCATCGGACGCACACGGTATTCCATTTATACCAGCTCCCGTTATTTGATATAGCCAATCTATTATTCAAGGAGGACACTTGTATACTACAAGCTGCAATGTTCCATTATGCTGACCTCCGGTCTGCTGCGCCGACCCCAAATACCTTCCATAATGACGCGCTTACCCACCAGTTCACCCCAAGCCCGACAAGAATAAAGACAGGGACAGCCCACCAGATCTGCAGTATTTTAACGCCAAGACTCAAGCTTAACAGCAGGACACTTGGCAGCATGAGCAATCTCATCGCCGGAGGCGCCAAGCGGCGGGCGGTGGACTCTTCCAAAGGCAGCATGTTCATGAACCGGGAGTTAAGGAAATATTTACGATACCCGCTCATCCAGTAGGACAGCAAGATAATCAGTGACAGGTAGACCAGAACATTTACCGGAAAAGGAGGCAAATAACACGCGGTCATGCCTATAAATGTAAATTGAAAATACAACGGGATGTTCACATAACTGCGATAGAAGGCCTTGACGGCAGACTCGGCAATCCGCTCTGGAGCTTCACGTGAACGAAGCAGATGGTTGGATTTCCGGAATATCCAGGGTCTTGACTTCTGTTCACGAGGCTTATCCACGGCTCCCGAGAGCAGCACGGCAGTCAGCTCGGTCTTCTGCCTCTCGTCCTCACGAACATCAGCCAGAAAGGTTCCTCTTAACCGGAGACGGACGATAGCCAGCACAGCCGCGAGAGCGATGATTCCTATCACAGCGATACATGCCCACAAGGGTGATGTGATTAGCAATGCAGATGGCCACAGATACCCGGCTGCGAGCAGCAAAAACGCTAAATACTTGACCACGTGTCTGCGCCAGCCGGATAACAGCACCTGCACGAGGTGCTCTGCAAGAATTAGCGCCGTTTTGTATGCGGCTGTAATTACGAACAGCAGGATAATTCCGGTCAGGTTAAGTTGGAAGACTTGAAGAAGCACAGGAGTAAGGATAAGCACCAGAACGGCTGCAACTATAATTTGATAGGCAATGCTGAAGAACAAGCCCAGACGCAGGAGGCGGCTCTGCCAGCGTTCATGCTGCTTCAGGAACAGCATATCAGCGGCTTCGCGGTATAGAATGAGCCCCCCGCTTTGACTTATCACCAGCATAAGAATCAATGGGATTACAACAAAAGGAAGCTGAGTCAGCCATTCAGGCGGACTAGCCAGCAGATCGTAATATAATCGCGCCAGCAGCAGAACTCCTGGAATAACGATATACAGGGCAACTGTGATATCTATGACAGAACGAATGACGCCATACTGCTTACGGCAATGATCCATCAACCGGCGCATAAACAGGCGCTCGCTGCTGATCATCGGCATACCCGGATTCCTCCTTCTCGTGTGGATTCAGGCCAGTCAGAACGGGATAGACCTGATATAACAGAGGACAATGCCTCTTCCCGCGGCCGTTAAGTCAATTTGTCGAAACAATCAAATAATGAAGCTCCCGGAAGACCGCTTGCTTCGCGGATATCCTCCAAGGTTCCGCTTGCCGCCACCTGCCCGTTCGAGATCAGAATGAAATCATCACAGATACGCTCCGCAGTATCCAGCACGTGCGTGGACATCAGCACGCCCGCTCCTCTTCGCCGCTCTTCCTCAAGCAGTCCCAGGAAGTCCTTGGTCGCTCTCGGGTCCAGACCGATAAAAGGCTCATCTACAATGTATACCTCCGGCCGGATCAGAAAGCCGATCATCAGCATCATCTTCTGCTGCATTCCTTTGGAGAAGCTTGCCGGCAGATGATCACGGACCTCGCTCATACGGAATTTCTCCAGCAGATATGACGCCTCACGTTCAAATTCCGCCTCCTCCAGTCCATAGACGGCCGCGGCGAGGTCCATGTGCTCCCAGAGCGTCAGCGTATCATAATAGACAGGCTGTTCGGGGACATAGGCATAGCTGCCGGAAGTTCCCCCGAACTTGATATCAGCCTTGGAATGCGGCAGCAGACCAAGGATGGTCTTGATCGTGGTGCTTTTGCCTGCCCCGTTCGGACCAATTAAGCCCGTCAGCCTTCCAGCACGCACATCGATATCTACGCCGTGGATTCTCGGGTTGTCTTTCTCGTATCCGGCTTCCTCAATATGTACTTGAATCACATGCTCCTGGTCGTAAGTCAAGCTGCCCGCTCCTTCCTTATAGGTGGATGTATTCACGATACTATAATCAATTCCCAGCTTATTAAAATAACGTGCATAACCCCTGAAAAGTCGCAAAAAAATCCAAAGAAAAGAAGAGCAGCGCTCCGGTTAGGAGCCTGCTCTTCCCTCTCTGCTTATCTAAGACTGATTCGTAATTCTGTGCAAGGCCTGCGCGCATTCATGCAGGTGGCGGGAATAATCGGCGGCGAGATCCTGTATGACATCTCTTCGCTCATCCACATGATCCCCGGCTCTTTCCACATCCACAAGACTCACCTTAATCTCGCGAGGATCCAGGTAAGTACACTGGAAGTCAAAGGAATAGAACTGATGCCCTGCTGCATTAATATGAATCCGCAGACTCTGAGGATCCTTGGCATCCGCAAGCACCTGGGCGCTGTCTCCCGAATTCAGGAACTCAGGCAGCTGCTGCTGCCAGGCGTTAACCAGCATATTCTGGTCCACATTGAACGGTTCGTTCATCTATCACACCTCCCCTTACCTGTTAAGGTGTGGAGGCATACCCTTTTTTATACTTCATCCCGGCGGTCAAGGCCAGCGCAGCCACTCTCCCACAAGTCTATAGCCGTATAATCAGCCTTAAGCTTGATCCCGGCTCGTCTCCTCTGTACCTGGGGGCTTGTTCCGCAGACCAAGCACGCTCAGCGTACCAAACAGGGCAATCACAGCCATAATGATGAAGAGAAGCTGGAGACCGCCCTCCAGGAAATGACGAAGTGTATTCCACAACTCCTTCGGCAGATCAGCGATCTTCTCTGGGGATAACAGCTTGTTGATATCGTCCTGGGTCACGGCGGTTCCCTGTCTGCGGCTTGCTTCAGCCGCACTGGAAATATGCTGGTTAAGCAATACCCCGAATACAGCAACTCCAATTGTCTGGCCGAGCGACCTCACGAACGAATTCAGCGCGGTGGATGCGCCCCTTAGATTGAAGCCCACAGAAGATTGGGCGATGATTGTAAATACGGTGAACGAGAAGCCAAATCCAAGCCCGTAGAGCGCATTCCATACCATCAGCAGGTATTGCGGAGTCTCGTCCGTAATCCATGCCATGCCGCCCGCGCCAACCAATACGAATAGCAGTCCGATCAACGAGATCAGGCGCGAGCCATGTCTGACGATCAAGCGGCCTCCGATCACCGATCCGATAAGCCAGGCCACGGACATCGGTGCAAGCAGCAGACCCGACTGGGTCGCGCTCTTGCCAAGAACCCCCTGTACCCATAACGGAAAATAGGAGGTGAGTCCGATCAGCAGAGCACTGGTCAGCAGGCTCGCAATATTAGAGAAGGCGATGTCTCTATAGCGGAACAGCTTGAGGGGTACGAGCGGCTCCTCGGCTTTCTTTTCCACAAGGAAGAACAACACCAGAGCGATAACGGCAACCAGAAGAATAACCAGAAGTTCAGGTGAATTCCAGGCAAAATACTGTCCGCCTGCCGCAAGCCCGAACAGCAGGGCGGCTACCCCGATCGTAAAAGTCACGGCGCCGGCATAGTCGATCTTGACCTTTTTTCTCTCTATGTTCTCCTTCAAATATTTGATAATGAAGACAACGGAGAGCAGGCCGAACGGAATATTGAAGCCGAACACCCATCTCCAATTCAAGGAGTCCACCACATACCCGCCGAGCAGAGGTCCAACCAGGGAAGAAATCCCCCATACCGAGCTGACATAGCCCTGCACCTTGGAACGTTCCTCTATGGAATAGATGTCTCCAATGATGGTAAAGGTTACCGGAATCAGCCCGCCGGCTCCGATCCCTTGGATTGCCCGGAAGATGATCAGCTGCTCCATACTTCCAGCAAATCCGCACAGCAGGGATCCACCCAGGAACAGTACCGAGCCGATGATAAATACCAGCTTCCGTCCGAACAGATCACTGATCTTGCCAAAGATCGGCGTTGCCACAGACATCGTTAGCAAATAGGCGGTGAACACCCAGCTGAGCAGCTGGGCCCCGCCAAGGTCACCAACAATTCTCGGTCCCGCGGGCCCGATCACCGTGCCTTCGATAGCTGCAAGAAAGGTTGACAGCAGGAGGCCGGCCAAAATATAGTTTCGCTTCAAAGAGGACTGCACGTGAATATGACCTACCCTTCTATGTTGATTGAAATGATGATTTACACGCTTCTCCAGAATCATTTCACACTGTTGCTCTGGGTAATTCTTTAGTCTTAGCATTGTAGACGATGCTGTGTTAACAATTTGCAAAATGTAATTATAAACCTCTGCCCAAAGGAAGTCCATAAATCCGAACGACAAAAAAGCCGCCCGAAGGGTATCCCTTCGGACAGCTAGCTTATGGATGATCTGCTTATCTCACCCTGATCCAGGGTGAACAGGGTATCCGCCTCATCTTCAAAACGTTCAGGTTCATGGGTGATGATCAGAAGCGCCGCACCTTCCCCCGAGGCTGCCCTGCACAGATTAATCAACAGCTCTGTTCCAGCGTAATCGGTGCCTGCTGTGGGCTCGTCCAGAATATACAGCTTCTTGGGGGACATGAACTGGGCTGCAGCACCCAGCAGGCGCTTCTCTCCCCCGCTTAGCAGATAAGGGGAGGCATCCAGTCTCCCGCTGAGTCCGGCGGCTTCAAGGAGCCGCTCCGCCCGCAGCCTCACTTCTTCGGGAACCGAAGCTCCCGGTTCAAGCGACAGGTCCCGTGCGGGTCCGAACAGTATCTCATCCAATACGTTCGAGGCAACGAATTGGTGCTCCGGCTCCTGGAACAGATAACCGATCTGCTCCGCCAGCTCATAGGTCTTCATGCGTGAGGCTTCCTTGCCTTCCCAGTAAAAGAAGCCCCGGGGCATGGGGAGAAGGTTCATCAGCAGCTGCGACATTGTCGTCTTGCCGGAGCCATTCTCCCCGCAGATCAGCGCCCACTCCCCCGGGCGCAGCGACAGGTTGATGCCGCGGAGCACAGCGGCGGCGCTGCCTGGATAGCGGAACGTGAGGTTCCGCAGCTCAAGCAGCGGCGGCTCGCCTTGGCCCGAAGCGGCAAGCGCGCCGCGCAGGCTTGTGCGGGGCCGCGCCATCGGCCCAGCGCCTCGGGCAGCACTCGGCTGCGCGGCTGGCTGTGCGCCGTCCGGGCCCGCGCCCCGCGGCAGCGCCGCCTGCGCAGCGCCTCGGGCAGCGCCCGGCTGCGCGGCTGGCTGTGCGCCGTCCGGGCCCGCGCCCCGCGGCAGCGCCGCCGGCGCAGCGGCTGGCGCAGCGCTCGGCTGTGCGGCTGGCTGTGCGCCGCCCGGGCCCGCCCCGCGGGGCAGCACGCCGAGCTGCGCCAGGCGATCCCGCCCGGTGCGCACAAGCTCTGCCGCGGGGCCGTCCAAGGCAACGGCCCCGCCTTCAAGCACCACAAGGCGCCCAGCCGCCGCTGCGATTGCATCGACGCGGCTGGACACCGTCAAGAGCGTGCGCCCCTCCGCGTGCAGCGATTGCAGCAGCGCGAGCAGCTGCTCCCGCGAAGCCCTGTCCAGACTGGACGCCGCATCGTCGAAGACGATGACTGGTGTCTGCATGGACAGGACCGCGGCAATGCCCGTCCGCTGCCGCTGACCACCGGACAGCGCATGGACAGAGCTTGTCCGCTGCTCCGTCAGCCGGACGGCGTCCAGGGCTGCGCTTACCCGCCCGGCAATCACGGGTGCGGGAACATACAGATTCTCGGGGCCGAAGGCGACCTCGTCTTCCACCCTTCCCTGCACCAGCTGGGCATCCGGGTCCTGGAAGACAACCCCGATGCGCACGGCAATCTCCGCAATCTCCGCTTCAAGCGGGTCAATTCCTCCGATGCGGACGATGCCCTGCCGTTCTCCACCTCCGGCACGGGGAAGGTATCCATTCAGCAGCTGGCACAGTGCGGACTTGCCGCTTCCGCTCCGCCCTGTTACAGCCACCCACTCACCCGGCTCCACAACCAGGGACAGGTTATTCAGCACAGGCCGGTTCTCCGTCTCGTATGTGTAGGTCACGTTATACAGCTCGATCACCGGAGCTTTCAAGATCTAGGCTTCCTGTCCCCGGCTGATCGCGAAGCGTCTCAGCAGCTGGGTTCTGACAAGAGCTTCTCCCAGAACTTTAGTAAGAAGGCCGCACAGCAGAATCCCACTCAGAATCCTTACCCCAAGCGCAATAAGCAGGACCGGAGTTCCCCACTTGGTATAGCCGAACATGTTCGCTGCGAAGAAGAACCAGATTGGCACCATGGCTCCTCCGGCTATCATTAGAACCGTCAGACTCCACTTGCGGTAGCGGACGACTGCAAATACAAGCTCGGCAATCACCATGTAGCATGCCGCGGCGACGAAGCAGGAAGCTATACCGTAAGCCGTGCCCATGAAAGCTTGTACCACGCCGCCAATCCCGTAGGTAATAACCGCTGTTCCGGGCTTACGGATAATATAATAAGCGAGGAGTCCATAGATCATATATATTCCGGTTATGGATGATGTGGCAATCGGCCCTCCCAACGTATTGAGCGCCTGATTGACGGGTGATATGTATGTCGTCATCACCGCATTGGCTGTGGCCAGCATGGCCATAAGTACAATTTCCATGGTTGAGAATGAAGCAACCATGCTTCTTCTGGAACTTGCCATCTTGATCTCCCTTTCTATTGTCAACTAACAATATTAATTTAGGTTAACAATTATCCTGCGTCAAGTCCTATTTATAATTCTATCGGCCGTCCAGCCCTCTACAGGACCCACATGCAGGCGGTGACTATCACACTTGCCAGCATCATGAGCAGCCCCTTCATCTGAAGCGGCACCTCTCTGAGGAAGGTTCTGCCGGGGTAGGCTCCGAACCCCTTGGACTCCATGGCTCCCGCCGTCTGCTGGATCCGTCTAATCGCAGCAGTGAACATGGCAGCCACATGACTCTTGATCCGCTGTACCCGTCCTCGGACTCCCCGCACTGGGCGGCCACCCCGAATCTCCCGGGCTGCGGCGGCTGCTCTGCCTTCCTGCTCTAGCAGGGGAAGGAATGTCAGCGCAATCGATACCCCGAACGCCAGCCGATACGGAATCTTCAGCTTCTGTACCACCATTATCACGAAGTCTCCGGGATCGGTGGAAGCAATGTAGACCAGCGAAGAAAGGAACAGACAGCACATCCGAAGTGCGGCCGCACCACCATCGTACAGCCCTCCTGTAGTCAGCTCCAGAGGTCCGATCGACCCAAGCACCCTGCCGCCCGGGGCCGCAAGTGTGGTCAACAGGAATAGAGGCAGACTGAATCCGCCGATAAAAGCCATTCTCTGCCTCAGTGCCCCAAGCGTCATCCCAGCTCCGAAGCACGCTGCGCCTGCCAGGAACACAAGCATTAATGCCAGCGGAAGCGGATTCTCCCAGTGCATCGCGAGTGCAGCAAGACAGATCAGAGCAACCAGCTTGCTTAGAGGATCGAACCCCTGAAGAACGAAGCGTCCCTTTAATTTTGTAGTTCTGCCGCTCACTATGTCACGCTCCTCTGCACAAATTCCCTTTTCAAAAGCGCATATAAATACAGATCAATATACCCTTCAGCCTGTTCATTCTGCTGATACTCCCGCAGCAGCCCCTCTTCTTGAAATCCAAGCTTGTTCAGCATCCTTCTTGAGGCGCTGTTCTCCGGCAGCACAAGCGCTTCAATCCGGTTAAGCCCCATCACAGAAAAGCCGAATTCCATAAGGGTGAGCAGAGCCTCCGGCATATAACCTCTGCCCCAGTAATCTACCCCAAGATCGTAGCCGATCTCCCCCCGGTTGGCTCCGGCCAGCTGCCATACATTGAATCCGCAGCTGCCGACCAGAACGCCGGTTTCCTTCAGCTCAATGCCCCACCTCAGGGTATCTTCGCTCTCGGACAAGCCATTAAGCAAGTTAATCATATCCAGCGTATCCTGTACTGTTTCCAGTCTGGACATGTTCAGATACCTGACGACCTCGTCATCCCCCCAATACTTGAAGAGCTGTGCCGCGTCACTATCCTCCAGCCTTCTAAGCCGCAGGCGGCTGCTATGAAGCTCAGGAATGACTCCCCCGCATCTGTACATTCTGTCCACTCCTCCTTGAGCAGTTCTAACCACTTAACCTAGGTAACCATACTTACTCCGTTCTCGTCAAAGTCTTGACAACAATTTTACAGAGACGATATTCCAGCTAACATTTCGGTGATAATATAAGCATTAAGAACCAGGTTTGGAGGAATCTCTCTCATGACATACACCGTTGTGATTATTGTAGTACTCATTATCTTGCTTACCCTGAGCGGTCTCACCCGGTATGGCTTCCGTCAGATTACGCAAATGCGGCCGCAGACGTACGAAGGGCGGTTCAAATTTATGGAGAAGACAGGAGTGTTCTCCCGTGAGAAATTTGAAGCTCTGATCAAAAAGGAAGTTAGCGTTACCTCACGCGATGGCCTGCTGTTAAGGGGACATGTGCTGGAATCCCACCCAGGCTCCCCACGCTGGGCTATCATCGTACATGGATATACGGGGGCCTTAGAGGTATCCTCTCAATTCGCAGGCATGTTCGAGGACAAGGAATTTAACGTTCTGCTTGTGGATCAGCGCCGCCACGGCAGAAGCCAAGGCCGTTATACCACCTACGGCTTCCAAGAGAAATATGATATCGAAGTATGGGTGGGCTGGGTTCGCGAACATTACGGAGAGGATGTCCTGATTGGACTTCATGGTCAGTCTATGGGGGGTGGAACAGTTCTGGAATACTTGAGCATCGCCCATCCGAACGTCCAATTTGTGATTGCCGACTGCCCTTATTCCGATCTGACCGAGTTAATCCGTTATCAACTGACGGTTCTGAACAAGCTGCCCGCGTTTCCTCTCATGTCTCTCATTGATAAGCGCCTTGAACGCAAGGCGGGGTTCCGACTTGACCAGGTCAGCCCTATCCGGGCGGTTCGGCAGAGTCTCTTGCCCGTGTTGTTCATTCATGGCTCGGCGGATACTTATGTACCTACCCGTATGAGCAGGGATATGTATGATGCCAAGTCTGGAATCAGGGATCTGCTAATCATTGACGGGGCCAAGCATGCCAAAGCCTACGGAGTGGACCCCGAAGGCTACACCAGGAAGGTGCACGCTTTCATAGATGGAGTTCTTGAAGGCTCTACTTCAAGGATAGACGCGGGTCAGCCCACCCAGTCCGGCATCTCTATTACTTCTGCGCCGCAGCACTAAGAATACCCGAACGCCTTAAAGCCGCCTTATGCTTGTCAGATTCAAGCTAAGGCGGCTTATGTTATTTTACACAGGCAATTAGCCATAATCTACTCCACTGCATAACCGCTGACCATTTGGTGTTGTGCCATAACGATATATTTGTCCAGCCGCTGGCTGAGCTCCAGAACATGGGGATTGGTGAAATCCTGTTCTCCAGCCATAGCCGCCAGTTCGTATCTAAGACTCTCTATAATCGTAAGAAGTTCTTCATTTACTCTGCTGCCTTTATTAGGTCGTTCATGCGGTTGATAAGCCTTGGATGCCATATTCTCACCTTCTCTCCTATCATTACCAGCTTATCATACCCCATGATGCCAAAAAAACATATTTTTCAAAAACAAAAAATCAGGATTTATGTCGGAATTATCCAGCTGCGAACGACCTGCATATCAAGCACTATATATCTGTATCTATCGGTTGCACCTGATAATTCTACAGTCATTCCATCCGGCTTAATGTCTATGAAATTAAAAAAGCACTCTCTCGAGTGCTCTTCGGGTATGATTCCCTAGCCGCCAACGCCATGGTTGAGCAAAGGTTGAATACCGCCGTGAGAAGCTGGTGCTGCAGCAGCAACGCCACTAAAGATTCCTACAGCCAAGACCAGAGACAAGATTACCTTCTTCATTCTGCTCACCTCCTGATTCAGGACTTTATTTCATTCTCTTATGCCGAAATAGATCTGTGAGTAGTACAGGGTTATACTAATTTGGATAATATTCCCTATAAGTCTATAATACTAGGTAACTTCTATTTTTGTAAAGATTTTTCAGCGAAATTGATTACTATGCGAAATGATAGCGGCGGCCCACGGTAGGATAACCTTTCTCCTTGCTTCTGATCTCCTCCATCAAAAGCTGGTATTCCCTCTTCTGCTGTTCCGATGCATGAGCCCTGTAAGCCTCAAATAAGGTCACACTCTGAATGACATCTCTATCATTGTTCTGCAGGTAAGCCAGCTTCAGGGCAACCAGGATGTGGGCTATTCCCTCTATATATTGATTCTTCCTGAAATGGTAGATCGAGAGCTGGTAGCGGTAGGAATAATGCCTGTCCACTTCAATGGGGTTCTGATTGTTAAGCTTCTGGATCACCTGGGAGCACTGTTCAATAACAGGGTCGGCATAGAAACCGTATTTATTCGCCGATTCAACAATGGTCAGCAGACCAGGAAGAATCTCTTCAGGGTGATCCTGCAGAAATTGACAGTAATCCGGCAAAATATCAATGTTCCCAGTGAGCATCTCCAGCGTATAGGCATTCGCCCGGGCCCAGACCTTGAATTTCTTGACTTCCATCCAGCCTATTTCGTTCAAATTCTCGAACCAGCTTAAGTCTGCATAGCCGGTGACGTACTTCTTCGCTTTATCATACAGATCCTGCTTCTGGAGAGCGACCGTCTTCAGGAGATAGCCCTGACCATAATAGACCACCAGGTGCCGTTCTGTATCCAGCACTTCACAAGACTTCTCCCGTACTTTCCGTCTCAATTGTTCCCGGTATACGGCCTGGGCCAATGCTCTCAGCTCATCAGAGTACTTCTCTACTTCCTTCCACTTATGCAGTGTAAAGCAGACATTAGCAAGCTTCAGAAGGGCATCAAGCTGGTGATTCTCCGGAAGCCGCTTGCGAAAAGGCTCGAACCGGATCACGGCCTTCCAGTTCTCCTCCGCATCCGGTCCCTGCTTTCCCATGAACAACCGGTACTGACTTATGGCGAGACGCTCGGAATGGCTGTCCTTCTCCATCTCCGCCACAGCTTCATGGAACAAGGCCGATTCCGCTATTCGGCCCTTCTGATATAGCTTCTCGCCTATATCGAACAGAATCCCAATCGGTTTGGGTGTCTCCAGCAATCTTACAATTGCCGCCTTCAGACATTCCTCCTTGTTCAGCTCGGCACATCGAATCAAATAAGGCTCCAGCCGTCTTCGCGAAACCTTCGTTCCGGCAAAACACTCATCCAGATATAAATGGTAGAACCACCCTTCCGGGTATCCCAGCGTCTCTGTAATAATGTCTAATTGTCTTATAGCTATAGGCTTTGGGGGAGTTCCGTGCAGAATTGCGCTAAGACTGCCCCTGTTCATTCCGGAAAGGTGTCCGAATGTGGTGAGTGTATAACCGGAGCTCGAAAGGTGATCCTCAATTTCCGAACGAATTGAGCTCATAGACTCCATTCAGCACCTCCTAATCTATCTATAATAATACCAAAATTGCATATTTTTAACAAATGGTTAATTAAAAAAATAATAGGCCACCCTATTAGTTATTCACCGGATTAGATGGAAAATCCTTCTGAAATAAGTAATAGAGCCGCCTTTTTTTCGCTATGTTATATATCAGCTAAACCTTGATTATCTTGTCTGTTCCGCCTCCGGCTGAAGAACCTCGCTGCAGAGTCCATGAAGCACGGCTCTGATCTCTTTCAGCTCTTCAATCCCCGCACCGGTAATTGAATATTGATCATCGTGGGGCGTGAGGAAATTGTCCTCGGTCAGCCTCTCGAGCTCCTGCTTCACTTCACGCTCGGCAACCTTGTAGCCATGCTTCTCAAGCAGCAGCAGCATGTCCCCCATATTAATATCTTCCATTCCAGCTTTGTGGAGCATGTGAATTCGGATAAACAAATTTTGCACATCTGCGCGCATACATAACTCTCCTTCCGGTGTGAGATGCTCAGACTGTACTTACCCCGAGCAGCTACCTAGGAAACACTCAGCGGCCTTCAAGCCTTACCGGGCCTTGATTTCTAGGGAATGACCTGTTGACATCCGGCTCAAAAAGGGCTCTAATTAAAACGTTGATTCACCAAAAGGGGGAACACCTATGTTTCATGCAGATCATTATACTGGCACCCGCCATGATCAATACGAGACTGTTCTTGGTCAGCTGAGAGGACTCGTTCACGGTGAGCCCAGCCTGATCGCTAATCTGGCTAATGCCTCAGCTCTCCTTGGCCAATTTCTTAAAGATGTGAATTGGGTTGGCTTCTACCTGTTCGACGGTACAGAGCTGGTGCTTGGCCCGTTCCAGGGGCTTCCGGCCTGCATCCGCATTCCGCTTGGCCGCGGAGTATGCGGGACTTCCGCCGGGGAGCGTAGAACGCTCGTTGTTGAGGATGTCCATGCCTTCCCGGGTCATATTGCCTGTGATGCGGCTTCCAACAGCGAGATTGTCATTCCGGTCATCAAGAACGGCCAGCTGATTGGCGTGCTGGATATTGACAGCCCGCTGAAGGGAAGATTTGATGAACTGGACAAGGAGTATCTGGAGAAGTTCGTTCAGATTCTTACCGAAGAGCTGGCAGTCTAGACATGCGGTTACAAAAAGGGACATCAGCCTCATTCCGCCTTGGAATGAATTGATGTCCCTTTTGCCGCTAATGCCGCTGATTATGCTGATCCGCTTATTAGCCTCTGGTTATGATTCACATACTTGACGCGGATCAGCTGTCTATCAAAGCAAGCTCTATACGTCTACCTGTCTTGGTCAGGCTGATGGATGATGGTCATTCCTTCCACATGCCGTTTCCTCATTACTTTCTTCTTCTTCCGGTTCTCTTTCGTCTCAAAGACAATATCGAAGTCATAATCATCTGGGTACAGCTCCTCCTTGGAGATGTACGGCTTCAAGCGCTTATGGTTAACCCGCATCTTCTGCTTCTGAACCATAACACCGACCATCCCCTGCCGATCCTGAGCCTCGTACACAATACCTACCTTTCCAAGAGAGGTGACTTTAACGGCATCCCCAATTTCAAAAGCTCTCCGGGGCGCAGCTGGCTGCTCCACCGGGTCTGCCGATGCTTCACGCTCTTCCTGAGCACCAGGAAGTTGGGCTTGATCACTGTGGTCTTTTTCTAGTCGTGTATTTATGGCTTCCTCTCGCTCAGTTCCCGCTTCTGTTCGCTCAGATACTTCTTCTGCCCGCCAAGTCCTTGATTCTGCCCGTCCGGTTATAGCTTCTGCCCGCTCAGTCCCTGCCTTCGTTCGTCCTGTTGCGGCTTCTGTTCCTCCAGCCCTCGCATCTGTTCGTCCAACCCCATCTTCTATCCGCCCTGTACCTGTCTCCGAGACATTCCGAGCCGGCTGCTCCCTGGAGCCGACCTGCTCCTCGCTTCCCACGTCACTTATAACAGGGTCTCGCCACTCTTCCGGCCCTTCCCGGTCATCCGGATATCGTTCCCCTTCTGCCCGGACGGGCTGCTTGTAAAGCAGCGCCCTCGATCTGTCAAGCACAGCAGCAGGGATACCCAGCTTATCGGCAATCTCTATCGCATAGCTCTGTCCGGCCTGACCAATGGTCAGACGGTACAGCGGACGCAGGGATACCGGATCGAACTCCATCCGGGCATTCTCGAAGCCCGGTGTTCTCGCCGCCAGAACTTTTAGCTCATTGAAATGAGTAGTCACAAGTACCGAAGCCCCTTGCCCGCTCAGTTCCTCCAGAATGGCCGTGGATAACGCAATCCCCTCTCCAGGATCCGTCCCGGCAGCCAGCTCATCGATTAATAGCAGTGTCCGTGAATCTGCCGCGGCAAGCATGCCCACCAAGCTGGTAATCTGGGCGGAGAAGGTGCTTAGGGATTGTTCAATACTTTGTCCGTCCCCGATCACGGCCATGACTCTCGAATAGACGCCGAACCTGCTTCCGGGCAGCACTGGAACCAGCAGACCCGACTGCACCATGAGGGTTAGTAATCCCAGGGTCTTGAGTACAACGGTCTTGCCTCCGGTATTCGGCCCTGTGATAATCAGGGTTCTGAAGCTCTTCCCTATCTCGATATCCAGTGGAACCATGTTCTGGAGCAGCTTCGGATGCCTGGCGCCAAGCAGCCGGGTCTGGCCTTCTTCACTAAGCTCCACCGCCTGGCCCCCTATGGCGACCGCATGCCGGGCTTTGGCGAAGATAAAATCATAAGTTCCGGTAATCTTGATATTTATCCGGATTTCTTCGGTCCCCTGCTCCACCATGTCGGACAGCATGCTGAGAACCTTGGCCTCTTCCCTGCTCTCATCCCCCTGCAACAGCTCAAGCTCAGCTTGAAGCCCCGATATCTCGTAAGGCTCCACAAATACCGTCTGCCCGCTCGTTGAATAATCCAGTACGCTCCCTTTGACCTGGCGGTAATATTCCTTCTTCAGCGGAATGACATAGCGCCCATTCCTGACACTGACCAGACTCTCCTGCAGGATCGTCTGATATCTGGACATGATACCTTGAATCTTCTTCTGGATACGTTCTCTCACTGAATTCATGCGCTGTCTCGCCTTCGCCAGCTCGCGGCTGGCCTCATCGGTTACTCTTCCATGACGAATGCACCTGAGAATCTCTTTCTGCACATCCGGAAGCTCCCGCAGCGAAGCCGAATAGGAGCTTATCTCCGGAGCCAGCTCCCGCTTGCCGTCCATATACTTCCGCAGCTGGGTGCAGCTGTGCAGGAAGGTGTAGACAGCCATGAGGTCCTCTTCCCCGAACAGGTATCCTGTTCCGAGCAGGGACACGACCTGCTCAATTCCATCAAGGGACGGCAGCGGGATACTGGAGCCTTTTTCGAGTATGAGCCTCGCCTCCAGCGTCTCCTGCATGGACCTTCGGATCACATGAATCAGATTCGTCGGCTCAAGGCTGCTGACCATCTCCCTGCCTGCATAAGAGACGGCATAAGTCATGATATCCTGCTTGATCTGGTCGTACTCCAGTGTGTTTAGCGTATAATGCTGCATTTGTGTAACCTCCTGAAATTTATAATTAGATAACACAAAGAGGGCAAAGAATGCTTAACGTCATTCTTTGCCCTCTAAATAGGGAGTGCACTGTAGATATACCGGTCTCTAACCGCCTTCCCCAGGAAAGCAGCTTAGCATCCAGCCTCTTCAGTCCACCCCATATACAGCTGTCCCAATCCCCTCCGTAACACAAAAAAACCGTGCTGAAAAACAGCACGGTGTAGTGTACATTGGAAATAAAACAGCAGGTAAGGCGCCGTTTGATGTACCGCGTGTTCTTAACTAAATCTCAGACCGCAGAAGGACAGAATCAAACAGAGCATACGCTTAAAGCCAGCGTCGCCAGTCATCTCCTTCGTAACAGTCTTATGAAATTTATTAGTTAAGAACATTCACCAACATCAAGATTTCCCCTTACCAAAATGGAATATAGGAATGATACCCGGCGAGGCGATCCCCGCGGTTCAATTCTTCCTATAATTTAACAGAAGACATGTTCCCGAGTCAACCAGCTTTAGCCAGAGGAATTCCTCTAGCTAAAGCTAAGTCTGTCCTCATTTGAAGCAGGCACAGCCGCCCTCAAGCTTTCCGTGCGTTCACGCTCCATCTCGGCTTCTTTGTTCCGCAGATATTTGCGCCCTCTCCAGCGGATCAATGCCACCGCCCCGCGGACATATTCATCGATAATCATACAAGCATAGATCGCAACAACGCCCCATCCCAGCGATACTCCGAACAGATAAGAGCAGCCTGTTGCGATAATCCACATGGAGACCAGCGAGTTGTACATGACGAACCGGGTATCACCAAGCGCATTTAGTGCATCTCCCAGCGCCATATTCAGCATTTTGCCCGGCTGCAGCAGCAGATTCATCCAGAGTAGGGACACCCCGATCGTAAGAATCTCTGGATCCGTTGTGAACAATCCGAGTAGGGACTTGCCGAAGAGCAGCAGAATGAATGCATTTATGGTGACCAGCGGCAGCCCGAACTTCAGAGCCCGGTAGGCGGACTTGTATGCTTCCTTCGTCTTCCCCCCTCCGAACAGGTGGGCAATCTGAATCTGCGCGGCCAGTGCGATAGAATAGCCCAGCAGGAAGCAGAACGACTCCAGCGTGTTCATGTAGGTTCTTGCCGCCAGAACCTGGGTCCCCAGCATGGCTAAGAATGAGAAGATCGCTAATTGCGAGAACACCCAGCAGCCCATATTCACGCCCAGCGGCCAGCCGATCTGCATAATCTCCTTGAACAGCTTGCGGTCAAAGATGCGAAGATCCGACCAGACGATGTTACGCTGAAATGTGCCGATAAATATGAACACAAGCACGAGCGTAGCGATGAGCCTGCTGACCAATGTGGATACCGCTACCCCCGCAAGCCCCCACTGCGGGAACCCGATCGCCCCGAATATAAACCCGTAATTCATCACAATATGAATGATGTTCATGCCGACCGCTGTATACATCGGTCCCTGCGTATTGCCGGTATTCCGGATCGCTGTGCTGAGTGTGGACATGATCGCCGTCAGAATCATGCCGCCTCCAACGATGGAGATATACGTCTTAGCGAGCGGCAGCAGCTCTTCCGGCATTTGCAGCATCTGTGCAATGGGCCCGGGCACGGCGATCAGCAGCACGCTTAACAAGGCTCCGATCAGAGCCGTAACCTTCAGCGAGATAATCGCTACGGTTCTTGCGTCTTCCTCTCTATGCGAGCCAAGCTTCTGGGCAATCAAGATGCCCGCGCCGCCGGCAACCGTTGCGAAGAGCGTGGTTAACGCGTTGAACAGCTGATTGGAGAAGCCGACGACCGCAACCGCATCATCTGAAATCCGGCTGACCATCAACGTATCCACCGCGCCCAGCAAAAATTGCAGAAACAATTCAATAAAAATGGGCCACGACAGCGCCCATAGAGTAAACTTATTTTTTTCCAAACTGCTCACCTAGCAACACCTTCCCAAGTAACTTTGTATGTGTAAACAAATTATAGATGGTATACTGGGAGCGTAGTATCAGTATTTGAACCCAAACTTCAAAATTTCCAACCTGAATTCATATCCCGGAGGTGAATGTGTGTGCCGCTGCTGCAATTATCTGTTCCTCCCCTGCCCTATTACATCGTTAGCGGATTAGCCGAGGTCCCGGCCGGGAGTAAGCATCCTGCGAGACGGAATATTGGCGTATTCGATCTGCTCGTAGTCATGAAAGGAACTCTGTATGTGGGTGAGGAAGACCTGCACTATGAGGTAAGGGAAGGACACTCGCTCATTCTCCGTCCTGACGCTTATCACTATTCTACTCTCGCGTGTACGGAGGAAACCCACTATTACTGGCTGCATTTTCATACCCAGGGAGAGTGGCAGCCGATCGAGGATTCTATATCCATGCCCGGCTACCCGCGGGACTCTGCCGTAGAAGCGCCTCCATTCCTGCCAGCCTATTCCATCACTCCCTTTATGATCTGCGTTCCCCAATATACTCCCCTCCTGCAGCCTGACAAGTTCTATGACATGCTGCACGAGCTCACCCTGATGAATCAGAATGTTCATCTGCCTGGTACGCGGCTGCGTCAGCAGGCCCTGTTCCAGGAAGTGATTCAGCAGCTGTCCGATACGCTGACTACAGACGCCCCTTCTCCAAAGGCTGCTTGTGCGGAGCGTGCTGCCGCCTATCTCAGAGCCCATTATCAGGAGGAGGTAACCGCCAAGGCGCTTGGGGAACATCTGAACTTTCACCCTGTGTACATCGCCCGCTGTATGCAAAAGGTATTCGGCTGCTCGCCTGCGGCTTACTTACTGAAATACCGGATCGCCCGGGCCAGGCTGTTGCTGCTGCAGACCGATTTGTCCATTACCCGGATCTCCGAGGAGGTGGGATTCAACCATCCCGCTTATTTCACCTCATCGTTCGCCAAGCAGGAAGGGCTGTCACCGCGCAAATTCAGGCAGCGGTTCTCCTAGCTCCAAGCTTTTTCTAAACTTATATTTTCCAAACCTTTACAATCATGGTCGAAGCTTCAGTTCTTAAATCCCATCTGAAATGCAGACTCGTCCTGCCCGGGTAATAATATATATCCCTATGGAGCAGCACCTGCCTCGGAAACTTTGCGGAGTCCCCGTACGTAATACTTGTTGAAATCTACTAATAATAAGGTGGTGAACCTGGATGAAGCACTGCCTATTCCGAAAAATAATCCTGGTGCTCCTGCCGATGATATGTGCTGGCTCACTTTATATCACACCTTCCGCTAACGCGGGATATTTCGATGACCTGTTCAATGGGGTCCAGGAGATTACCGAGCTCCCTAACGAAGTCAATCAATTGAAAGAGGACTATAAAAGCACGGTAAACAAGCTTGAAGAGGCTCAAGGAACGATGGAGGCCTATCGGCAGCAGAACGAAGCTCTTATTCAGCAGAATAAGAAGCTGACCGAGACCGTACAGACCCTTATGGACCAGGAGGCTGCCCGCCAGGCCAGCTCCAAGCGGATTCGTGTCTTATTGATTACCGGGGCCGCGCTGCTAGCCGGATACTTTATTCTGCTGCGGGTGCTACGCGTTGTCCTGCGGCGCTAAGCACTGAGCTTGTACCACAAGCGCAGCAATTCACTACACAACTAAGGAAGGAGAACCGTCATGCAGCTTATCCACGAGACGGAATCAAGCCACATTGGTGGACAAGCGGTCAGGTTCCTGCTTGAAGAGAATGAGAAGATTCACGTCCTTCATCCCCAGCAGATTATTGCCTTCAAAGGGCCATCCGCCAACCGGAGCGACCGGCTTATGAATGTAAAAGGGATGTACCGCAAAAAGAAGCTGATCCAGGCCGATCTGAAAGGCGGCTGTGAATTTGTAGCCGCCCTTCCGGCGTCCTATAGTATGAAGCCGATTGAGCTTACCCCGGAGAGCGATCTTCTGTACGACTTCCGCCATCTCTTTTTCTATACAGAGGGGGTAACCATGCAGACCCGGATCTTGAATATGAAGAATATGCTGATCACCCGGGATGCCGTGAAGATGAAGTTCTCCGGCAGCGGGCAGATCGGTATACTGACTGAAGGTCAGGTATGCGAGGTGGCTCTGGACCCGAATGAGCCGCTGTACGTCGATGCTGGCAGCGTGGTTGCTTACCCGGAGAATGCAAAGATGGAGCTGTCGGTATACGGGAATCACCTGGCCAGCCAGCACATGAGCTACCAGTGGAAGATGACCGGATCAGGGAAAGTCATTCTTCAGGCAGGACGCCAAAGCCAGCGGCTGGAACAGGATCTGAGCAATGACGGCATCGTCAAGCGATTCCTTCGGGAGGCCATTCCCTTCGGGGGCGTATTTATCAAATAGACGAATCTATAATAAATGGCTTATATCTCAAATAAGCTTTAGACTACAACTTTACTGTTTAAATCCAACAAATAAGAGCCGGAAAAGACAATCTCTGGCTCTTACTTGTTGGCGGGATTCGAAGTTTCATTATTTTAAAGTTTTATGAAGGTAAATTAACAATCTCCCTTAAGCTATGAATATGTATTTATTAGAATAACGGTGAGGTGATTCAGATGAAAATAAACATAAAAGTTTTAGGTCTCAGCACAATTTTAGCGGCACTGTCCTTGTTTCTAGGACAAAATCTGAGTAGAATTGGATTTCCTTTTTCCTTTATTTACTATAAGGGTGGCCATACAGAAGTTCTACATCACGGATATGAAATTCTGTTGTGGAGTAATCTACAGCAGAGTTCAATTCGTATTGATTATTATCTAATCAATGTATTTTTGATTTATTTCTTTCTTATCCTGGTAGCCAAGATCATTAAGCTATTAAAATAGGATTCTCGTCTCTTCAGCCGGTCAATTTAGCTAGAATCCTCTACTCTCTGAAAAATAAAACAAGAGTGCTGCCAAGCACTTTCAGACTGCCGGGAGAATCCCTGCAGTCTGAGACTACCCGCCAGGGACAGCCTAGTATTCATCCAGTGAATTACTTCTTGATGCCCTGTGCCCGTCTATAGCGCATGATTTTGCGGTACATCGTTTTATCTGACAGCTGATTAAATATATACGGGTCAGGACTCGTATTGACCTCAATAATCCAGGGGGTTAGTGACCGGTCGAGGCCGACATCCACCCCGATCTGTCTGAAATTCGGATAAGTGGACTGATAAGCTCTGGCAATTCGCTCTCCGAACCGGCTCAGCTCTTGAATGAGGGCTGTCTGCCTGGTGCCTGTGACATGAGGGGTTAGCAATACGTTCACAGACATGGGGCGTCCTCCGCTGTGATAGTTGGTGACGATCTTGCCCTCTTGCGCCGCTCTCCCGATCAGTCCCGTTGTCTCCCACTTCCCTTGGGGGCTTAGCTGAACCATGATACGGATATCGAACCGGCGATTGTTGTATTTGAGCAAGTGTATCCCCTTCTGGATCAAATAGCTGCGGGTTCCTACCGCCTTCTTCAAGCTGGCGTAATAGGCCGCCAATGTACTGAACGTCCTTGTTGTCGTATCGAACTGGTATTTATACGGCTTCCCAGCTTCTATCCCCACCTCCGCCCGGATTACGCCCAGTCCGTGCGTCCCACGCTCCGGCTTAATGTAGACCATCCCATAGGCGTTCAGCATGCTCTTCAGATTCTGGGCGTTAAATCTTCGGGTATCCGGGATGTATTTGCGGATCGCCGGATTTTTAAGCAGTACATTGGTCTTTATCCACTTGCTTGTCAGTGTGCTTCTTGAAGACTTTTTCTTCTGCCCAATCATCGTCATCGTCCCTCTCTATCCATCTCATGAACGAACAGGATTTCACACAAATTATCGTATGCGAACCCTTGCAGTGTTGATTGAACCAGCAGCCTAAATCATATAGGACACCGGGAGTTACCAGCCGGATCATAAAAAAAGCCGCCCATCAAGTATTCAATTGAACACTTGAGTGGACAGCTCTGAACATTATGGGTTATAGAGACTGAAATTTAGATACAATATCATCGATTAGCAGATTGGCGGATTTAATCCCGCCAGACAAATTCCAGATCACTTCATCAACTTGGAATGCCTTATTCTTCTTAGCTACATTCAGATTGGTGAAGAGCGGGTCCTTGAACCACTCCTGCTGCATCTTCGTGCCGCCTTTCTTCTCGTCATAGTCGGCATTGAAATAGAACATTACATCTCCATCCATGTCGGCCATACGCTCCTTGCCGATCACTTCCATGAACTCATCCTTGTCTTGAACGGCAGGACGGGCGAAGCCCAGGTCGCTTAAGATCACACCGGCAAAAGTATCCTTCTTGTACAGGCGCACCGCTTGAGGAAGGAAACGGACGAGCGATACTTTGTAAGACAACTTATCACCGATCTTCGACTTCGCTTCCTGAATGTGCGTCTCGTATTTCGCTAGAACGGCATCCCCTTCTGACTTAAGATTGAGCGCTTCCGCATATAACTTGAAGTTCGTCTTCCAGCTCCCTGAGAGCTCCTCTGACAATACGGTTGGGGCTATAGCTTCCAGCTGGGAATAGATCTCTTCATCCCGGATCTTGTTGCCGATGATCAGATCCGGCTTCAGACCGAGAATCAGCTCCACGTTCGGCTTCGACTCGTCTCCAAGCTCTGTAACCCCCTCCATCTCAGCTCGGATATGAGGGAACCAGTCATCTCCAAGACCGGAATTCACCGCGCCCACGGGCTTAACCCCAAGCTCCAACAGGGCTTCTGTGCCTTCCTGTGTAAGCACTACTACACGTTTTGGCGTACCCTTAATGGAGGCTTCACCCATGCTGTGCTTCACCTTGCGGATTTCTTCGTCTACCGGATTCGCTGCGGCCGCTGCGGACGTATCCGCCGGCTTCTGCTCCGCACTCTTGCCGCTATCTTGACCGCAGCCGGACAAGACAACTGAGAATGCCAGCAATAGCATGATCGTTAATGATATGAACTTGTGATTAGGATGTAATAATTTCATGGGATGAATCTCTCCTTTTTATTTGACGGACGTGCCGTTGTTCTTGAAGAATAGGTAGAAAAAGAAGGGTACACCCAGACCTGCCGTAAATATGCCTGCAGGCAGATCCTTCGGGGCGAATACTGTTCTTCCGGCTAGATCAGCCAGGACAAGCAGTATAGCGCCAATCAGCGCAGTCACAGGTATCAGCCCCGCATGCTGATTACCAGCCAGTCTTCGTCCGATATGCGGGGCCATCAGGCCGATGAACGCAATCCCTCCCGCTACACTAACAGAAGATGCAGCCAGACATACCGCGATTAGAAGCAGCACGAGGCGGGTACGCTCTACGGCACTCCCGACCCCCATAGCCACGGTATCCCCAAGCAGCATGACATTCAGATGCCTTGACATTCCCCAGGCAAGCGGAATAAAGATCACGACCCAAGGCAGCAGGGCAGCCGCGTGCTCCATGGACTTGCCATACACAGTTCCCGTGAGCCAATTCAATATTTGATCTGCACGGTAAGAATCCCCGCTAATGAGAAGAAAAGTAGTAAGCGCTGATGCAGCCGAGGAGATGCCAACTCCAACAAGAATGAGGCGAAGCGGGGATGAATTTCTGGTATAAGCCAATATGTATATAAGTGCAGCTGCGATGAGCGCACCGCCGAAGGCCGCAACAGGAAGCCAGTGAATACTGACGTCGGCCTTCATAAGCGTCAAGAAGGCAACGGCTGCGACAGATGCCCCTCCATTAATGCCCACAATATCAGGTGCTGACAGCGGATTGCGGAAGATCGTCTGCAGGATCGTCCCCGCAACGGCAAGACCCGCTCCAACCATAGCCGCTACGAGCACTCTTGGCAGCCTGAGCTTGAAGATCAGCAGCCTTGTCTGCTCATCCCCGCCTCCGAACAAGGCGGCCCCGGCTTTAAGAAAAGAAATCGGCAGCGCCCCTGTCGACACACTCCAGATCATGGAGGCCAGCAGCACCAGTAACAGCAGAGGAACTAGCCCGAATATTACAGCCCGTCTCATGCTGCTCCCCTCCTTGCGAGATAGATGAAGAAGGGAACCCCAAGCATAGCTGTCAGTAATCCAACGGGGACTTCTTTGGGCATGAGCACATACCTCGATGCCAGATCTGCAGAGACAAGCAGCAGTGCCCCGGCTACAGCGCAATAAGGAAGCAGCCAGTAATGATTACTACCGATCAAATACCGGCATATATGCGGCACAATCAACCCAACGAAGCCGATCGGCCCTGCCACAGCGACAGCTCCGCCTGCAAGCAGCACAACGCTAAGGACGGCCGCAGCCTTCGCCGGTCCTCCCCATTGGCCCAGCCCTGCGGCAACATCCTCATCCAGAGCCATGACATTCAGAGATCGGCTCATAGCCAGCGCGATAAGCAGACCCGCAAGCATATAGGGAGCTACAGCTGTTAAATGCTCCAGCTTCCTCCCTGTCACTGAACCGATCAGCCAGAACAGCGTCTCGCCAAGCGATTCGTTGTTCAGCAGCATCACTGCAGATGTGGCTGCGGAAGCCAGGGCAGCGAAGGCTGCGCCCGCCAGGGTCAGCTTAATTGGTTGAAACCCGCCAGGACCAGCTCTTCCCAGTACATAGACGAATACCGTTGTCATCGCCGCGCCTGTGAATGCGATCCACACCAATTCCCCCATGCCGGGATCTCCACTGGCGAAGGATAGAAAGATCACAATCAATAGAACAGCCCCTGCGTTAATGCCAAGCAGTGATGGGGACGCCAGCGGATTCCTGGTCAACACCTGCATCACTGCGCCCGCAACAGCCAAGCCCGCACCTACAGCGGCAGAGATCAAGACGGCCGGAATTCTTACAGTTCGTATCAGCAAATGGTCTTCCGAACCATTGAATTGAAATACGGCACCCACTAACGCCTTCATTCCGAACCGATGATAACCCAGCATGAGGCTGGCTATCATGCCCAGGGACAGGAGTAAGATAAGCACAGCGAGTATCATGAGCTTCCCTCTGGCACTTCGGATCATACATTCCATAAGACAGTTACAGTCAAGCCGGATGAAAATGGCCTACCCTTTCTATTTGATAATGATTCTCAATTTCAATATAATGAAAATGCAGTCTTTTGACTATGGACGAATTTGTCTTCTTTTCATGGATTATATTGTCTGAAGGATGGGGTTCAATGATTATGAAATTTCCTGTTGTCTATGCTCTTCTCTCAATCAAACAGCACAAGCTCCCGGCTGGCCGCAAAATAAGAAGCTTCCGGGCGCGCCGGGCTGCCCTCGGCTTGGTCATGGAAGGTACCGGGACAGCGCAGCTTGGAGGATATAGATACGAGCTTAAACCGGGCGCGGTCCTGCACATCGCCCCCGAGACCTCCCTCGAGCTCCAGGCTTCCGCCAAAGGATCGCTGACGCTTGTGTATATTCATTATCTGGGCGTCATGCTGGATGCGGCTGAACCTGCTCCGCCTGCTGTCGCCAAATGGGGGCTGTCACCGGTGGCTGAGGAGTTCTTCAATCTGGACTCCTTCCATCTGCCTGACATTAAGGAGCTTGTGGTTCAACTGCTTCAATCCGAGGAGCCCGGTGCATCCATGAAATCCGGTGCGGAATTCAGCCGGAGCATGCTGTTCAACCAATTGCTTTATTTGCTCTCCTCCACTAGGCTGTCTTATGGAAAAACCGACAACGCGATTGAACGCACCCTCAATTGGATGGAGCAGAATTATATGAACAGCTTCCCGCTGAGACGTCTCCCCGAGCTGGCCGGCTTAACGCCGAGCTCCTACTGCCGGGCCTTCAAGAGAGTTACCGGTCTGTCACCCGGCAGCTACCTGACTCAGCTTCGGATCAGGAAGGCGAAGACCCTTCTGCGTGAGCCGGACCGGACTTTGAAGGACGTGGCCCGCCATGTCGGTTATCAGGACGAGCTGTACTTCAGCAGAACGTTCAAGAAGAGCGAAGGCATGTCCCCTACCCTGTACCGCAAAAGACATGGCAAAAGAGTGGCTATCGTCAGCCACCTCTTTCTACAGGATCATATGCTGGCGCTCGGCGTTAAGCCGGTGGCAGGGCCTTCTTTTCCGAGCACCTATGCCGGTCTTGGTTATCCAAGCTACTTAACCGGTCTCCTTAAAGATACCGTTGCGCTGAATGCGGAACGCAGAATCCGCTATACCGAGCTTACCCCGCTCTCTCCTGATGTGATTATCAAGATGGACTTCAACAATAACCTGGGGGGTGCCGCCTGGGCTGGATATGAGAACACCGTTCATCTAAATGGAATTACAAGCTGGACTGGATATCTGGAGGCCGTTGCCGGCATCCTGGGTAAGGAGGACGAGGCGGAGGAGATTGTTAGAAGAATGGCCCATGTCCAGCAGACCGGCAAAGACTCGCTCAGGTCATTTACCGGCCAAGGAAGATGGGCTGTAATTCGCGTCATGCAGGATGACATACGTCTGTATACGGGGAACAATCATGCTCTCAGTGACCTGCTGTTCGGGCAGCTTGGATTCCAGCCTTATGAGATGGCGGATGAGCAGGCTTATCTGTGTCAAGGGCTGTCCCGGTTAGCAGAAATGGACCCTGAGCGGATTCTGGTTGTCTGGAGTGATCCGGCCGCGCTGGGCAAGCTGAGTACGAATCCGGTCTGGCGGGAGCTGCGTGCAGTCGCAGACGGGCAAGTATATGTCCCGGATAGCAAGGAATGGGACCCTTGGGGGCCGCTAGGCAGAGAGCTTACAATTCAGGAATGTGTCCGCTACTTCGGGCAGTTCCAGTAGGCGGGAGACAGTCCTTAGTCCTCAGTCCTCAGACCCTTCGCTCAATCACTACCGCTGCTTGGGGAGAATGTGAAGGATTGGCCGACTCTATGAGTCTCCTCATACCAGTCTTGATCTCGGCCTCATTCACGAATGAATAACTGAGCCTGATATAGCTTCGCATCTCCCGCAGCGGATCATGGGCAATACCTGGAGAGAACGAGACGCCGTGCTGCGCACAGCGTTCCAGTAGGATCTCGGCTGACACTCCACCCTCAGGAAGCTGAACCCATAAGCTTAATCCTCCATCAGGACTCTCCCACGTCCAGCCTGCTTCCCTTAACGTCTCTTCCATCGCAACCTTACGGAGCTCCAAGGCAATTCTAAGCTTCTCCAAATGTCCGGTTAACCGCTCTGAAGCCAGATATAACAGGAATACCTTCTGGTTCAGCAGCGGAGCCCCGTTATCCATCTGGTATTTGTACTGCAGCAGGAGGTTCATTCGTGGCGGCTGGGCGCATACAGCGGCTACGCGCAGCCCTGGGGCCGCATATTTACTGAAACTGCGAATATAGAGCACCCATCCATCCGTATCATAGGATGCTACAGGCGGCGGCGGTGCCTCGTTGAAATAGATGTCGCGAAAGGAATCATCCTCGGCAATCAGACAATGGTACCGCTCAGCAAGCTCGGCCAGCAGCTTGCGCTGCCGTACAGGAACCGTATACCCGGTCGGATTATGAAAAGTGGGGTTGATATAGAACATCCTGGGCTGATGCTGTCTCATAAGCTTCTCCAGTTGGACCAGGTCATACCCATCTGGAGATATATCTACAGGCACCAGGCGGGCTCCATACCCCTCAAAGATAGTGATAGCCGCATGATAAGTAGGTCTCTCGATGAGAACAACATCGCCCCTCTGTACGAAAGCCCTTGCGATCAGATCAATGGCCTGCTGGGCTCCGGTTGTGATCAGCAGATCATCCGCGGTCAGATGCAGTTGATGCGTCTTAGCGAAGAGGCGGCATAGTACAGAGCGGAGCTCTTCATCTCCCTGCACAGAGGAGTAGGTGCTCAGCACCTTGGGATACAAGTCGAACACCTTCTTGGCATACTCCGAGAAATAACGATTCGGCAGCAGAGCCGGATCAACCAAGGCCTGTGAGAACGAGTGCAGCCGTACAGGCCAGCAGTCTCCGGATTCGGGGAGATAATTACCCACATTCGTGCTTGTATGATCTTCGCGCTGCTTCTCTGGCAGCACGTAGTAGCCTGACTTTTCCTTAACGTAGACATGACCTGTCTCTCTCAGCAGCTGGTAAGCTTTGAGCACCGTTAATCTGTGCACACCCAGCTTCGCAGCTAGAGTTCTCACCGAAGGGAGCTTCTCATGTTCTCCCCATTCCCTGCCCGCAAGCTTCTCAAGCAGAAGATCGTATACCTGCTGGAACAGCCGCTGCTGTGGATGGGTACCGCCCAGCCCCCGATCAGACTGCACATGGATGTCCGATTTCCCATTTACACTGACATGTTCAATTCCATTGTGAATGAGCTCCTCATTGACGGAATTTGGCTTATTCATGAGACATCCCCCTTTGCTTCATTTCAAGTATAGAACCATAACAAGGATGATCCCCCCTCATCTGTTCTATTTATCGTTGATCTGTTCTATATCCTATTCTTTATAATAGAGCAAAAGGGGGATACGTGTATGATTTACTTGGCTTTTTCAGTGATGTGTCTGATTTTTGGTACAACCTTTCTGGCTATCAAATGGGGAATAGATGCGGGGCTTACACCATTCTTCGGAGGGGGATTCCGCTTCTTCCTGGCTGGGCTGATCCTCTTCGGCTTCATGGTATGGAGACGGAAGGCTCCGCTAGCTCTGCTGCTGCGCAAGGAGATGATGCTTACAGGGCTCGGGCTTACCTTTGGCACCTTCGCTACGTTATACTGGGCCGAACAGTATATATCTTCAGGTATTGCCGCGGTGCTGTCCGCTACAGGACCGATCATGATTCTACTACTCCAGACGATCTTCCTGCGCCAGCGGACACGAATAACCGCTGTCGCCGGTTGCCTGATCGGATTCGCGGGCGTTGCGCTGCTCCTGCTTCCGGGTATTACGGTGCACACCAGCCGCTTCTGGATCCTGGCCTCGGTCACGATTCTGATCGGTGAAATTTTCTACGCGGGCGGAGCGCTTTATTCCAAGCATGTCATGCCGCGCTTCCAAGGAATCTCGCCCATTGCACTGAATGCGGCCCAGATGATGTACGGCGGAGGCGGACTGCTGGTCATGTCGTTCTTCACAGAGGATGTACATCTCCATTCTCTGCTAGAGCCGCAGGCCATCTATTCCCTGCTCTATCTCATTGTGATTGGCTCCATGGTCGCTCATTCGATCTTTTACTGGCTGGTCGCAAGGACCACCCCGCTCTTCCCGTCAACCTGGCTGTATATTTCCCCGGTCATTGCCCTCCTGCTGGGCATGCTGCTGTATCATGAACCCGTCTCCTGGAATACACTTGCGGGGGTGCTGGTCATAATCAGCGGGCTTATCCTCATTAATGCCCCTGCGCTTCGCCAGCTGTTTGGCCGCAAGATCAGCTTCAACGAAAGCGGATCGTGACTCTTCCGGGAACATTGGATGACAGCCAGGGATCCGTATATTCCGGGTAACCACAGACATGAAGGACAATAGCCAAGCAGGCCCGGAGAGAGATTCCTCCGGGCCTGCTTGGCTATATTCTATTGAGAGCTAGTGGATCCGGCTTGCCCGGGATTGCTGCCCGCTCTTTTCTATTTTTCTTATACAGTGCTGTACAGAAGCATCCCCGTAGATCAGCTTGGTCATTACTAGGAGAATGACAATGTAGAGAAGAAATGGCGCAATTCCGTACCAAAGGGAGGTCTCTCCCTCGACTCTGAGAAATGCCACAGCTCCATTGCCGAAGAGATGCCCCAGTGTAAAGTTGTAAATAAAATGTGCACAGGTAACCGGGATGATGGAGCCGCTCTTCAGATATACATACAGGAATGCTGTGTTCACGATAAAGACTAGCGCCGAGTAGACCATATCCAGACCCTCAAATATAGACATGACAATGGACAACAGGCCAATAGTCAGGAACATAAGCACGGGAGCCCAATGCTTGAGCTTCAGCACGATATAGGCACGAAGCAGTTCTTCATAAAAGGCATTGATGAACCAGCCTGCCCCGGTGACCAGCAGCATAGGTACAAGCTGCGCATTCTCGAAATAGTGAGTATTGAAGTAAGCTCTCAGAATCCCTGCCTCATCCAGGCTCTTCAGATAGACGAGATGCAGGACTACCGTTACCAAGATAACTGCTAGCGAGAAGATCAAATGCTTGCGGCCGCTCTTGATTCGTAGAGAAGCGAGCGGCTTATGCTCCACTCTTCGAATATATAAAATTGTTACCGTAAGCAGGACGAGCCCGATCCCCAAACTAATAATCCCGAACAGATAAGGATGCTCCGGCCCTATATACTGACCTAATCCAAGTGGATAGAGGACAAGATAATGCAGCAGCAGATTGGTGAGGCATAGGAGGATTACGCCTTTATAACCGCTTAGTTTGTTAAGCATTCTTGCAGTCCTTTCTTATACAACGTCTTTGGTGTCTACATTCCTTATCGTCATGTAAGCGATGAGAATTCCTACAAGGCACAGCCCGATAGGGATTGCGATAATATTGCTGAGTGTGAACCCATTCGTATTGGAAGAGATTAAGCTGCTAATCAATATTCCAGATACGATCGTTGTTGGTACCGAATACTTCCTCATTCCAAAATAAAGAGGAATCAGACTAATCCCCCCCGCTGAGAGGGAGGTGAACACAATACGTACGAAACTCTTAATTATTGTCTCGGTAGTCAGCTCTTCGGGAATAATATTATAAAAAACCTGATCTATCAAAATAACTATGGCATCAAGAGCTGTATTCGATAGAAATATAACAATCGCTGTAAATGCGAATACAATAATTAATTTGGATTCCAAAATCCTCTTACGGCTGATCGGATACATGAACATTAACTGTATTGTCTTGTTCCTGTATTCTTCGATCACAAGCCTCGACATCAAGACCGAGGCAAAAATGAGAAAGGTGACTCTAATCAACGTCTCAATAATAGTAAAGAAAGAATCATAAGTGCTAAAAGAGGAATTCAGCTCTTCAATTTCTCCAAAATATATCGCGGTGACAAAAGCCATAATAGCCAGGTTACAGATGATTACCCCTTTTGCTATTCCCCAAAGCTTAAACTTCTTCATCTCAAGCCTCATCATCTTAAGCAACGCCCTCACCTCCGCCGATCAAGCTAAGGAAGTGATCTTCAAGCGAATGCCGCTTCAGATTAAGCGATTCGATGTCTACATTCTCATTCACCAGAGCTTTGGCCAAGTCCCGCTGCGAGATCCCATCCGAATAGATTCGCAGGCACTTGTCGTCAATCACTTTATAATTACGGATGTTCAGCTTATTCTCCAGCACAAATGCCGCTTTCTTGTAGTCACTGGTCGTCAGCTCAATATATTCCGTATTCTTCTCCCGAATCGTGCTCATCGCTACTTCTTCAACAAGCCGCCCCTCACGGATCACACCTATAGTATCGGCAATCTGCTCAATCTCCCCAAGAATATGGCTCGAGATGAGCAGCGTAATGCCGAACTGCTGGCTGAGCATCTTGAAGATATCCCGGAGCTCCTTGATCCCGACAGGGTCAAGACCATTAATAGGTTCATCAAGGATTAGAAATTCCGGCTTGGTGATTATAGCCCTGGCGATACCGAGGCGCTGCTTCATACCTAGGGAGAAGTCCTTGACTGACTTCTTCTCAATGTTATGCAGCTTCACAAGCTCCAGCGCATCCCTAACCGCCCCTTTGTCGTAGAAGCCCATGTATTCACAGTGCAGATCGAGATTCTCACGGGCTGACAACCGGTCATAGAATATCGGGTATTCGATAATGCTGCCCATCCGCTTAAGCACGCCGTACGACTTCTCTGTCAGCTTCTCCCCGAAAACTTCGATCTCCCCGCCTGTCGGCTTGATCAGATTCGTAATCATCTTCATGACCGTGGTCTTGCCGGCACCGTTGGGCCCAAGGAACCCGTAAATCTCACCCTGCGCTATCTTCATACTCACGTCCTGCACCACATCACTGCCGCCGAACGTCTTGGTTAAGTGACTGGTCTTAAGTATATATCCCATATTCTCATCTCCCTTGTGTGGTTCTCACCTGAGAAGCACTTGCTTTGCTTCATCTGTATATCTTTATCATAAGGAGAGGAATTCTCTTTTTTATTAACTGAATCTTACTTATATCTTAAGTATGGTAGATCAAATAGCACTAACCGTGAACCTACACCTTCATTCGTGGAAACTTCACCGTGAACGTCGTGCGTACGTCAGGCTTGCTGCTCAGCGTGATCCGGCCGTTCAGCTGCTCTACAAGCCGCTTGGTAATGGTTAACCCAAGGCCGCTTCCCTGATACGATTTGTTCCTTGAATCCTCCAGGGTGTACATACGCTCGAACACTTTATCCTGATGACTCTCCTGGATCCCCTTCCCCCGGTCCCATACTTCGATCACCACGTCCGATTCATCCGCACGCAGGCTAAGCCCCAGCAGCTTCCCTTCGCTTCCGTAGCGGATCGCATTGGAGATCAGATTGTGCAGAATCCGGTCAAGTGCCTCTTCATTGGATAAAAGGAAGATAGGGCTCTCCGGAATTTCGATGTTGACCTCCATTCCTTGGGCATGGATCAAGTCGTAGAAGGAGAGGATATTCCTGCGGCATACTTCACCCGCATTAACCGGCGTAAGCGGCAGCTGCTTATCTCCGGATTCCAGCTTGGCCAGGTCAAAGAACTTGTTGATCAGCTCCAGAACTTCAGCCGCCTTGCTGTGAACCTTATGTAGAAGCTTCTCCCTCTCTTCATCAGAGAGGCGGTTATCCTGAATCATGGTCTCGGTGTACCCCAGGACTACGGTCAAAGGCGTCTTGAGGTCATGCGAAATGTTGGAGAGCATCCTTCGCATAGAGGACTCAAGTGCTCGCTGCTTCGCCCCGACCTGATGGGTATCCTCAATTAGTCGATTCATATCGACCAGAAGACGCTGAAGCTGCACATCGTCAGTGAACAGCAGCACCCGTTCCAGGGTGCCGGCTTCTTTGATTGCATTTACCGCCTGATGGATCTCATCCAGCTGCCGGGAACGGGCCCTGAGCTTCATTAGCTGCATAGCAAGGAGCACGGCCAGAATGAGGATGACAAGAGATAAGATCAGGATCACGTTAGAATTCCCCCAGCTTGTAACCAATGCCCCACAGCGTCTGAATGTACGTAGGGTGGGATGGATCGTCTTCAATCTTCTCGCGCAGTCTGCGCATATGTACATTAATTACATTGTCGTCGCCGAAATAGTCGTCATTCCAGACAAATCCGTATACCTGTGCCTTCGTGAACACCCGGTTAGGATTGGTTGCGAAGAGCCTTAGAATGTGGAACTCCTTGGCCGTCAGCTTCACATCTTCTCCTCGCTTCATTACTGAGAAGTTATCCAGATCAATGATCAGCTCCCCAAGGTGAAGAGGCTTGCCCGCAGAAGACTCCGTCTGCTGTTCTGAAGCCGCATAATATCCCGCCCGGCGTATCGCCGCCTTCACCCTGGCAGCAAGCTCAATCATGGAGAATGGCTTGGTTATGTAATCATCGGCACCGAAGCCGAGTCCCAGCGCTTTGTCCACATCACTATCCTTGGCGGACATAATGAGGACAGGCACCAGGCTCTCCTGCCGGATCAGCTGAAGCACCTCCGTACCGTTACGTCCCGGAAGCATCAGATCAAGCAGAACCAGATCATAACCCCCCTGCGCAAAGGCCGTCTCCGCTTCATGCCCATCGAACGCGGTGGCAACCTCATAACCTTCTCTGACCAGATAATCCCGCACCATTTCACTTATAGACGGATCATCTTCTATTAACAATATCTTATGCTGCACGCTCTGTCCCGCCTTGCTCTACTAGAATCATCTTACTCACTTAACCTTAACATCCCCGCGCCATATGTCACAATATGGAATTCCTAAAATAAAAGAACTGGACCTAAGTCCAGTTCTGTCTCCCACAAGTTGTCTATGAATTATTGTAAAATTCAGCCTATAGCCAGCGGCGCCAATCACTCAGCTTCTCCCTTAATTAAGCGTCCTCACAGTCTGTCTTTCCACTATATGGTGCGAGGCAATTGTGCTCTGGGCAGCCTGGCCGGTCTCAATCATACTGATAAGCTTCTCGCAAGCGGTACTCCCCATTAAGCTTAAAGGCTGATTCACCGTGGTTAACGGGGGTACAACCATCTCCGCAAGCTCCACATTATCGTAACCTATTACTGAGAGCTCCTCTGGAATTCGTATCCCATGACGTGCAGCCACCGAGAGAGCACCAATGGCCATTTCGTCACTCGCTGCAAAGATAGCTGTGATATCCAGGGAACGGCTGTGCAGCTCTTCCATAGCTCTACAACCGCTTTCAAAACCGAAATCCCCATAAGCCACATATTCTTCCCGAAAAGGAATACCGTGATCGCCAAGCGCCTTCGCGTAACCTTCGACTCTGGGTACTCCGGCAAGCGGGTCACTTTTCGTACCCCCAATCATGGCAATCCGCGTATGCCCTCTGCGAATGAGATATTCGGTCGCATCATAGGCTGCCTCCCTATCATTCACTTTGACATAAGGCATACCCGGTTGGTCCGTCTCCGAGGAGACGAGGACCACGGGAATTCCCGAGACTGCGAGAGCGTTATAGTACTCATCCTTAAGCTGCTCACTTGCGAAGACAATGCCGTCAACCTGCTTCTCCCGCAGCACCTGCAGACACTTGAGTGTCCGCTTTCCATCTTCATCCGTGTTGCACACCACCACACTGTAGTTATGGTTGTAGGCGAATTCTTCAATTCCATGAAGCAGTGCCGATGAGAAGGAGCTGGATACATTCGGGAAGAGTACACCTATGGTCTGTGTGCGCTTGCTAATTAAGCCCCGCGCAATCATGTTAGGCTGATAGCCCATTTCCTCAATTGTCCGAAGTACCTTTTGCCTGGTCTTATCCGAATATCCTGTCAGATTATTAAGAACCCGGGATACCGTCGCAATGGATACGTTGGCCTTCTTGGCCACGTCCTTAATTGTTGGATTCATAGCTACACATTCCTCTTTGAATGAATCAATTTTACTCTATAGCATACCTCATTTTTCCAGAGTCGGGAATAGATCTGAACAGAACGTGCTTTTTATGTGTTGGAAATCATCGTTAATCGTGATTAATCTTGCAGCTTGTACACTCTAGCCTCGTATGGTCGAAGGCTTATGTGGTTAAGAATACTATCTGCCGGCACTTCGTAGTTGCTAATCAGCAGCTCTTGCCGGGAGAACACAACTTGGTCTGGCAGTACGAATTCCGCCGGAGCCTCGTAGAAATTAAGCACAACCAGCAGCTTCTCATTGCCAAGAGTACGCAGGTAAGCATAGATCTGCTCATCCTCTTCTCTTAGGATCTGATAGTCGCCATAGACGATGATATCATGCTGCTTGCGAAGCTCTATCAATCTTCTATAGTAGTGGAATATGGAATTCGGATCAGCCACAGCCTGCTCCGCATTAATGTCTACGTGATTAGGGTTAACGGGCAGCCACGGAGTTCCGGTGGTGAATCCGGCCTGAGGACCGCTGTTCCACTGCATTGGCGTACGGGCATTGTCCCTTCCTTTGCTGTAGATGGATTCCATAATTGTCTTCTCATCTCTGCCCGCAGCCATATATTCCTGATGCATGTTAAGAATTTCAATATCCTTGTAATCTTCAATAGATTCAAAGCGCACATTGGTCATGCCAAGCTCTTCACCCTGGTAAATGTAAGGCGTCCCTTGCAGCGTATGGAGCAGGGTAGCCAGCATCTTCCCTGATACATTATGAAGCTCCGGCGATGAATCATTACCGAACCGTGATACCATCCGCGGCTGATCATGATTATTCAAGTACAGACTGTTCCAGCCGTTGCCCTGGAGCGCGGTCTGCCATTTGCTAACCACCCGTTTGAAATCGGCAAGTGTCCATGGCGTCACATCCCACTTGCCGTTAGGACCGCTGTCGATGCCCATCAGCTCGAACTGAAATACCATGTTCAACTCGCCGCGATCCTTGCCAACGAACAGCGCCGCATCTTCGGGTGTCACATCGACTGTCTCGCCCACGGTCATCACATCATATTTAGACAATACCTCACGGTTCATCTCCTGAAGAAATTCGTGGATACGCGGCCCATTCACAAAGCTCTTGCCTCCGAAATGGTACTGGCCTTCCGGCCCCTCCGCATCCAGAAGCTGCTGCTCCTTGGAGATCAGGTTGATGACATCCATCCGGAATCCGTCAATGCCTTTATCGAGCCACCAGGTCATCATATCGTACACTTCCCGGCGGACTTTCGGATTCTCCCAGTTCAGATCCGGCTGCTTGCGGGAGAACAGATGAAGGAAATACTCATCGGTGTGCTTGTCGTATTCCCAAGCCGAACCGCTGAAGAAGGAACCCCAATTGTTCGGCTCCCTGCCGTCCTTGCCCGGACGCCAAATATAATAATCACGATAGGGATTATCCTTGGATTTGCGGGACTCTACGAACCACTGATGCTCGTCTGAGGAGTGGTTGACTACCAGATCCATAATCAGCTTCATCCCACGGTCATGGAGGCCCTTTAGCAGCTCCTCCCAGTCCTCAATGGTTCCGAAGTCATCCATGATCGCCTGATAGTTGCTGATATCATAGCCATTGTCGTCATTAGGAGACTCATAGACTGGCGAGAGCCATACTACATCCACGCCTAGTGTCTTCAGATAATCAAGCTTGGAAATGATACCCTGCAAATCCCCTATGCCATCCCCGTTGCTGTCCATAAAGCTCCGTGGGTAGATTTGATACACTACGCTTTCTTTCCACCACTGTCTATCCATTGTCTAATCTCCTCTAATCTTGATTTAATAGTTCTCTTACTTGATAGCACCTTGCGTAATTCCGTTAATAATCCATTTCTGGGCGAACAGATATACGATGACCATCGGCAGGAGCGCAAGCAGATACGATGCGAAGGCCAGGTTGAAGTCGGTGCTGAATTGGCCTTGGAACACATACTGAACCAAAGGGAGCGTATACGATTCCGGGCCGCCCAGCAGGACCAGTGGAAGCAGGAAGTCATTCCACGAGGACAAGCAGGACAGTATCCCGATGGTGGCATTGATAGGTGCAAGCAGCGGGAAAATAATTCTCCAGAACGTTCCCCAGGTGGTTGCCCCGTCCACGGTAGCCGCCTCTTCCAGTTCGTAAGGAATTGAACGGATGTAGCCCACATATACAAATACATTAAACGCAAGCCCATATACTACATACAGAATAATGAGTCCCACGATATTATTCATGTTGAAGGCCGTTGTCTGTTTGACGACGGGAAGCATAATAATCTGGAACGGAATGAACATAGCGCTGATAAAGTAGAAATACAAGCCTTTGAAGAACCTCTTGTTCATATTCCTCGCAATCGCATAGGATACCATAGAATTCGTCAGCAGGATGAACAAGACCGAAATCACCGTTACCAGCGCGCTGTTCTTGAATGCGGTGAAGAAGTCGGTTGCTGCTATCGCATTTGCGAAATTCTCAAAGTGCAGCCCTGTCGGCAGGGCGAAGATGGAACGCGCCATTTCTTCCGGGTTCTTCAGGGCGATGCTTACCGTTAAGTACAGCGGGAATAAAATGAGCAGTGATCCCAGCGCAATGAGAGTTGTAATCGGCCAATTCGTTGATTTTCTCATCACATATCCATCTCCCGTTTTTGTAGAAATTTAAGCTGCAGCGCGGAGATCACGATAATCACGATGAAGTAAATGACTGCATTGGCAGACTGGTAGGCGAATTCCCCGCCTTGAAAGCCGCCGTTATAGATCAGCAGTGAGATCGATTGGGTCGCCCTTCCCGGCCCGCCGCCAGTCAAGGCTACGATCTGGTCAAATACCATCAAGGCTCCCTTCATCGCAAGCACCATGTTAATCGTGAAGAATGACGCAAGCAGCGGGAACGTAATGCTCCAAAATTCTCTCCAGCGGCTGGCTCCATCCAGGCTTGAAGCTTCATACAAGTCCTTGGAGATGGTCTGAAGCCCGGCAAGATACAGAATGGTATTGAAGGCAATGCCCTGCCATACGCCTACAAAGACAATTCCGATCCAGGCCCAGTTCTCCTTCCCAAGAATGTTCTCCGAGAGAAATGCGCTGCCGATCTTCTCCCCGAATACAGGAAGCACATTCGCAAAGATATAGTTGAAGATGAAGCCCACGATAAGAACGCTCAGAATATTGGGCAGGAAATACACACCGCGGAAGAAGTTCTTGAATTTGATCTTCGAATTGAGACCCAGCGCAATGAGCAGGCTGAGCACATTGATCAGAATTGTGACCACTATGGCGTATTTGAATGTGAACAGATATGAATTCAGCACATTCTCATCCTTGAAGAGGTTCACGTAATTCTTGAAGCCTACAAAGTCGAAGGCTGTATTAAATCCATCCCAGTTCGTGAAGGAGTAGTAGATCCCCTGGATCGCCGGGAACGTGTGAAAAGCAAAGAACAGTACAAGAGCTGGTATAGTCATCAGATAATAGGCGATTCGGCGCTTTGCCATCTGGAGTCCTCCCTGAAGAAAGCGGGAGAAAGGAAATACTCCGCCTTTCTCCCCTCATTTTTGCTTAATTACTTGCGGTTAGCGACTTTGTCCCACTCTGTATCCAGGGAGTTCAGATAGGCATCCACGTCTTTCTTTTGCAGGAAGCCCTGGATAATCGTATCGACTTTCATCGCGCCCGGGATGTAATGGTCGGCGAAGTCTACCAACTCGCCCTTCTCAAAAGCAGGCTTCAGATCAGCTACGCTAGGATCATCCTGAGTTACACCTTGTACCGCAGGGAATGCCTTCTGCTCCGTAATATACTGCTTCACGTTCTCCGACTGCAGCAGGAACTCGATGAATTTCTTGGCTTCGGCTTTGTGCTCAGAGCTCTTGGATACTGTCAGCAGGGTATCCACTCCTGATACCAGCTTGTTCTTGGCCGGGTCATTGGTAGCCGGGAACGGGAATACACCAAGCTCAATGCTAGGGTTGGCCTTTTGAATTTCAGGAATCGCCCATACGCCCTGAAGGTACATTACGGACTGTCCCTTGGCGAACGCTACGTTGCCATCGTTGTATCCTTTCCCGAACATGTCCTTCTGTCCGAAGGACAGCAATTGCAGCTGCTTGTCAGCGACCTCGCGGAATTTATCCTTGAAGGTAACTGTGCCTTCCTTGCGCTGTTTGAAGAAATCAATCCCTACAACACCTGGCTCCAGCCCGTTGAACGGAATGAGTGTAGTCCAGGAATCTTTCACCGTCAGGTAGAATGGTGTTTTTCCCGCATCTTTAATTTTCTGT
Organism: Paenibacillus sp. YPG26; assembly: GCF_023704175.1. Classification (NCBI taxonomy): domain Bacteria; kingdom Bacillati; phylum Bacillota; class Bacilli; order Caryophanales; family Paenibacillaceae; genus Paenibacillus; species Paenibacillus sp. YPG26. The sequence goes on along the minus strand of NZ_CP084530.1, from coordinate 639,713 downwards.
GCGACGGCCATGAATTCATCCCAGGTTGTGGGAACGGTCAGACCCAATTCCTTGAACATCGCTTTGTTATAGATCACACCATTGGCATTCGTAGAGAATGGAATTCCGTTCAGCTCGCTGAGCCCGGTCTGGGCTTTCAGCATATCGAGGTAGGCCGGCTGAATGTTCTTGGTCAACGGATCATTCGTGAAATTCTCGAACAGACCGCTCTTGGACAAGGTGGAATAGGTATCTGTTGCACCCATACCGATGACATCGGGAACCTGCTTCTTGGCAACGCGTGTCTTGAGTACCGTCTCCGCATCCGGTGGATTCACCTGGGTCACTTTAATGTTCGGGTTAGCTGAGTTGAACTTGGCAATCAGTTTATCGAAGGTAGCCTTGGCTTCGGGCTTGTTCTGGAAGAACTCCACTTTTACCGCTCCGCCTGATGACCCTCCGTCACTCTTGGACCCGCACGCGCTTAACATCGACACAGCTAACACTCCTGCAAGAAGCGGCATGATTGCTTTTTTCATTGTCATCGTAATTCCCCCTGAATGTAATTTGATTGTGTGAAAATGACATGATAGAAAACGTTTACTCTACCCCCGCGAACAATGAGCCTCAAATCCAAGATACAGCTCCAAGCAAGTCCCCTACTCCCTTAACACCATCCTCTGTCCAAAAAGTAAGCGTTTACCTTTTGCGTGAAAAAAATATGTGTGATTAAATTCGTGTGATTGTTAGCATTCGTACGCAATTAGCGTAAACGCTTACTAAGAATATAAACTCCCCCTTTTTCTTTGTCAATTAGTTAGCTAAAAAAAATCCCCTCTCCAATTTATGGAGAGAGGTCTTTGGGACTTATCCTTCCAGAATGTTCTGGCCAATATACTGCCCTTCTCTGAGCCCTCTCGGACAAGCATACAGGCCGCTGGCCACGTGCATGGTATACTCGTTGAGCTTATCTCTGGACTGCATCAATCTAAGCATCGGAAGAAGCTGTGCCTCCGGGTTCTTCTGATAACTCAGGAACAGAAGCCCGGCATCCACATTCCCTGTGCGCGGATCGACTCCATTCGTATACGAATAGGCTCTCCGGTGAATTCTCTGGCCTGTCTGCTTGGCTAGATGCACATGGGCAGTATCCGGCTGCTTAGACATATCCACAGCATCAAATTCCCCTGTTCTTCCGTAGGCGGCTCCCGATTCCTTGAATCTCCCGAAGGTATCTTCCTGCTCCTTAAGCGAAGTACGGTCCCACACCTCGAGCAGCATCCGAATCTTGCGGTAGGCCAGATAAGAGCCCCCCTTCATCCAATCGGGTTCGCCTTCTCCTGCCCAGACGACATCGTCGTAACCGGAAGAGGTATCGTGCTCGATGTTCGCCGTGCCATCCTTGAAGCCGAACAGATTCCGGGGTGTCTTCCCCGGCGTTGCGCTAATGAAGCCTTCCTGCATCCAGTTCACAGTGGCATAACCGGTAGACAGACGGATCAGGTTACGCACCGCATGAAATGCCACCTGCTGATCCTCTGCGCACACCTGAATACAGACATCTCCGCCTGACAGCGACGGGTCCAGATTCTCGCGGGGCATGCGCGGAATATCCTTCAGGTAACGAGGGGCTCTCGCCGCGATACCAAAGCGGTCCTTGCCTTCCTGCCGAAAAAAAGTAGGGCCAAAGCCGAAAGTTATAGTCAGCTTCGCAGCAGGCAGATCCAGGGTCTCGCCGGTATCACTCGGCGGAAGCAGGGTGTTGTCTCCCGTCTTCATTGTGCCACCGGCCGTGCTCAGATCACAGAACTTGGTCCAGTCCCGGAATAAGCGAATGACCGAGGAACGATCATCGCCGGTTAGGTGAAAGCTTGCCAAATACATATAGGTCTGCTGTGGAGTGACAATTCCAGCCTGATGCTGTCCGTAGAGGGATATCCGGTCATTAGGCAGCGCGGCCGCCTTTCCGCTCTCCGGCTTCACGATCCCCATGATCGCCCCCATACCCGCTGCGCCCAGTGTAATTCCAGTCCCTGCTATGGCGGATAGCTTGAGGAAGTCACGCCGCGATACACTCTGCTTCTGCTTCTCGTTAGGTTCGAGTTCCATTCTTATCTCTCCCGGTACCTACAGAATACTTGCCGTCTGAGTCATTAACGTGGACAGCTGGCTGAGCTGATCGCTGATTTTGCGAATCTGCTCTGTGGACAGCTTGTCATAGGTCACATACTGTCCATCCTTCTGATGGCCGCGAAGAAGCTCTTCGGTTGCCAGGAACTGCTTATCCAATTGGGTAGCCAAATCGGGATTCTTCTCATTTAACGCAGGTATGATTGCCAGATATACGGTCTTCGAGCCATTCACGTTGGCGGCAAGGTCGACCAGATCTGTACGGGAATAGATCTCTTCTTCCCCTGTAATCTTGGACGTTGCTGCTTCATTTAACAATTCGATTGCGCCCGCAACCATCACTTTTGGCTCAAGCTTAAGGCCCTTGATCTGCTTCTGCAGCTCCTCTGTATCCTTGATAAGCTGGTCAGCATATTTATCCTGTCCGGCGAGTGATTTGTCCTTCCACAGCGCCTTCTCAATCCGGTGGTATCCAGTCCAGGTGCTCTCATCCTCTACATCTGCCAGACGGGCGTCAATCTTGGGATCCAGGTCTCCGAAGCTCTCTGCAATCGGCTCGATCGTCTCGAAGTATACCCGGGCTTTCGTATATTCCTGCTTCGCCCGTTCGCTATCGCCAGCTTTGACCGCTTCAGCGAAGGCTTTGGTCTGCACGGCCAGGTTATCCGCCTGTTCATCGACAAAGGCCTTGTAGTTGTCTACAGCTTTATTCAGCAGCTCGGACGTATTAGCGGTAGTAGGCTTGGCATTCTTCAACTGCTCCAAAGCGGTATACAGCTTATCGGCATTGGAACTCAGGCTCTCGAAATCAACCTTGTCATAGGCGGATGCCGAGAAGATCGGCATTTCATACTTCTCAACTTCTGTATATTCAAGCGGGAACGCTTGGCGTACCGTGTTCTCAAAGGACAGCCACGTATCGTTGATCGACTTGCCCAGGCTTTTCACACCTGCCGTATCCTTCTTGCCGATGGCATCCTGAAGCTTCTTAACCTCCTCCTGCAGCTTGCCTGCATCCTCAGCTACAGGATTCTTCGTATCTACAGCAGCCTGAGTCTGATTCGTGGCTGTCTTCTCTGCCGGAGCCGCTTCTTTGGGAGCAGCCTGGTTACACGCGCTCAGCAGGAGCACACTCGCAACTGAGATGGAAGCAATGGACGTTATCTTTTTGAACAACATGATCTTAATTCCCCCGATATGATTAAAAGTGTTCTTACAGCGATGATATTGTGCGAAGCTTGGTGCGTCTGCCTGATGTGCGGCTCAGGATAAGGACCAGTATTCCGGCCAGCAGGAAGATCAGCTGCGGCAGGGTGCTGTACCAGGAAGGATACAGGCTGATTGCCGCATATTCCGGCAGGTATTCCTGCACTGTCGATGGGAGTACGCCAGCCATCTGGAGGCTGTGAATCCCTGAGCCCATGAATTTGAAGCATAGATAAAAGACGATTACGCTGGATACCAGGAACAAAGGTCTTACTGGCAGCCTTGTTCCTGCTTTGATCAGAATAAACGCGCCCAAGGCGAGCACACCGAACCCTGCAGCGATCCCGCCTGCAAGTGATGCGCCTGACATCTTGCCTACCATCCCGATAAGGAAGATTACCGTCTCCAGTCCTTCACGCACGATGGCGAAAAAAGCAAGCAGGGCTAGCGAGAACATCTTCCCGCCCGACAGCGCCTTGGAGCTCTTGCTCTCCACAAATTGCTTCCAGCGGTTCACATCCGCATTGCGGTGCAGCCAGTAGCTGACATATAGAAGAAGGAAGCTGGCCAGAACGCCGGTCCAGCCGTTAATCAAGGAATTGCTCAGACCGAACGAGCTCGATGACAAGAAGGCAACCACTGCAAATCCCACGGCTATACTGGCGAGCAGTCCTGCAGCTGATCCAAAGACCACGTAGCGGCTGGCTGCTGTAGATTCCGCTTTCTTCCCATACATCAGCAGGGCGCCGACTACAAGCAGCGCTTCGAGCCCTTCGCGTATTGGAATAAGCGCCGCATCAATCCAGGTGTACTCCGCTCCAGCCAGGGGAGACAGAGCGCTAATCATCCGGTTGATAACCATTTGTGCCTGATCTCTCTGCTCAGGATTGGCCAAATAAGCATCCAGCAGAACGAGATCTCTCTCGGTGCTGCTGTAGACTTCGGCTGATTTGCTGACAATATCGCCTTCCACGGTCAACCATTGCTGCTGCAGCTGCTTCACTTCGGCTCCCGCCTCAGTCCACTGCTGCTTCCCGATCAGGTCTGCGGCTCCTCTAAGCTTCATGATGTAGACACTCAAGGTCATCTGCTGCTTCCCATCGTTGCCGATATAAGCACCATCCCGGTAATTAATCAATGAGAATTCCAACGTACCCGCCTTGTCCAAGGCCTTGGAGGCTTCCTTATTCAGCAGGTCTAGCGAAATTCCGGCGATCTGGCCCTCAATCTCGAGAGACATCGACAACGAGTTCTTCTTGACCTCATGCTTGTTCGTGTTCCACCACTTCTTGATCGGCCGGAAAGCCGCTGCCGCCTGATCAAGATCACTTTGGCCAAGGGCCGTCTTCAGCTTGCTAAGATTCCCCAGGACACCTTCCATCTTCCCGCTTGCGGCAGCCTCTGCAGCTGCAGAAGGAGTGATACCGAGCGGCAGGACAGAACCTCCCGTCAGGATAAGAAAGAATATCATCATGGAAAGAACCCGCCCCAGCTTCGAGCCCGTGCCTAACATACCTGTCAACTCCCCGTCCTTAAGCGATTGTAAATCTACCGAACCCAGTGATAATGATTCTCATTATTGGCTAGAAATATTATAAAGACAAAGACCCCTGCTGTCAATACAATGCGGGTTCCCGGCAATCTATCACTAACTGATAGTGACAACATTATTTATGAGAGAAATGACTATATGATGCGTTACCCTAAGACGGCGGACGGCAGAAGACAGATACACAAACAGTCCTCCGTTCCCCGGCATATCTTGAACTATAGCTTTAAGATTTTAAGACGGCATGAGTTTTATAGACTTTAATAAAGGGAGATGAACGACATCACAGCTCTGGCCTCGTTAAGCGCGCGAACCCCGATTGATGTACTGATACCTGCCATTGAAAAGGATCTTGGCACCCTGCCCTTTGTGATTGACGGAATCCGCAGCTATGTCCAGCACCCTATCGGCACCATTTATATCGTATCCCCGGAGAGTGCGAGAATCCGGAGTTTATGCCGGACGAAGAACTGTACCTTTGTCCATGAGCATCACGTGCTGCCGATCACCAAGAAAGATATTACCTACCGGTCAAGCACCTGGGACCGCTCAGGCTGGCTCTATCAGCAGCTTCTCAAGCTGAATGGCGACAGGATCTGCAGGAACCGTCACTTTCTCGTGACGGATGCGGATACGGTGTTGATTCGCCCCCATACCTTTCTGCAGAACGGCAAGACCATATTCTACTACCGGAATTGGACGCATCCGGAATATCTCCATATTCATGCCCGCCTGCTCGGACAGAAGGCCCGCTCTCCCAAGTCCTTTGTTAACCACTACATGCTGTTTGATTCGGTCAAGCTAAGCCGGCTCAAGCGGATCATCGAGCACAGACACGGTGTCCGCTGGTACACGGCGATCCTGAAGCAGCTTAACCGCAGGAAGCAGTTTGGCTTCTCCGAATTTGAGACCTATGGTAACTTTCTCCGCTCGAATTATCCAAGCGCGATCACGCTGAGACCTACCCTCAATAGAGAATTCAAGAAATCCATCCTGGCGGTTCCCGCTCCAGAGAGGCAGCAGTTAGCGCGTGCTTACCGCTCTTTGTCCTTCCATAAACGCAGCGGCTATTCCCTTCGTAAGAAGAACTCTATATGAGGCCAGGGCCGAGCTCTTATTTGGTATCTCCAAGGAGGTGTGCACATGAGAATCATCCTGCTGTCCGGAGGTTCCGGCAAAAGATTGTGGCCGCTATCCGGTGAAGTCCGTTCCAAAGCCTTCCTTAAGCTGCTGCCCGGCCCAGACGGGAGCAGAGAATCTATGATCCAAAGGGTATGCCGGCAGCTCGGTGAGGCCGGTCTGCTTGGCTCAACAGCCATTGTCACCCATCACAGCCAGCTGGAGCTTGTGCGCAGTCAGATTGGGAACCTCATCCCTATCCTTACAGAACCCTATAAGCGTGGAACTCTGACGGCTATTGCCCTAGCCTGCACTTACTTGAAGTCTCAGCCGGATGCTGATCTGAATGAGCCTCTGATCTTCATGCCGGTCGATCCCTTTGTAGAGGCAAGCTTCTTCGAGCTGCTTCGTACTTTGCCATCGGTTCTATCAAGCTCAGGTGCTGACATCGCCCTGGTCGGAACCCGGCCTGCTTGTGCTTCGACGCAATATGGCTATATTGTACCTGAAGCAGCCGGGACAGATAAGGCTGATGGCTATTATCGGGTAACCAGATTCGCGGAGAAACCGGACATGACTCAGGCACGCAGGCTGCTGGAGAAGGGGGCCTTGTGGAACTGCGGGGTCTTTGCATTCTCACTAGAGTTCATTTCTAAAGCACTTCTTGAATTTGGTCTGCCCGAAGATAATGGACAGCTGGTGCAAATATATGAGGGGTTGTCTGAAGCAAGCTTCGACAAGGAAATTGTGGAACATACGAAGAATACGGTAGTTGTTCCTTATGAGGGAGCCTGGGAGGACCTGGGCAGCTGGGATACGTTCACCAAGCATTTGGGAACCGAATCGATTGGACCCGGCAGCATCTCGGACGATTCCCGGCATACGCATCTGGTCAGCGAACTGGATCAGCCGATTCATGTGATTGGTGTATCCAACCTGATCATCGCCGCGAGTCCAGACGGGATTCTGGTCGCTTCCAAAGAGAACAGCAGCCGGATCAAGGAGCTGGACCCCGGACGGTCTATACTGCCTTCAACTACCGAATACAGCTGGGGCCGGGTCAAGATTCTTCGCCGTTCCGGTCCTTCGGAGGCACCTGATGAGATCATATCCACCGTCCGTGTCCTTCAGGGCGAGCAGCTTCGTGAGCCTGGCAGACCGGGTTGGAAGGGGATCTGGATGATCCTATCCGGTTCAGGACAAGTGACGATTGATGACTGTCCACCAAGGGCCGTAAAATCCGGAGATGTGCTTGAGATAAAGTCTGGCACTCCGTGCAGTCTTGTAGCTGACACGGAGCTGGAGTTCGTAAGCGTGCAGCTAAAGGGGGCCAGAGACTGACTCTCCAGCCCATCAACCCGCTACTATTCCTCCTGCTCCCACCGATTAGGACCCAGGGAAATCTGTGCTACCGAGCAGGAGAAAGAACGGTCACGCGGGCTGCAAGCATAGATACCTACCTCCACGATCTCCGCCAACTCATGCAAATGAGCGATCCGCATCTGCTTCCACTCTGCCTCCGGGGCTTTATACTCAATTAATACATCCTGACCCCGCCGGCTGATCCGGTAAGACATCGACTTGATGTCATTCGAAATATCTGTGGTCGCCCAGTCTGAGTATCCTCTGTTGGTCACCACCGAACCGAGCCGGCTAAAAGATTCATTCTCGTATTCAATCGAGGCTTTGATCCAATGCTCCTTATTGACACGCAGCATAACGCCACATTGATCGTACTGGGTCACAGGGGCGAATGAGACCTCTGCGGCAAAAGCAAAATCCCCCGCCACCTTGGTAAATAGACAATGTCCATTATCCCGCTGAAAGCCATAATGCGTTCGCTGCCAGAAATCCGTATCCGGCTTGGTCGTAAGCACCAATCCCTGGTTCTCATTCCACTTGACCAGTTCGGGCTCATTGACCCAGTAATAATCTTCAGGCAAAGCATGCTCCGCCCTGAAGTTAATGGTGTGACTCACTCTCACTCTATCACTCTCCCTCTCTTTAGATATGTTGATAATAACAAATCAGGTAATTCAAAGAAAAGCCAGCAGTGTCTGGTCATACCTCTGTCAAGTATACAGGGTATGACCAATCTGCTGGCTTATTTCGTGTAGTTACTGCGGCCGCTCTAGTGGGAACAACTGCCCTAATGAGGAGTAAGTGTCCCCCGCCATCCGGCTAACGGGTGCCAGCTTCCCGGCATCAATTCTTCCGCTGTGAATGATCTCCTCCGCAACCTGAAAGCGAACCACACGGGCAATGAGCAGATCACAGCCAGGTGCCTCCGGGGTACCTCCCAGCTCGAATGCATGCTCCAGCACACATTCCATTCTAACCTTTGCTTCAGCAATGCCCGGGACATGGATAGCTTCACTAGGCACCGGGGTTAGCCCAGCCGCGGTAACTTCACTATCATCAGGCGGCAGGCTGGCCGCCGCTTGATTAGCGGCCTCCACGTTGGCTTCATCTACAATGTGGATGACCAGCTCACCCTGCCGGATTGCATTCCGGGCCGTATCTTTCATCTGGCCGTCCTTGCGCTGGACCGACACGGACAACAAAGGCGGGCTGCTGGAGACGATAGAGAAATAGCTGAACGGGGCCGCGTTCAGTATTCCCTTCTCTGTAAGCGTAGTGACCAGTGCAATCGGCCTGGGGACCACGCTCCCAATAAGCAATTTGTAATTATCCCTATCTTCCTGAAGTGCAGGGTCAATGGATATCATAGGCGTACTCCTCTAAACTTATTGTATGCTCACTTATATAACAACTTAGAAAAGAACCGCGTCCAGTGAATAAGCTCCTGCTCCGGTAAGCGCAACCCCAACAGCTACCACAAGCACAACCAGTGGATATTCATATCCATTCGCAGTTGCCCATAGACCATTCGGACCATGCACCTTCACAATGGCGCCTACCATAGTAAAGGCAATCAAGACTGCGGCGACCGGAGTAAGCAGTCCAAGAGCCAACAAGGCTCCTCCCACCAGCTCCATCAAGCCGGCGATCACCGCCATGGCAACACCAGGCTTAATGCCTACCGATTCCATCCAGCCCCCAGTCCCTTTAGGGCCGTAACCGCCGAACATCCCGAACAGCTTCTGTGCCCCGTGACCAATGAACAACAACCCGATAACCAACCGAATAATCAACAATCCCAAATCCATCATAATATTCATCTCCCATTTTTGTTTTTTATTTATCTTTATTTTAAGATATTTGACCAAAAAAAGTCCTTATGCTTTCTGTTTCCTTCTGCACTGTTTTCTTCTGCACTATTTCTTTCCCTGTATTCTTTCATTTCTCTCAATGCTTTATTTGTCTCTTTCTTCTTTCTCTCCACTCGTAAAATTGATCACTAGTCACTGATCGCTATTCGCATTTCCCTATCTACTACTCGCCTTCGCTCTATCCTTTGCCCGGACTGCCCAGTTCCCTGCTTAGGAGCTTATGGACCATGGTCATAATGGTCACCGCCTTTATCTTTAATTTAATTATCTTGAATTAAAGATATTATACTTCGTTGAATCTGTCAATGGTCTTCTATGAGAAAATATTAAAAAGGGGCTGCCATGGACAGCCCCCTTAATATGGTCAGAATAACTTCTCCTGTTTCAAGCGTCACACGGAATTACCCAATGCTCCGGCCAGGCTATAATTAGCCACGTCTATCACTCCTTCGAGCCGCCGGTCAACAAGCAGCTTCCGCCCTTGATCCAGCCAGACTTCAACTTTAACTTCAACTTCAACTCCAGCTTCTCCCGCCCTGATCCAGACCTTAGCTTCAGCTTCTCCCGCCCGCTTCCTGAAGCTTACTTTCATCCTGTTCTTTGAAGAACAGCTTCATCAATACAGGCGTAACCATGGTCGTGATGAGCACGACAATAACTAAGACTGTCATCATGTCTGGAGCTAACAAGCCCGCCTCAAGCCCAATTGCGGCGATAATGAGCGCGACCTCTCCGCGCGATACCATCGCTGCCCCGATAGCCATGGCACTCCGCCAGTTGAAGCCGGCTGTTCTTGCGCCAAGTGCCGAGCCGAACAGCTTGGTCGCGATAGCAAGCAGGCTGAGCCAGATAATCAGTCCGATATGCGAGGACATGCCTGTGAAGTCCACTTTTACACCGATAGTTGTAAAGAACACCGGAACAAAGAACGCGTAGCTGATCGTCTCCACCTTCTCTGTCACTTCATGCCGGTAGCCGGTTAAGCTGATCGACACCCCGGCGATGTACGCTCCGATAATTGCCGCAACTCCAGTATATTCAGCCAGATAGGCGAACATGAAGCAGAGTATAAGAGCCGCTGATACCACGCTCTCGGATACTTGCAGCGGTGCGAACCTGCGCAGAATCCAAGGAACCAGCTTCCAACCGCACAGGATTGCGACCGCGAAGAAAGCGACTTTTTTCAGAATAACCAGGCCTAGATTAACATCTCCACCCGACAGGCTCATCAGGAAGGCAAGAGCTATAATCACCAGTACATCGTCAATCACAGCGGCACCCAGAATGGTTGTGCCTTCTCTGGACTTTAACTGGCCCATTTCCTTCAAGGACTGTACCGAGATGCTTACGCTTGTGGCTGACAGGAGAAGTCCCAGGAATACGGCATGCAGCGGCGTCATATTAAGCAGAATCCCCGCTCCGTACCCAAGGGCTAATGGGAATATCACACCCGCAAGTCCGACATAGGTTGAGGCCTTACCAGTCCGCTTGAATTCCTCTGTGTCGGTCTCCAGTCCCGCGATAAACATCAGCAGAATCACACCAATCTGACTGATCTCGTTCAGAATGTCTGTCTCCTGGATAAGTCCGAGCAGAGCAGGTCCCAAAATAATCCCGATTAATAATTTGCCAAGTACTGCCGGCTGACGCAGCTTGACGCTTAGATCTCCCGCAAGCTTGGAAGCCAGTAGAATAATAGCCATTTCAAAAATCAACATACTCTTCACCTTCACTTTCGCAAATTTATGGATGCCCAATTTACAGCTATTTTAGACAAGAAGAGCCTGCCACCACGGGAATGCTGTGTTTTAGACACAGCTCTCCCTTGGTGACAGGCTCCTCCAGGTACAACTTATTCGAATGTAAGCTTGGGAATCCCTAATCCGTCCACTCCAGACTTCGAAGCAGGCGGGCCTTGAATAGTTCAATCACAAAATCGTTGTAGTGCTCCTGTCGCACAATCACTTTATATTCATGGTTAGCGTAAGCATAGAACAGCGCATCCGTGTAATCCGCATTACTGTCGAAGACCTGCTGCACGAGTCTGAATTGATCTACGTGTACTTCATCATGAAGCTTGATATAGAATTCAATATCCGTGCCATCCTGGGTCTCGGCGAGATCCAGCCTCTTCGGGTCAATCTGATAGGTTAACATAACAGCCCCCCGTTCCTCACATCAAATAACGCAGGTAAATATACACACTCGACAGCGCGATCGAGAGCAGCATGAGCGGGAATCCAAGCTTCAGATAATCCACGAAACGTATAGGATAACCCTCCTTGCCGGACAGTCCGGCTACAATCAGGTTCGCACTCGCTCCGATCAGGGTACCATTCCCTCCCAGACAGGCGCCAAGCGCAAGACTCCACCATAACGGCTCCAGATTCTGCATACCCATTTGCCCCATCTCCTGAATCATGGGAATCATGGTCGCCACAAAAGGAATGTTATCCAGGAAGGCAGAGGCAATGGCGCTGAGCCATAGAATCAGCATGGAAGTAGCCAGCGGATCGCCTCCGGTCCACTCGATGGCCTTCGCAGCCAATTCCGCTATTACTCCTGTCTCCACTAATCCGGATACAAGTACGAACAATCCGATAAAGAAGAAGATCGTTGTCCATTCCACCCGGGAGAGTGCTTTCTCCATCGTGTGCTCCCCGGTCATAAGCAGGAGCAGGAACGCCCCCGCAAGAGCCACAGTTGCCGATTCCAAATGCAGCGTCTGATGCAGGAAGAATCCCAAGATGGTTAACCCTAGTATAACCAGACATTTGCGGAGCAGCTTGTGATCCGTAATCAGCTCCGAATTATCGAGCTTGAGCAGGCTTGCTTTTAGCTCGGGTGTAGTCTGGATCTTCTTCCGGAACATCAAGACGAATAAAGGAATATACGCCAGCATGATAATGATTACAATGGGTGCCAGGTTCGTAATGAACGCCATGAACGTTAATTCCTTGACCGCCGAACCAATCATAATATTCGGCGGATCGCCGATCAGTGTTGCCGTCCCCCCTACATTGGATGCGATAATCTCGGTGAACAGAAATGGAAAGGGGTTCACTTTCAATTGCCTTGTGATGCTGAATGTAACTGGGACCATAAGCAGTACCGTGGTCACATTATCGAGGAACGCCGAACCGAATGCCGTAATGAGCCCGAGCACAATCAGAATCCGGACAGGCTCCCCTTTCACCTTCTTGGCTGCCCAAATTGCAATGTATTTGAACAATCCCGTCTCCGCGGTAATGCTAACAATGATCATCATTCCAACCAGGAGTCCCAAGGTATTGAAATCAATGTGATGCAGAGCCTTCTCCTGGCTGACAATCCCGAACCCTACCATCAGGATGCCACCCAGCATAGCAACAATGGTCCGGTGAATCTTTTCCGAAATGATCAGTGCGTAAATGAATAAAAATATGCCTATTGCCCAGTATGCCTGTTGTTCCATAAATCCTCCCCCAAATGATGCTCTGTGTACTGTATTTCTCTAGACAATGCGATATATCTGAAAAAAAGACAAAAAGAGCCCGCTGTTGGCAGGCTCCTCCGGTGATCTCCGATATCAAATTCTAGGTCATTATATCAAAGTATACTTGTACATGTAAAGATTAATTGTGCTTGGACTCCTGCTTCTGACCCCCGAGACCCAGCCTCATTACCAGGGGCTTAATCGTTAAGCCCTGTACCAGCAGTGAGAACAGGACCACGCTAAAGGTCAGCACCAGCACGTCTTCCCGCCCTTCGAACGACTGCGGCAGACTCAGCGCGAGCGCGATAGACAGACTCCCTTTGAGTCCTCCCCAGTTCAGCACAGACTTCCAGGGTCTTGGGAAGCTTCGCAGCATCGAAACGCTCGTATACAGTGCCAGTGTCCGTCCAACGAGGACAATGACAATGGCCAGTATAATCATCTGCCATTTGTGGGCAAAGTCTATATTCTTGATCTCCAGGCCGATCATCAGGAAAATCAGTGAATTGGCGATCAAGGTGATGACATCCCAGAATGAGTTGATGTTCATTTCTGTCCGCTCCGACATTCCGATCTTCGATCCATAGCTGCCAAAGATCAGTCCGCCTACAACCACCGCAATTACACCTGATACATGGAAATGCTCTGCAATAAAGTAACTACCGAAGAAGAGCAGCATAGAGAATCCAATCTCCAGCGGATAATCATCGTAGAACCGGATCAGTTGGGAGAATGCGAAGCCCATCACCGCGCCCACGGCTGCACCGCCCAGTGCGAATTTGAGGAACAGGAGCACCCCGCTCCCGATGCCCGGAACCCAGCCCATTTCCATGTAAGACAGGAGATAAATAGAGGAAATCTGGAACAAGACGACCGCGATCCCGTCATTGAACAGGGATTCTCCCTCAATAATAGTGACGACAGACTTGGGAACCCCCAGCGATTTGAAGATCGAGATAACGCTGATCGGATCGGTTGCGCTCATCAGCGAGGCAAAGGTAAATGCCACAATAAGTGGAAGACCTATCACGTAATAACTGCTGAGCGCGATAATCAGGAAGGACAGAAGAGTTCCTCCGAGCGCCAGAGCCAGAACGGGCTTGCTCTGCTCCCTTAGATGGGAGAAGGGCAGCTTCAGGGTAGCGTCTCCGAGCAGGATAGGCAGGAATAATGAGATAATAATTGCCTGAAAAACATGCGTCTGCGTTATGTATGTCTCGGCTGCTTCTAATAAAGGAACATGCGTTATCCCCAGCAGAAGCCCGACGATAACTAGTGCGATTGAGTAAGGCTGGTTCAATTTCTTGGCAATCGCAATCACGAACATAGAGACCGCCAGAAGAATTAATAACTGGATGAAAATTTCATTGAAATGGTGCATTTTGTAGGCTACCCCTTTCTTGACTCATTCATAATATAAGCATGTTCACTACAAACATTACTTTCACATCATAACCAAGTACATAGGATTTAAAGCAGTTATCAAGCATCACTGTAGTCTGCTAAAGTATAAAAAGACAAAGAGAGCCCGCTGTTGGCAGGCTCCTCCGGTGATCTTCAGTATCAAATTCTAGCGTCATTATAACAAGGGGCTGCTCGCAATGTAAAGAATAATCGCCGCGTTCTTCAGCTCCGGGCAGGAATTTATAGTCTCTTTCAGGCATATCTATAATTGCATGATTCTCAGAGAATATCGGTAGAACGGGGTGAAGCACGTTGTCAGAAGTTAGAAGCATCACCATTTGGGAGGAGCACGATTTTTGGCTTCCCATCTTGCAGGATCACGCCATATTCGTATTGGAAGGCCTTGCTCCCTATGAGAAACAATGGATAACGGGGGCTGACCGGTATATTCAAGCTTTTGGAGATCTCGTCACCAAATTGTACAGCCTGCCCAGGGACGAAGCGGTAAATTCAGACAGGATGATCCAGTTAGCCAAAGAGATCTGGCCGGTCGCCAAGGGATATTATGAGTTTGAGGGGAATTTGCAGCGGCTGCGGATTAATAATGAAGTTCAGGTCAGCCTGTCCCCTACCTACTTCAACGGCACTCTCAACGAGAACCAGGAGTACTTACGCCAGCTGTCTTATTATGTGCAGGGCCAGTACGCTCCCCAGCTGTCCGTAGTCGAGTTGTTGGATCTATGGCTGGAGGATCAGCTTGGCCATGCTATCCTGCTACGGAATTCACTGGATCCTCTGGAAAGAGAGATCATTCAGCGTCTGGATGTCTACTCCGCCAAGATACAAAGCTTCATAGTTCAGAACCAGGCTATGGTAGGTTACTTGCGATTCTCCCCTCCCGGGTTCAAACGTCAGCAGCTGCTGGCTCGTGAAGTAGGTACCACCGTGCTTGAATTGAACAGCTTCATCAACATGGTGGTCACACGCTACGAGAATACAGAGGTGCTGAACAAAACCACGCTCCGGTTTCTGGAGCACCACTTTCCCGAGACCTGTTACTTCATCATCTCCCTCAGCTCCTTTGCTCCCGAGCTAAGAGAGGTAGCCATGAGCTGTTCCCTTAAGAAGCCCTCATTTCCCCAGTAGAATCCCTGTGCATACAGCTAAGAACCTGCTGATAAACTCAGCAGGTTCTTCCTATTGCTAGATTATTTCACAAAGTAAGCAAGAACCTTAACGGCTTCGGCGCGGGTGATATTATTCTTGGGCTTCAGGGTGCCATCCGCATACCCGCTTGCTGCGCCTGCCTCCACTAATGCATCTGCCGCTTCTTTTGCCCATGCCGATACAGCCGCATCATCCGTAAAGCTCGGGTTACTGCCTGAGGCATTCAGCTTACCGGCAGCCGCCCTATAAAGGATCACAAAGGCTTCTTCTCTTGTGATTTTTTGATTAGGCTTGAAGCTTCTGTCCTCATACCCCTGAACGATTCCAGCTGCTTTTATCGCATTCACATAACCGGCATACCATACATCCGAGTTCACGTCCTTGAATGCGGATTGTCCGTCAACAGGCTTCAATTGCAGCATTCTGCAGATTAGCGCGATAAATTCGGCTCTATTAATTTCCTGGTTCGGTCTGAAGCTTCCGTCAGGATAACCGCTTATGATTTTCTTTTCTACCAGCTTTTGAATCTCTTTTCCTGCCCAGTGACTAACCACATCTTTGAATTCCACTGGTTTAGGAGAAGCTGGCTGGCCTTCTTTTGGCTCTTCCGACGGTTTTTGTCCTACGGGTTCAGTTCCGTCTTTTGGCGTGTCAGGCTTGGTCGAGCCCGTGCCGCCAGAGCTGCCACCTCCTGGATTGCCACCACCTGGATTGCCGCCACCTGGATTGCCGCCGCTGGACGGGTCTTTAACGGTGATTATACATTGCGCACTGAGTTTTCCGTCCTCAGTCGTTACTTTAATGATTGCGGTACCTGATTTCATTCCTTTAACAAGTCCGGCTTGGTCAACCGTCGCTACGCTTTCGTTGCTGCTGGACCATACAGTCTTCTTATTCGTTGCATTTGCCGGGGTAATTGTGGCGCTCAGTTGTGTTGTATGATTAACTTCAATCGCAGCCGTATTCTTATCTAAGGTAACCCCGGTTACTGCAACCTCTGGCTGGGTCACTTCTCCCTCTACGGTTACAAGGGTCTCCGCAGCGAAGCCTCCGGCATACGCCTTGACCGTTGCGGTTCCCGGCTCAACAGCCTTGAGCTGCACACGGAGTGTACCGTCCTCACCATATATAGCTTCGGTAACTGCAGCCGCGCTTCCCTCTGCGACAACAACAATCTTCTTGTCTGTCGCCGTGCTTGGATTCACAGCAGCAACTAAAGTGCCCGTGTCCCCTGCCTTCATCGTGAGGGTGGACTTGTCGAGGGATACGCCTGCAACCGGAATAAAAGCATGGTCTCCGTCTAACCCCTGCAGTACAACATACTGGACTTCTGCCGCACCACCTACCCCCGGATCGTGGGCAATCTTAATTGTATTATCTCCTTCATTCAACGTAATTTCTTGAGAGAACGGAGATAACTTCCATCCTGCCGCACCTGGATAAGTGTATTTGACCGTACTGCTTGCATCCCCATTTATCGTGTACTGATGGGACACGGTTCCGTATACAACAGCATTGAATACGGACATTTTGTATTTCCCCGCAGATGGTACATTCACTTTAAACGTAACCGCACCGTCAGGCTCTCCATTCTTCCCTGCGTCAAAAAATCCGATGACGTCACCGTATACTACTTTTGCAGGTCCATCAAATACAGGATTACTTGTTCTGATCACATATTTAACGGGTTCCGAGAGGTTCGAGACGGTGACATAGAGCTGGGCCGTTACCGCATAGCCTGCCTTGCCTTTGAAACTGACAACCACAGTAGAAGTACCGCTGTCCTTGGCCGTAATCAGTCCATTCAGTACCTCCGCCACATTCGGGGCACCATTGTCGTATGATGCCGCTTCAGTCACATCCTCGGTATGACCGTCTACATATTTAGCGGTTACCTTAAATGAAGCCTTGCCGCCCTTATCGAGTATCGGCTTGGCATTGTCGATACTAAGCTTCTTCACCGTAAGCTCATCTTTCAAATCTTTTACTTCCACATACAAAACAGAGGTCTTCCCACCATAACTTATATTAATGTTCGTTGCCCCATGCTTAAGTCCGGTAACCACACCGCTGCTGATATTGACAATCTCTTCTTGTTCCGGCACTGCCACCGCCTCGGCGGTAACATCGGCACGGGTTCCATCGGCATAGATGGCGTTGACGGTTAGATTGGCTGTATTGCTGCCGGCGGCAATGTCGATCTTGGGCTTGTTCAAAGTTGCCTGAATAGCGACAAGCTCCTTGGAATCGCTCTTCTCCGTGAATTTCCAGTAATCGAATGTGAAGAGATTGCCTGTGCCTTCTCCCTTAAACAGCATATACAGATCGTGAGTGCCCACAGCGCCTGAGACATTTGTTGTCATGGTCTTCCACTGATCCGGTCCGCCGGTAGACGAGACTGGAAGGGTTCCAATCAAAGCGCCATCCGGATTGTCCAGCCGTAGTTCAATGGCACCGCCATTGGAACCGCTTGCAACATTTGCGGTGAACGCACCGGCTCCGGTCTCTCCAAAGTCCACATCGGCAACCGCAATCCAGTCATTTTGATGGATATCACGTACTTGCAGATTAATGCTCTCTACCATTTCACCCGGCTGGCTGGATGACTCGGTAGAGATGCCTCCGTTCCATGCAATGGTCTCGGCTTCCACTCTAGTATATGGATCTAAAGGCTGTAACTGATCCGCGCCTTTGTTCTCCATCACAAGCGGGGTGATCAACCCGGTCTCCGAATCAATCTGAAGCTCGGTGATACTCGGCGAGCGGTAATCCCTGTGGCCTGTCTGACCGTTAATCTGTCTCTGTGCAATGTTGACCTGGCGAGTGTGGTAAGTGATATACCATTTATTCTTGAACTCAAAGATGGCATGGTGGTTATTTCCCGCATCCCCGTTACCAAACACATACGGTCCCGGAAGAATCGGCCCGATGTATTCAAATGGTCCCATTGGATTATCGCTGACCATGTAAGCGATCGTGCCCGTAGGCGGGTAACCCGCTCCATCCTTGCCGCTAAAGTTCGAGCAGTAGGAATAGTAATACTTGCCGTTAATTTTATGAATGCCGGAATCTTCAAATATTCTCGGGGCATCAATCTCTACCGGGGTTCCCACGATGCTGGTCATGTCATCGCCCAGCTGTACGACGCGGGATGATTTGGGATTATTAGCATCCAATCCGTCGATCCCGCCCCCGAAGTATAAATAGGCCTTACCATCGTCATCGACCAATACGGCCGGGTCAAAGAGCCAAGGCACACTCTTCATGGTGACATTGGGGACGCTTCTGTCGATGAGGGCCTTCCCTAGCGGATCATGGAAAGGTCCGATCGGAGAGTCGCCTTCCAATACGCCTATACCTGACGCATTATCGGCAAAGTACAGAAAGAACTTATCCTTACCGTCAATATTCTTCACAGCAATCGCCGGGGCCCACGCATTGTTCGCCCAGGTAGTTCCGCCTACCTGCTTGCCAACCGGCACCTTGCCATGGTCGGTCCAGTTCACCATATCCGCGGAAGAGATAATGGTAATGCTGCGGCAATTGGAGTAATTGTTATTCGTATCGGGAGTCAGCTCCCATTGGGCCTGATCATCTGTCAGATAGAGGTAGACTCGACCGTTATAAGTCAAGGCATAAGGATCGGCACCGTACTTATGTGTTATGACCGGGTTGCTGCTGCCGGGAATCTTCGCCGCGGCAGGCGTGAGCGAAGTGGCTGCTTGCACTTCTTGCTTGGCGGTGACCAGGCCGGAAGCCGCTACAGTGACGAAAGCCAACAGCATGACCAGCCACTTTTTACTTTTCTTCATGAACATCCTCCTCTTGATTGGATTAGAATTAATGCTTACCTGCTGCTGACCTTCTGCGAGTTACATAACAGCAGGATGACTTAGTAATATGGTATTTTTAATGGTTAGAAGAGTAAATTGATTTTATTATGTAATAACTTGAATTTTTTATTGTTCTGTTGGAAGCGCCGGTGTTCTCCTCTCTCAACTTGCCTGTTAGCCAGTAAAGACAATAGATTAGAGCCGCTATTTCATGGACAAAGCCAAGAACAACTTAACTGAATCCCCCCCTGCTCCATGATCCCCTAACTGAAAAAAGACCAGCAGATCAACAATCTGATCTCCTGGCCATTTAGCGGTTACTTCTCTGATATCCAGTTAATTGTCCCACCCTGTTCATTCTCTTCAAGTTAGGCCTCACTTCACCCGGAAGTTACAGCTCGTCGAAATGAATAGTAATCTCCCGTAATTCCGGCTTGCTTCCGGAGGCTCCTCCTGTAATGGACAGGCTGTACTTCCCGGCAACCTCTCCGTTCATTACGATGGAGGATTTATCGATGAGCTCATTGCTGTCTTTCACCTGTTCCGCTTGGAAGAACTGCTTATAGTCCTCTCCAAGCTTCTCAAGCTCTTCTCCTGTGAGAAAAATAACGGTGGACGATTTCTTGTTGTTCTCCATCGTCTCCTGGACATGGGTGAATTGAGCATCCTCCGGAATTGGCAAGCTTGGCGGCAAATACTTCGGAGCAGCTGCCCCGTTCGTAGTTGTAGGCGTGGTGCTGTTCTCTGCCGGAGCACTCGGTGTGGAGACAGGGACGGTGTCTGCCTGCTTCTTCACAGCCGGCTCAGTTCCGCAGGCCGAAGTCAACACAGAAGCAGCTAAGAGCAGCAGAGCAATGCTGGATTTCATTCGCATGAGATCAGTCCTTTACTAATTGATAAGTACACTATTGTTCGGACCAGTTAATGGTGATGGAGCTTAGCGTTTCATTGTCTTTCTTGGTGATCGTTCCGCTAATGATCCAGGACTGGGTTGTATTCTTGGTATTGAAGCTGAATTCATCCGCATTCTTGGACTCGATAACATCTTGGAAGCCATGGTTCGTCAGGTAGGTTTTATACTCGCTGTACAACGTCTCAAAACTATCTTTGGTGGTGAACTCAACAATGACGTATTTCTTGCCGGCTGCCGTGCTTTGAATGAACGCATTAAACTTCGCATCCTCCGGAATTCTGAAATCAGAGGGCAGGTAACTAGATTTGACCTTCGTGTCCGTTGCAGGTATGGATGGCGAAGTACCCGGCACTGTGTCGGTTAGCCCGGATTTGATCTGTACCGTATTGCCCGCAGGGTTAACATTGACCGTAGAGCCTAAACCTTGAGCCACTGCCCGCACCGGCAGGTAAGTGACATTCTGATAAGTGATCGGATTCAGCTTGCGTCCTGAGCTGTCCTTGAGTAAGGTGCCGTCAACCTCCACGCCCAGCCCATAATTCAGATAAGCCTTGATTTGTTGAAGATTGCTGCCAGCATATACACCCGCAGCTCCTGTAACCGTCATGCCGAGAATTGCAAGAGCAATTCCAAGATTTCTTTTCCTTATCATAGCTATCCCCTCTTCACGTATTGTCTTCCTTAAGTCATTAACCTGATAAAGCAGCTTGGAATCCAAATAATTACATATTTCAGTATACTATCTAAATTAAACCAGCGCAGCCCGAAACACACCATTACTAATGAAAAGCACTACTGCAAGGCCAGTATCAGCGCGGCTTAGTTAGTACTGCATGTAGAAAAGACCAGAAGGATCAATGTTCTGATCCTCCTGGTCTTTCTGCGGTAACTGCCTTCACGATAGGACTACTTGTTCCGGTCCCTTCTGTCATAGTTGGCTCCGAACGCGGCCCCTAGGGCGACTCCAATCGCAATACCTATGGCCAAATTGTCCATAATCAGACCAAATGCGGTTCCTAGAGCGACACCTATAGCCAAGCTGATTCCAAATATATCCTTTCTCATCTGGCACCACCTCACTGTTTTGGTTAGTCTGTGATCCGGTTACCTGAGAGTTTATAGTTTCCTTAGGCTTTTTCTCTTGCTCAACTGGACTAATATATAGATATTTCCTACTATCGAGATGCCAGTCATAATCCCCAGTACCAAATCATTAATAGGCAGCTCATTTCGATTCGTTAAAATCAATGTATTAGTAAGACAGAACATTAGCATAATTAGCAGATAGAATTGCTTTGTCATTACAATTCCTCCCCTAAATCTATCTTTTCAGAATCGCTTAAATTCAAATATACAGCAGCTATATACTTAGATCTTATAAGCCTGCATAGCTTTGCGGACTTCCTTCAAGGTAGGACGCTTGCCGTACATGAGCACCCCGGTGCGATAGATCTTGGCGGACAGCCATCCGAATAAGAAGATGGAGACAATCAAGATCAACAGGGATAAGCCTACCTCCCACATCGCCACATTTCCCAGACCTACACGGATCAGCATGGATACCGGGGAAGTGAACGGGATGTAAGATGCGACTTTGAGGATCAGTGAGTTAGGTGATGATGCGCTGAACGTACCGATGTAGAATGAAGCCAGACTGATCATGGTAATCGGCATAACTGCCTGACCCAGGTCCTCAGTACGGCTGACCATGGAGCCTATAGCCGCGAACAAGGTCGAGAACAGCAGATATCCGAGTACATAGAACACTAGTCCGTAGAGCAGCACGCTGAGATCGAGCTGATTGATATCAATATCAAATTGGGAGAACGCGGCACGGTTATGAGGCAGCATCACATTGATGGCAAGTACGGCTCCGAAGACCACGATTTGCACAATACCGATCAGGAACATACCTATAATTTTGCCGAACATCTGCGTTAACGGAGACGCGCTTGTAATCAGAATCTCCATAATCCGCGAGCTCTTCTCGGAAGTCACTTCCGAAGCAATCATGTTCCCTGTCATCATAGTCGTCATCCAGAACAGCACAATCATGATATAGACAAAAACATAGTTCGCACCTGTCTGCTTCTCATTGCCAGTTGTCCCAGCGCCGTCTTGCCCCTTAACCTGCTGGGCGTCGATCTGAACCGGCTGGTTCAATGCTGCTACCTGGGCATCACTCAATGACCCCTTGGTGATATACTGGGTCTTCACAATTTGCAGCCCGCTTTGCAGGGTACTCTGAAGTCCCATTCCGAGATTGCCGTCTTTAGAGGTATACACCGCCTGCGGGAACTGCCCGGCTGGAGCATCCTTGAACTGTAGATACCCGTCAATCTTTTTGTCCTCAATGTCTTTGGCGAGCACCTTCTCATCGGCCTGCTCATATTTCACCAGCTTGAAGCCGGCCTGCGGCTGACTCGCCGCGAACTGTTCAAGACGAAGGGCAATCTCGGATTGACTGCCGTAGATCAGCCCGATCTTCGTCTCATTATTGCCGTCATCCCCGGTGAACAATTTGATCAGATAAGGAACATTAACTCCAATTGTAACAAGCAGTGCAAATATAATCGTTGTAACCACAAATGCCTTTGTCTTCACCTTATTCCAAAATGTAAAGCCAATAACCGTTCCCAGCTTATTCATTGGATTCACCCACCTCTTGGATAAAGATTTGGTTAAGCGTTGGTTCTTTGATCTCGAAATGCTCGACTTCACTCTGCTGCATGGCCATATGCAGGACTTCTCTTGCGGCTGCAACGTTGTTAATATGTATCAGGTAGCCGCGTTCACGCTTTTCTACACTTTGTACGCCCTGTATCTTCTCAAGTCCCGTTACTTCTCCGATAGTGTTAAGTACAATCTGCTCTCTAGGGTAACGCTGCTTGATCTCTCTGATATTGCCTTGTAATACCGGATTGGAACGGTGAAGAATCGTAATCCGCTGACACAGCTCCTCAACATGCTCCATGCGGTGAGTGGAGAACAGGATGCTTGTTCCATTATCGCGAAGCTCTTTTACAGTGGACTTCAGAATCTCGACATTCACCGGGTCCAGGCCACTAAAGGCCTCATCCAGAATCAGAATCTTCGGACGGTGAACCACCGCCGCGATAAAGCCCATCTTCTGCTGGTTCCCTTTGGACAGCTCTTCAATCTTCTTGTCGTAATACTCGGGCACCTCGAACCGGTCGAGCCAGTAGCGAAGGCTCTTCTCGGCATCTTTGGAACTCATCCCGCGCAGGCGCGCCAAGTAGATGATCTGGTCACTGACCTTCACCTTCGGATACAAGCCCCGCTCTTCAGGCAGGTATCCCATACCGTGCTGAAGCTCACTGCTGTAGTCCTTGCCATGGTACTGAATGCGTCCTCCGTCCGGGTAGATAATCCCCAGAACCATCCGCATTGTTGTCGTCTTCCCCGCGCCGTTCCCACCCAGAAGTCCGTAGATCTCTCCTTCTTTCACATCCAGCGAGACTCCGTTAACCGCTGTCTTCTCCCCATACTGCTTGAATAGATTATCAATTACCAATGGTTGCGCCATTCCTATTCTCCCCTCTTCCATTTGATCTCTTCAGGCAATCTGCCCTTCATCCATAACGTGAGGATGTCCTCAAGCTCAAGCCCCTGACTCTTCAAGATACTTACTCCCCGCTCCAGCAAAATATCCTCAAGCTGCGCCGCGTTCTGTACCCTAAGCCGCCAGCCGGATGGGCCTGCCTCATGAATCTCAAGAATATCCGCCAGTCCTTCGAGCCGGGCTCTGTCTGAAGCACGGACCCAGAGCTCCTTCCAGCAGCCCATGAGCGCATCCTTCTCCACCATGCCCTTCACTTCGCCCTGATGGACCAGCGCAATATAGTCGGCCAGACGCTTCACCTCATCCACAATGTGGGTCGAGAGTACAATCGTAATCTCCTCTTCCTCCAGGCAGCTGCGGAGCACTTCAATCATATGCTTCCAGGCAAAAGGATCCAGTCCCGATGAAGGTTCATCGAGCAGCAGGAGCTTGGGCCGGCAGGCCAGCGCGGCCGCAATCTCGAACTTGCGCCGCTCTCCCTTGGACATCTTGCTTAGCTTTACCTTCTCTGGCACCTCGAAGCGGATGAGCAGCTCCTCCAGCCTCTGCTGATCCCATCCTGGATACCAGTGAGCCCTGAAGGCGGCGGCTTCCCCGGCCGTCTTATTGTTCTCTTCGTATAAAGGAACCTCCGGGACATATCCGATCAGCTGTCTAAGCTCTGTTGGCAGCACCCCGCCTATCTTCCTGTCGAACCAGCTCAGCTCCCCTTCGTCTGGTTGAAGGGTCTGCAGGATAAGGTTCATAATCGTGCTCTTGCCTGAACCATTCGGCCCCACCAGAGCCACCACATAGCCAGACGGTATTTCCAGGTTCAGAGGGCCTATCGGCTTGCGCCTTCCGTTCTTGCGAACCCCTATCATCTGCATGGCCAATGCTTCTGTCACTTGGAATCGTCCTCCTTCTGCTGGTGATGATATTTCTGCTTCAATATTTGCAGGAACAGCGCCTTAAGCTCGTCTTCTCCGTATTGCACGGCGAGCCCCGTATCCACAGCCGCTTCAACGGCTTCCTGTACGACCGATCTGCGGTACTCACTTCGTTCCCCCTGACCCACCTTGGCTACGAAAGTACCTGTTCCCTGCCGTGTACGCAAAAACCCCTCGTTCTCCAGATCCTGATATACGCGCCGGATTGTAATCACGCTGCAGTTCAGACTCCCTGCGAACTCCCTGATGGAAGGAAGCAGCGTTCCTTCCTCAATCTGCTCACTGACAATGAGCGAGCGAAGCTGTGTCTTGATCTGGTGATACAAAGGCTCGGCGCTGTTCTCATTAATTTGAATGGGAATCCACACCTTTCGCACCTCACCTTCAGTTCTCAAAGTAGAAAATCGTTATATTATGTGCAGCAGACTGAAGACTCTGATTGATATCGTTCATCTATAAGCTTAAGCCAAATCCCTTACGGCCATCTTCCGGAGCGTTATGCGGCATATCAGACTAAGGAGCAGTCCTCCGATGGCCAAGCTGCCCCACATTACAGGCGACAGAAGTCCGTACTGTTTGGAATATTCCATGATCCAGCGGATCAAATTGCCTCCATTCATATACACTACGAAGGCCAGGGTGGCTACCAAAGCATTCACGATCATACTTGCCCACATGTAGATCACACCCCGTTTCAAATACTCGAAATAGATATAACTTCCGGTCATCAGCAAAGCGTAACCAACCCAGGTCAGCGCGAATGAGATATAGCCGACTGTACTTAATTCCGACCAATACGAGTAATTCACAAGAAGCAGGAATCCAAAAAAGATCAGATTATTGAATAGCAAAGCGAATAAAACTTGTATGACTCTACTCCGCATAACCACGTTCAGCGGTATGGGCAGGGTTCGGTAATAAAATAGCATCTGCGTGTAAGAGTCATCCATCAGGTATCTGAAACCTCTTTTACAGAACATGAACCCGGTGAACGGAATGACCAGAAGCATCATGAAATCAGGTACGGAATCTGTCAGATCTCTATTCTCCGGTGTGAACAATAGGCTGGTCATAAATCCCATATAGAGCATGAAGACGATATTCCATAGGAGGTAGAATGGCGCACTCCTTAAGTTGTTCCAAAAAATAAACCAGCCATCTCTCCATGTATGCATAAAACATCAACCTCTCTTATCTTGATGAAGTGATCAGGTATGTAGTGTGTATAGACTGTGATCAATGTGCTTACTGTATATATCTTTATACACAGTATAATGTCCAGAATTAACCATGTCAATGAGGATGATGTAAATTTCTAAAATTTAAGCAGGAATCTACAGCCACACACGGAAACAGTTATTATGCAAGATATAAATCCACATCTGTGATAATCTGGAACATCATAGAGGAATGCTAATTATTGACTCGGGGAGTTGTCGTATGAAAGTGCCGAAGAAGCTAGTGTTATTCACATCTGTATTAGTAGTTACAACTATGGCCGCTTGTTCCGTGAGTATGAGCCAAAGCCAAAGCCCAAACCAAAACCAAGCCGCAAGTACCCACCCCAACCCGGCTGAAAGCCGGCTAAGTGCGAATGGAACCAAGCATGCTCCAGCAATAGCTTACTTATCCGTCTACAGGACAGGATCAAAAAAACCTCAGCCCGAATTGTTCTTGGTACATAGTGATGAGAGAATCTTAAAGCATGTGAATGACTGGAAGGAAAGCAGTATTCCTGCCGTGCTACCCTCAGCCGGGACAATCGATCGTATCTATGTTTTTCAGTATGCTTATGAAATGAACGGTACCTCAACCGCAGAATACTATATGTACATTATTGATTCAGAGGGAAATGATTATATTAAGGAATTCAAGTATAGCGAGGCTTTCCAGAATACTACCGATAAAGAACGAATCGTAGAAGAAATCGGTTCTGATAACTGGTTCAAAGTTGCTGAGCGATCTAAGCTGCTAGAACCTTAAATTACAATTAACCATAGACAAGGTATTCCCTCAATAAAAAAAGTCTGTAGACCCGTTCCTTTCGGAACTTTGTCTACAGACTGAGCCAGCGGCTCTCCCGCCGGCCTTTTACCTATCACTCTATCCTATACAGTTCACAATTCGTTACCTGATCTCTACCCTATAATCCAAAAATCGTATCGATCATGGACTTGGTGTGTCCGCCTGGATACAGAACATACAGCAGAACATACACGGCAACACCGGTAATCGCGGTGAAGAACCAGGTTACCGCCGTCACTCGTCCCCATTTACGGTGCTTCGCGAATTTCTCTTTGAAGGCAAGGGTGAGTGTAGTCAGACCAAATACAGCGGCAACGGTGGCCAGAATAATGTGGAAGATCAGGAAGATTTGATAATAAATCGCCAGATCAGCCGGGCCGCCCCAATTCGTGTTGCCGATTAATATCGTCCGGGAGGCATAGATGATGAAGAAGATCAGAGCCGCCACGGCTCCGGCAATCATCACCTTCTTATGCGCTTCCTTTCTCCCCTTAATAATGAGTCCCCAACCAATAGCAACCAGAATCGCACTGATTACGATAAAGGACGTACTGATTGTGGGAAACAGCGTGTACATATCCATCTTAACTTCATCCTCCTGTTCGACTTGCTGCTGAATTCCGAAGCCGCGTTCCCGCAGAGCTCCGGATCAGCATATTTACATGGAATCAAGTGCTGTCAGGCGTTCTTCAGCTCATTTCCATATACTTCATCATCCTTGTTGTCCTGCTTGTACCAATTCCTGAACACCATGGCTAGCATGGAAGCAAAAATAATCTCCTGTATAAACTTCATCACAATACCGCCAACCTGCTGATCTACATGTGTATCCATATAGGCGAAATACCCTGGCCCGCCAAATACCTGGAGTAAAGCCGAAGTATCCCCGGATACACAGTAGCCCATCGCCTTGGCCCAAACGGCCGGATCATTGTAGGTCGCATAGAGACTTGTCGATGAGAAAATAATCAGCCCGCACGCCGGAGTAAGCAGCACCATATTTATCGCGATATAGGCCATCTTCCTGAGACCCTTGGTCTCCGAATATTCCGGAAGCGGGTTAACCAGTGTCCACCACATGAGGACCGATGAAGCAAATAACACCAAGTAATACAGCCGGTGAACCCCAAAGTGAAGCATGACGTAATCATGGACCGCAGGAATATGATAGAACGAGAACAACCCGTTGAACAGCACGGCCGCCACAATAGGATGAGCGAGAAAAGACAAGCGGCGCAGCGGATTGTACTTCAGAATCCCTCTCCATGCCCAATCCGGTATGCCCAGCATCAGCAGCGGAGGGGCTACAAGATAAGTCAGCGCCATACTAAGCATATGGAAGCTGAACATAATGTGACCCAGCAGGCTGACAGGCCCGCCTTGAGCCAGATAGATCACCAGCATTCCGGCTGCAAAAGCGATCTTCCTTCCCGCACTTACTGGGCTGCCGTTCTTGAAACGCTCATTCAGCGGCCCCATTAGCAGTAAATAGCCTGCGGTAATCAGAAGGACCACGGCTAAGAACAGTGGGCTCCATAAATCTCTAAAGCTGAAATATTCTAATCCCAGCATACCAAAACCTCCTTATCTGCTGGCACGGATTTACTGTCGATTGTGTGACAAATGTCTCATCGTACAAAAAAGAGGGGGCTGTAAGCCAGCCTCCTCTCTATTTTACCACCAAACCCAGTATAAAGCTGTAATTACGGCTGTCCCGGCTACGAAGAATCCGAAGGCCATGAACAGAATCGGAATCATATGCCCCTTATCCTTAAGATGCATCCAGTATCCCAACTGAACAAGCACCTGCAGGATCGCCATGACGACCAATAGAATGATCGTAAATGAGGCATTGACACCGCCCGCAGCCACGGCTGCAAAGGCGATCAGAGTGAGCACGATGGAGAAGATAAAGGCAACGATGTGCTTCTGAGGCCCTTCCGTACGGTGTCTGTGCTTCACCGCGCCGCCTTGGTTCGTATTATGCTCTGACATGTCTTAACCCACCTTTCCAAGGAGGTATACGACGGTGAAGATGAATACCCATACAACGTCGATAAAGTGCCAGTACATCGCGGATACGTAAACCTTCGGTGCTGTTACAACAGTCAAGCCCTTCTTGGCCAGCTGGCCAATCAGCAGCGAGATCCATACCACCCCGAACAACACGTGGGCTCCGTGGAAGCCGACCAGCGTATAGAACGCCGAACTGAACGCGCTCGTCGTCATGCCGAATTTCTCATGTGTTACATACTCTACGAATTCGTATATCTCAAGGCCAAGGAAGCCGAGGCCAAGAATAACGGTAACGATCAACCATAAAGACAGCGACTTCTTATTCCCTCTATGCATCGCCTGGATGGCGAATACACTGGTCAAGCTGCTTACCAGGAGGATAAAGGTTGCGGCTGCCACAATTGGCAGCTTGAACAACTCATTCGCGCTCGGGCCATCGGCAATCTGTTCCCGAAGCGCCAGGAACGTGGCGAACAACGTTCCGAATAGCACGGCTTCCCCTCCGAGGAACAACCAGAACGCGAGTACTTTATTACGGCCCTCAAGTGTGGCTTTCTCCGGTTCATGGGGAAGAGCCGATGTCACCTGTTCAGCATGGGGTGCGCTCATTCTTTTACCCCCTTCTCTGTAGTCTCCTCTGGATCGATATGCCAGCCGTGATCATCATACAGCGACCGGATCGCCATGCAGGCGAACGTGATAACCAGACCCAGAACCAGTACTACATATTGATGATACATAAATCCAAGCCCTGCAACAAAGATACCCGCTGACATGACAAATGGAAGAATGGATGCCGATGGCATGTGGATGGAACCAACCGGTTCAGCCGGGGTCATCTCCGTATGTCCAGCCATCTTCTCTTTCCAGTAAGCATCAAGTCCACGCACAAGCGGGATCTGCTTGAAGTTGTACTCCGGAGGAGGAGATGGAATCGACCACTCCAGTGTACGGCCGTCTTCCCATGGATCATTAGGCGCACCCGCAGGCTTTCTTGTTGTTACGATTACGTTGAACAAGAATACGAGAACCCCAACGCCCATCAGCAGAGCTCCTATTGTACTTACGAGGTTTAAAGTATCAAAGCCTTGCCCCCTCAGGTAAGTAAAGATACGGCGCTGCATACCCATAAGACCAAGGAAATGCTGCACGAAGAAGGTCAGATGGAAGCCGATGATGAAGAACCAGAAGCCGATCTTGCCAAGCTTCTCATCCAGTACACGGCCGAACATCTTAGGCCACCAGTAGTGCAGGCCCGAGAATAGTCCGAGAACCAATCCACCGACAATAACGTAGTGGAAGTGCGCTACTACGAAATACGTATCGTGGAACTGGTAATCCGCAGGTGCGGATGCAAGCATAACCCCTGTAACCCCACCCATAACAAAGGTAGGAATGAAGCCGGATGCGTAGAGATTAGCTGCTGTGAAGCGGATCTGCCCGCCCCACAAGGTAAATAGCCAGTTAAAGATCTTGATACCTGTTGGCACCGCGATCAGCATCGTCGAGATCGAGAACAGCGCATTCGCTACCGGGCCCATGCCCGTAGTGAACATATGGTGAGCCCATACCATGAAGCCGAGGAAGGCAATCAGAATGGTAGCGAACACCATGGAACTGTATCCGAACAACCGCTTACGGGCAAAGGTTGGAATGACCTCGGAAATAATACCGAAAGCCGGAAGGATTAGTATGTACACCTCAGGGTGTCCGAAAATCCAGAATATATGCTGCCATAGAACCGGGTTACCACCTTCGCTGACATCGAAGAAGTTCGCATCGAGTATCCGGTCAAAGCTTAGCAGGACAAGTCCCACGGTAATGGCAGGGAAAGCAAATAGAATAATAGCTGAAGTAATAAATGCGGTCCATGTGAACATCGGCATACGCATGAAGCTCATTCCCGGTGCACGCATCGTAATAATCGTAGCCAGGAAGTTGATGCCCCCGATCAGGGTTCCGAGACCTGCGATCTGCAGACCCACGGTGTAAAAATCAACCCCGTGTGTATCACTGTAGAGTTTCGAGGACAGCGGAGTGTAAGCCGTCCAGCCGGCATCCGGCGCGCCGCCCATAACCCAGCTGATGTTCAGAAGAACACCACCGAACAGGAACGTCCAGAAGCCAAGCGAGTTAAGAAAAGGAAACGCAACGTCGCGTGCCCCGATCTGAAGCGGAACAACCGCATTCATCAAAGCGAAGATGAGCGGCATTACGCCAAGGAAGATCATTGTGGTGCCATGCATGGTTATAAGTTCGTTAAAAGTCTGCGCTGACACAAAGTCGTTCATGGGTTTGATAAGCTGCCAGCGGATCAATAAAGCTTCGATTCCGCCGATTCCGAAGAATAAAGCCCCGGCAATTAAGTACAGGATGCCGATCTTCTTATGGTCAACTGTGGTTAACCAGTCCATCAGTCCCGTATGGCGCTTGACACTGTGAGCGTGAGCCAAGGTTTGTACCCCCTTTAAAAATTCCTATCCAAGTTGCTCCATGCGGGTGAATCAGTCAGTCTTTAATTTTGAATTTGCCAAGTAATCCGCTATCGCGTCGATTTGTTCATCGGTTAGCTTCAGGTCTTCCTTCGGATTCGGCATCGTGTTGCCTGGCTTCACGGCTTGAGGATCTTCAAGCCAGGTCTTAAGGTTTTCTTTCGCGGTGCCGTCCTGTCCGTTAATAAGAATGCTGGCTACCGATTCACGTCCACCGATTCCTGTCAGGTTCGGTGCGGACGGACCGCCTTCGCTGCCGATCGCGTGACAAGTCAGACACTGGTTCTTGAAGACTTCCGCGGTTGCTTGATCTTCCGGCAGAGCCACAGGCTCCTTCATGGCCTTAACCCAGCTGTCAAATGACTCCTGGCTGACCGCCTTGACTTTGAATTCCATTAGGCCGTGGGATTGACCGCACAGCTCGGCACATTTACCAAGATAGACGCCTTCTTTGTCTGCAGTGAACCAGGCGTTATTGATAGCGCCTTCCGGATTGGTATCCGTCTTCCCTGCCAATGAAGGTACCCAGAATGAGTGAAGAACATCGGCTGTCTTCAATTGAAAGGCAATCTTCTTACCCGTTGGAATAATCAGATCCTGTGCAGTGGTTACACCATAATCAGGATAGTTAAATTCCCACCAGAACTGGTGTGAAGTCACCTTCACCTTCACCGCGTTCTTGTCGTTCCAGTAATTCTCGCCATGAGCGAATACCTTCTGAACCGTAGCAACTCCCAGAATAATGACCAAAATTAAGGGAATGACAGTCCAGATCACTTCAAGCTTGAAGTTGCCTTCCACCTGCTCAGGAATGTCGGTTTGTCCCGGTCTACGGCGAAAACGCATCCAAACATAACCGGCAATACCGAATACAATGAGCAGAACGACAATCATAATTGCAATGGAAAGCTTCATTAAATCAAATTGTCCTTGTGCTACAGGTCCTTGAGGTCTTAATGCGGACAAATCCTCGCGACCGCAAGCGGACAACAACAGCACCAGCCCCACAAAAGGAAAGAGCCGTTTCACAGCCTGCCACCGTTTCATCATTGATCTACCCCACTTTTAACGTTTGTCTTCCGCTGATAGTCACAAGTACCCCTTCCCTATAATAAGGAAACAATCGACTTGCTCTATCACGGAAACTGCTATCCTGTCAATTCGAACAATCACTAATTAAGCATATGATTAGTACACAAATTTGTCAATGATTCAAGGGTAGTTCACAAATTGTTCAAAATTACGAAAAGTCGCGCCAACACTGGGTTTGCAAGCGATTTCACCCATCCCCCCTTGGTCATGCCCCCTGCCTGGATTTGACCTTGACAAGCTCTGTAAGGACCATAAATATGAACTTCAAAATGTGACATTTTTCTTAAAATTCCGCTTCTTTTCAGTATAATAGAAGACAAAAAAAGAGAGTCTCCCCTCTTTTTCAGTCCGTCAATATTTGCGGTCCGTCCTCAAGAATAGCTACGGTGTGTTCGAATTGGGCGCCCAAGGAACCATCCGCTGTCCGTACGGTCCAGCCATCCTCTTCCCAGAACACCGCCCCTGTCTCGCCAAGTGTAACTACAGGCTCAATCGTAATGACCATCCCCGGCCTGAGCAAAGTACCTGTACGAGGGCTGCCGATGCTGGGCACGTCTGGCGGCTCATGAAGCTTTCTACCGATCCCGTGGCCTACCAGCGGTGCAACGATGCCAAGCCCTGCATGCTCCACCACGGTCTGCACCGCATGGCCAATATCCCCTGTTCTCATTCCTGCTGCGGCCTTGTTAATTCCTGCATACAACGCCTCATGTGTCTTATCAAGCAAATACTGTCCGGCGGGGCCGGCTGACCCCACGGCATAGGACCAGCCCGAGTCCGCGAGCCAGCCGTCCTTGTTCACTACGATATCAATCGTTACAAGATCACCTGCCTGGAGCTGCCGGGAATCCGGGAATCCATGGCATACCACATCATTGACAGAGGCGCATGTTGCATACGGGAAGCCGCGGTAGCCCTTCTGTTCAGGTGTAGCTTTGTGCTTCTTCAGGTAGCTCTCAACAAAAGCATCGATCTCCAGCGTGGAGATTCCCGGGGCAAGCAGCTTCCGAATCTCCCGGTGGCACGCGGCAAGAATCCGCCCGGCCTCCCGTATCCGCTTGATCTCTTCCTTGGTTCTCAGACTTGCTCTCAGTCGCTCCCCCTCCTCCTGCTCAAGACATCCACTCCTGACAGAGTGATGTAATATATGTATGCAAGAGAACAAAAAAAACCGCCTGTCCGCAGGCGGTTGGGTTATGTCTATATAGTTGTAGTGCGTTATTTCTTCATGGATCAGATGATCAGGACACGGAAGAGTCCAACTTGCCCATTTCATGTTCAACCAGATGCGTCAGTTCTTCTTCATAGCCACCCATAATGCGGTATTTACGGACATACTCCTTGACAAATTTCTTGGGGTCCTTCGGCCTGAAAATCCGTGTCATCTCGCGCAGACTTTCTTTGACTTCATTGTGACCTTTCGTTGCCATAGTAATTCCCTCCCAGAACGCTTGTAGTTAATGCTCCGATTTCGAGAATGCCGAAAAGATCTGCAAGTACTATCATATGGTGGTTTGGTGCCGCTAATGAGCAGAAGTGGGACAAGCAAGCCCTCACAGCCACCCGGCAAGCTTCGGCGAAAAAAAACAGCCAAGCTGGCAGCGGTTCATAGGAACATAAACTCTGCCTTCCGGCAGGCATCTGACAATTTAAATACCCTGTATAAGTCTTACTGAAACAAGCCTGCTAAGTCTCTCTTGTCACACAGACCGGTCTCTCTAGTGTAGACCCGGGGGGTATTCGAACGACCTCCTATCCTTTTCCATTGTATCATATTCAATAAAGGGTTTCAGCTTTCTTCATTTCGCACATTTTTGCCAGGCGATTAGGGAAAGAATTTACATATAGTTTATTTATCGGGCAAACTAAGGGTTAAAATAAGAGTAGAAGCCAAATTCCCCGGCAGGAGGATCGGATCCCTATGAACCAGCCTACACCTATACTTGTCTCATCCGCCGCCTCCATTCCATCCTTCCCGTCCGCGCGGCCGGAAGATCTGGATACAGACCCCGCATGGCTGGACGACGCGGATTCTCTAATTCTGCGCAAGTACCCCCGAATGCACAGCTTCCTCGTTGTCAGGCGCGGCCAGCTCATATATGAGAAGTATTATAACGGCTATCATATCGCCTCGCTGAATGATCTCAGGTCCGCTACCAAAAGCTTCATGTCTGTCTTGATCGGGATTGCCTTAGCGCGAGGCGAAATGCAGGACCTGGACAGCCCCGTGTGGGGGCTTGTGAGCAAATATGCCCCATCCCGGCCTGATCCGTTATGGGATACAATAACTTTAAGACATCTTCTGACTATGACCTCCGGGCTCTACTGGGAGACCGGCTCAAAGCTTGGAGAGAAGTTCATTCACCGGTTCCACAAGAGCCGCAGCTTGGCCAGGTTCATCTTGAGACTGCCCGTTCAAGAGGAAATGCTGGGGACATTTCAGTATAGAAGTACCGATTCCCATATGCTCTCCGTGTTGTTAACAGAGATGACCGGGTACAGCGCTTTTAGTTACGCGCAGTCGCATTTATTTGAGCACCTTGGCATTTATCATGCGGGGTGGTCGGCAAGTGCCGAAGGGCATACTATGGGTCATATAGGACTGTCCCTTACTTCCCGGGATATGGCCAAATTCGGCCAGATGTGCCTGAATGGGGGGATATGGGAAGGGAAGCGGGTCGTGCCGGAGGAGTGGCTCCAGCAATCGTTCATCCCGCGGTCTGAACCTTATTTCGGATATGGCAGCTATGGTTATCAGTGGTGGAACGGCACGGAAGATGGAGTCCATTTCACATACGCCCACGGCCACGGAGGTCAGCAGATTATTCTGATCCCCTCCTTGGAAGCAACCGTGGTATTTACAGCCGACAGCACGGTGAGCCGGTGGAGAAATCCCCGGCAGCTGTTGAGGAATTATGTAATCCCAGCTATGCGGACATGACAAGATAACATTCAAGCCCCAGATGTCAGAGGAGGAATTGATCTGTATGAATGCTGCAGCCAAATCACCGAAAATTATGGTGCTCTACGCAAGCTATGGAGATGGCCATTATCAGGCATCCAAGGCCATTGAGGCTTCTTTTCATCATAAGGGTATTCATAATGTGGTGCTTCTGGATCTGATGGCTATGGCACACCCTGTCATTAACAGCTTAACCAAATTCGTATATATGCAGAGCTTCCGGACCCTTCCAGCCGTCTATGGCTGGGTGTATAACGTTACCAAGGATATGCAGCCGGATAAGCCCTTCTCAAATATTCTGCACTCGTTCGGCATGCGCAAGCTTGAACAGATGATTACCGATCATGAGCCGGATCTGATCATTCACACCTTCCCCCAGCTGGTCATGCCCAAGCTGATGAAGAAGACCGGACTGTCCCTGCCGCTTGTAAATGTGGTGACCGATTTCGATCTCCACGGCCGCTGGATTCATCCCGGAGTGGACCGCTACTATGTGGCTACGGATGATCTGAAGCTTGAAGCCGTCAGCCGCGGAATTCCAGAGCACCGAGTGCTGGCCACCGGGATTCCCATCAAGCCTGACTTCGGGCGGACACATGAGCCCGACCCCCGAGTTACGGAGAAGCTGGATCCCCGTAAGAAGACGGTTCTTCTTATGGCGGGCGCTTACGGCGTGATGCAAGGAATTCGCGATATGATCCAGCCCCTGCTCGGCAGCGGGGACTTCCAGGTTATTGCCGCCTGTGGCAAAAATGTGGAGCTTCAGCGCATTCTGCAGGAGCAGTATGGAGACAGGCCGAACTTTCAGGTATTCGGCTTCGTGAACGAGGTTGCCCGCCTGATGCAGACCTGTGACTGCATCATTACCAAGCCAGGGGGCATCACTCTGTCCGAGTCTCTGGCCAGCCGCCTGCCGATGTTCCTGTACAGGCCTGTGCCTGGTCAAGAGCTCAATAACGCCCGGTATCTGGAGAGTAAGGGAATCGCGTCCATCGCCTATACACCTTCCGACTTGGTGGACCAGGTTAAGGGGTTATTCGCTGCCATAGACCATCTCGAAGAAAGGCAAGAGCGGATTGAACTCCTGCGGAGGCCCAATTCCGCCGAATTGATTGTGAATGATATTCTGGAACAATGGTTCTCTGAGACTTGGAACTCTGCTCCGGCGGATGCTGAACTCGCTTGTCCTGTAGGAGCGGTCTAGGAAAGGCTGCTCTAGTTCTGGGCAGACGGGCTATGCATACAATGTAGAGAGAAGGACAAGTGGCTAATGGCCGCTCCTTCATCCTGTATGTGTAGAAGGTGATTTCTTGTCGCCCTTTAGATCCTCTACAGGTCTGCCCGAGAACCTGGCGGGCTTTCTCTGTTATCTCATTCCATTCGCAGGCGGTGCGGTTATGCTTGCCCTGGAGAAGCGCAGCCGGTATGTCATGTTCCATGCTCTTCAATCCATTATCCTGTTCGGCCTGCTAGCCCTTGGTCATGTGGCAGCCGGATTCGTCCCGCTAATCGGAGGGCTCGCCTCCATGCTGCTCGGGCTGACTGGCGCTGTCTTCTGGGTCCTTCTCATGCTGGCATCCCTGATGGGAAGATTCTATAAAGTGCCTCTTATCGGCGATATTGCTGAGGATCAGATGCGGCGCCTCTAGCTTGCTTCACAGCCACAGAGAGATATTTACGGCTATATAGGTACCAAATATCGAAGAGGTCTCGGTGCTCTACGGAGGTGCTATCCATTTCAATTGGACGCCATATCCCTAACAGCTATTGTCCGTTGTTATTCCATGGAATGAAGTTCTGGCCTTTGTATGCAGCACAAAAAGCCGCAGATCCTGTTTAGAGGACCTGCGGCTTATAATTTTAATCAGTAATTTCAGACAGTAGAAGCTGCCATAGCTTTTAAATTCAGACGCCCGAAGTCTCCCCATGGGAAGCTGCGGAGGATGACTCCGAAGCCCCGCGCATCCCATTGAATAACAGATTCATGATGATGGCTGTCACACTCCCTGCTACAATCCCGTTATCTACAAGAATACGCAGCCAGCTTGGAAGCTGGTCGAACAAGGTTGGTACCGTGGTAACACCAAGACCCATGCCGACCGAGCAGGCAATGATCAGCAGATTCTCATACCGGTTCAAGTCCACCTGATCCCCGAGCATCCGTATGCCCGAAGAGAGAACCAGACCGAAGAGGGACACCATCGCACCGCCAAGCACAGCCGTTGGAATGATCTGGGTGAGCGCCGCGATCTTCGGTACGAAGCCGATGAGGACCAGCAATCCGCCCGCGACCACGATCACATCGCGGGTCTTCACGCGGCTCATCTGGACAAGGCCGACATTCTGGGAATAGGTCGTGTAAGGGAATGAATTGAAGAGTCCGCCAAGCATAATGGCAAGGCCTTCAGCCCGGTATCCCCTGGCCAGGTCTTTCGAGGTCACTTCTTTATCCACAATCTTGCCCAGTGCCAGGAACACGCCTGTCGATTCCGCTACGCTGACAATCGCCACCAGGATCATCGTCAGAATCGCGGACACATGAAAGGTCGGTACTCCGAAATAAAGCGGCTGAACCGCGTGGAACCAGCTTGCTTCAAGTACCGGAGAGAAATCCACCTTACCCATAAGCGCGGCAGCCAGGGTACCCAGGACTAGACCAAGCAGGACGGAGATCGAACGCACGAACCCTTTGGCGAAGCGATTAAGCAGTATAACCAGCAGGAGGACGCCGAAGCCCAGCGCCAGATTCAGCAGACTCCCGAACTCCGGATTCTTCTCGGGATTGCCGCCGCCAAGATCGCCCAAGGCTGTAGGAATCAGGGTCACCCCAATAATCGTAACCACTGAACCTGTGACCACCGGCGGGAAGAAACGGATCAGCTTGCTGAACATGCCTGCGAACAGGAACACGAACAGCCCTGATGCAAGAATCGCGCCATATATGGCGGAGACGCCCATTCCTTCCTCGGTCCCAATCGCAATCATGGGAGAGATGGATTGGAAGGCGCACCCGAGCATAACCGGAAGTCCAATCCCGAAATACTTGTTACCCCATACCTGAAGCAGGGATGCCACACCGCAAGCCAGCAGATCAATGGCAATGAGATAGGTCAGCTGCTCTTGGCTCAAATTTAATGCTTCACCTACGATCAGCGGGACAATTACCGCACCGGCATACATCGCCAGCACGTGCTGAATCCCCAATGAGAAAGTCTGCATAGGGTGTCTGTTTCTCTGAAAAATACGTTCTCTCGCCATCTTGCACCTGCCCTCTAATTATTCAATAACGTCTTCCGCAAAAGTGACCGTTCCGTTCTCCAGAGAAGCAACGCGTACCAGAGACTCCACCTGATAACCAGCCTCCTGCAGCAGTCTTCCTCCAGGCTGGAACGCCTTCTCGATCACGATTCCGATCCCCGCCACCTTGGCGCCGATCTGTTCCACAATACGGGCCAGTCCAAATGCGGCTTCCCCGTTAGCCAGGAAATCGTCAATGATCAGCACCCGGTCCTCCGGACACAGGAACTTCTTCGATACGGTAATCTCGTTCGACTCCTTCTTCGTGAAGGAATATACCTTCTCAACCAGGATGTTATCCCGAAGGGTCAGCGACTTATGCTTACGCGCAAAAATCATCGGCACATCAAGCTCCAGGGCCGTCATAATGGCTGGAGCGATACCTGAGGATTCGATCGTCAGCACTTTCGTAATCTCTTCACCTGCGAAGCGGCGGGTGAACTCCCGTCCCACTTCCTTCATAAGCACCGGATCCATCTGATGATTCAGAAATGAATCGACCTTCAGTACCTGATCGCTTAACACGATCCCTTCCTGCATAACCTTATCCCTTAACAGTTTCATCTCTTTTTCCCCCTCCAATTTCTGAACTGCAGATCGGCTTGTTCCTGATAGATTTCGAAAGCCCATCCTCCGAAGTTCGGAGAATGGGCTAAGCACGGCGACAGCTATTCACGCTGGCACGGAGTGAATTCACAATCTGCTCTTGCCCGTAGTCCGATCATTCCGGTGATCTGGTAGAAACGTGCGGGCCCATTCCAGCACATATACGAGAAGTAATGAATCATTTCCTAATGAAAAAGAAATGAAAGTATATAAATAGGTTTCATTCAATGTTAGAAGTATAACTTAAGAAATGCCCAGAAATAAAGAGGTATTTCGTGGAGTTTTCGATTTTTTTTCAAAATCCGACATGTTTCGCCTGCAGCTTATTCTAGCTTTATACTATAAAAGACACTATTGCCCAGAATTATCATTCATGTACAATAGACTGCATGAACTTTTTGTTATTTGATAAAAGGAGAGAGACGAGCATGGGTTTTATAAAAGAATTCAAAGAATTCGCGGTTAAAGGAAATGTGATTGATCTGGCAGTGGGGGTCATTGTGGGGGCGGCCTTTGGGAAGATCGTGACTTCGCTGGTCAATGATATCATCATGCCTCCGATCGGCAAGATTCTCGGTAACGTGAACTTTAAGGACCTGTACTATCCGCTGGATAATGTCGGTTCCCCTTGGCCTTCGCTGGCTAAGGTTACTGAACAAGGCAAGTCTGTCATCGCTTACGGTCAGTTCATCAATACCCTGATTGATTTTCTCATTGTGTCCTTCTGCATCTTCATGCTGGTTAAAGGCATTAACTTCATCCGCCGTGCGGAAGAGAAGAAGCCCGAGCCGGAGAAGACCACCAAGGAATGTCCTTATTGCATGTCCGATATTCCGGCCAAAGCGACCCGTTGTGCTCACTGCACCTCGGTGCTGGAGGGCGAGGGAGCAGAACTTGGAAGGTAAAATGAGCTTATAAAGGTGAGGAGTATCTTTCATCCCTCCAGCCGTTTGAATCTTCGGATAGACAGAAAAATACACAGTTACTGAAAAGAGGATTAACAGGACTCCCCAATAGAGCCACGCCTGGGGTGCAGTGTACGTGGAATTGATTCATGCCATGGTTAGAGACCAGGTATATACGCCTCAATCTTATAGAGATGTATTAGTATAACTCAAAAAAGGCCACCCGATTTGAAGTGCCCCCGTTAGGTAGACAGGTGAAATAATAAAACCTGTCTGCCAAGGGGAGCATATCAATTCCGGTTGGCCTTCCCTTCTATAATACAATGCTCCTATTCTTCTAAAGCGGCTTGGACTGCGGAGGCAGAAGATTCGAGATTACGGACTTCAAGTTGCGGTCCTCCACATATGAATCTTCCCCGGTATCCAGATCCCGGATACGAATCTCCTTATAATCCGCGTCCGCATTCAGAGGGGTAAATACGAGCTTCTCCTTATCGGACAGCCTGAGTTCATAGCCCATATCCTGGAACATACTGAGGAAGTCAGCCTCCGTTGGCGCTTTGCCCGCTTCCAGTATAATTAATCCCCGTAGCGCCTTGACTTGTTCGGGATGAACTACATCAAAATGCACAATACACTCCATCATCAACACTCCTTGGTCGTTTCTAGAAGTCTACCCTAATATAGAGTAAATTAATGCGATGTGCGTTATTTCACTGCAAAAGGCCTAAATCTGTTCAGATCCGCAGCTCGGGCACCACTTAGTCCCTTTAGGAATCGGCGCCCCGCAAATCTGGCAGTTCGTCTTCTCAAGCGGAGTATCCTCATACCGTTTCTCTTCCACAGGATATGCTGAATGAGCCTGCTTCCCCTGCTCCTGCTCCTGGTCAGGACTTAGCACATTCTCTTTCCATGTGCGAATACGCCGATCCAGCTCGAGCTGCCGCTCCCGTTCGCGCTCCAGCTCACGCAGACGGCGTTCCTCCTCTTCGGGACTCAGCCGTTCACGCTCTGAGACATATTCCGGCTCCAGAATAATTGGATCCAAATCAATAGATTTCTTCTCCTGGTATGTAGGGGCTGCTTCTTCCCGGGCCTCAGCCACAGGCTCCACGTCTTGAGCTTTCTTGGCCGCAGCGCCGCCGTCATACTTCTCAAGCTTTTGGCCGCAATAAGGACAGAAGATCGCTTCTTCAGGAACCACCTTGCCGCACGCGCATAATCTCTCATTGCGCAGTGAGGCGATCTTGAGTCTAAGCTCATCCTTCTCTTCATTCAGCAGATCACAGGTTTTAGCCAGATCCATCATTTCCTTCTCGGCCTTGGACATATCCGATTCGCGGTATCCTTCATAGAAGACCTGCCCCATACGCTGGAAGTAAATCCCCATCTCACGTTCAATATTTGAAATTTGGTTATTTAGCTTGCTGATTTCAACCGCATTTTGCGCACGCTCAGTCGCCTTACCCGCACCCTTTTTAATTCGCTGCAAGAAATCCATAAACGTTCTCCTCCCATTTCCCCTAAAACCTTCCCTGAATTGAAAGGCGGCATCTGGTTTCTTAATTGTCTTATACACTTCACTATGAATTGAAACCATTATCCATGTCAAATCCCGATACTTCATCCCATGAATAAATTACTTTCAAGAAACCAGACAACTCTTTCATGCAGTATATCATTCATCCCATATATCATACCAGATTTCGACCTTTCTGGGAAAATGCCCTGATTCACCCGCCGAAACCACGTGTATAGAAGTATAAAAATACCGGGAGTGAACTTGGGATGAATAATGCGAAGACGCGATATTACGTTTCGGTCACACATCAACTTATTCAAGACGTAGAGAATGAATCGGCAGAATACAAAGTAGATCTGGATGATGAAGAGCTCGGTCTGCTCCGGGATAAGCTGGATGAGCTAGCCAAAGAGGACGAGTACACCTTGAAGCGGGCACCCGTCCCGTATAAATCGGCCGACAAGGACGAAGCCACCGATCATTACAACGACAAGCTTATCGCTGTCTATGCGTACTTGCATCAGATCGGCGATGAGAAGACGAGACAGGCCATCGAGAGCTTGGGGGTGCTCGGCAAGCTGGAGAACTCCGATTACGACGACAAAGGATATGGCGAAGGTTCACCCACGAATAAATAAGGTTCGTGGGCTAAGGAACAAGATTTCCTGCGTAATGAACCAGGATTTCAAGATAAGAGAACAAGGCTGGCCTTGCGAGCATTCTCGCGAAGCCAGCCTTGTTCTCTTGGTTCAGGAGCAACTTAGTTTGATTGAAGTGATTTAGAGTGACCTGTTACGAGTTGGTGCCGGCTTGTGCGGTTTGTGCGGTTAGTGCATTAAATACACCTGAGCGCTTGGGAGTGGCGCCTCTAAGGTGAGGAAGACTGCCGCACGGCGGACAGTCTTCTCCCCTGCTCCCGGGTCCGCTCCATCAGCCGGGCTTCGATGCGTCTAACCCCGGCCGCCGCGCCGGGAATCCCCGGCAGCAGCTCCGCCCAGGCCTGCGCATCCGCAGCAGGCGCAGGCTGCTCTTCCTCTGACGTCAAGCTGATCTTGACGTCATGGAACTGCGGACCGGGCACATGCAGCCGGTCCTGTTCCGCCGCCTCGGCCAGCCATTCGGCCAGGGCCGGGCCTTGGCGCTCCGCGCGGCTGCCCGCATCGCTCCGGCGGGCAGCCGCGGCCGGCAGATCGGATGCTCCCGCAGGGGCATCCGCCGCCCAGGCCGCGAAGACCGCGCCCTGCAGGCGCTGCGGCGCAAGCCCCAGCGCCGCCAAGCGCAGCTGCGGCGCGGCCTTCCACTGCGCCGCGGCAAGCTTCGCGGCCGCGGCGACATGGGCGCAGCCGCTGGCGGCGCAGCTACAGGCGCCAGCTGGCGCGCCGGAAGCTGTGCCGCCCGGCGCCTGCGCCCATGGCGGCTCCGCAGGCAGCAGCGCCGCAGCGCTGGCGGGCTGCCCGCCCTGGAGCAGCTCGGCGAGCTCCAGGGGGCGCGAGCCGAGCTGCTCCACAAGCCGGGCCAGCAGCCCGGCGTCCGGCGCAGCAAGCGGAAAGGTTACTGTGCAGACAGGACGCGTGTTTTCCGCCTCTGTTTCTGTATCAGT
The DNA here is from genome assembly GCF_023704175.1 of Paenibacillus sp. YPG26. Classification (NCBI taxonomy): domain Bacteria; kingdom Bacillati; phylum Bacillota; class Bacilli; order Caryophanales; family Paenibacillaceae; genus Paenibacillus; species Paenibacillus sp. YPG26. The sequence continues at coordinate 596,676 of NZ_CP084530.1, read as the reverse complement.
ACCCGTTCCTGTTTCTGTTTCCGCTTTTGTTTCAGTATCAGTTCCCGTTCCCGTTTCCACTTCCGCTGTCCCTTCCACTGCGGCCTTCTCCTGCTGCTCTTGGTTCACACCCAGCTCCACTTGAAGCTCACCTTCGGAAGCGGTCACCCGTCCTTCCTGCTTGGTCCTCTTCATCACCCGTCCCCCTCCTTCTGATCTCGCGATTTCAACTGCCCTCTTAAGTCACGTCTCCGGTTGAATATGAATAATGCTGCACAACCAGCTTGAAACCCAGGCTGGCCCGGTTCCATCAGGTTCACGTTAGCTCAACCGGCTTACTCGCGACCCATCTGTCGTCTAGTCATGCCGGTCCCATTTGTCCACCTGCAAGATCCTAACCCCAGTCACCCGTCTGCAAGGTAATCAGGCTCTGCAGCTCCTCGCTCGACATCTCGGTCAGCCACTGCTCCCCAGAGCCTACCACCTGCTCGGACAAAGACTTCTTCCGTTCTATCAATTCATCAATCCGTTCTTCCAGCGTTCCCTGGCAGATCAGCTTATGAACCTCCACATTCTTCTCCTGTCCAATACGGAAGACACGGTCGGTGGCCTGATTCTCCACAGCCGGGTTCCACCAGCGGTCAAAGTGAATGACATGGTTGGCGCGGGTAAGATTGAGGCCCACGCCTCCTGCTTTGAGGGACAGAATGAAGATGGAGGGACCCTTGCCCTCCTGGAACAGATTCACCATCCGGTCCCGGTCATTCTTAGCCACTCCCCCGTGTAGGAAGAATGGAGCTGTATCATAATGCTCTGCCAGCTGCTTCACAAGCAGCTCGCCCATCTGGACATACTGCGTGAAGATTAGTGCAGCTTCGCCGTTCTCACGGATCATATCAAGCAGCTCCAGAAGACGCTCGGTCTTGCCGGATCGTCCCGCCATCCCTTCCGGTCTCGCCTGGTCATACAGTGAAGGATGATCACAGATCTGCTTGAGCCGGGTCAGTGATGACAGCACGAGTCCCTTGCGGGCAATACCGGTACTCTCCTGAATCCGGGACATCAGATCATCGGTGACCACCCGGTATAGTCTTGCCTGCTCTACCGTCAGCGAGCAGTACGATTTGATCTCAATCTTCTCCGGCAGATCCTTGCGGATGTCCGGATCACTCTTCAGACGGCGCAGCAGGAACGGGGCAACAAGCTTCCGCAGCCGGAGCAGCTCGGTCGCCTGCTCTTCTCCTCCTCCTGTATACTGCTTGCGAAAAGAAGCATAAGTGCCAAGATACCCGGGATTCAGGAACTGAAAGATTGACCACAGCTCACTAAGCCGGTTCTCTACCGGTGTTCCCGTCATCGCAATACGATGAGGAGCGCTCAGTTTCATCACACTCTGTGCCTGCTTGGTACTGTAGTTCTTAATATACTGGGCTTCATCCAGAATAATAGACTCCCACTGGGCTTCTTTCAGCTCTTTGGCATCACGTCCCGCCAGATGATAGGTTGTAAGAACAATATCATGCTCCCTGCACGCCTTCATGAATGGCTCTCCATGAAGCCGGTTCGTTCCATGATGGATATACAGCCGAAGCTCCGGGGCGAACCGGCTGAGCTCCTTCTGCCAGTTCCCCAGCAGAGATGTCGGGCAGACAATAAGCCTCGTACCTTCCACGTGGTCACTTAGAAGGGTGGTGATCACTTGAACGGTCTTGCCAAGACCCATATCATCTGCGAGAAGAGCGCCGAATCCGAGTGACTTCATGGTAGAGAGCCACTGATATCCCCGCTCCTGATAAGGCCGGAGTGTTCCCTGCAGAGACACTGGAACAGGAAGAGGCTTCAGATTCTTAAGCACTCCCCCTTCCATCAGTGCGGCGATCAGCCCGGTCGTCTCTACCCCTTCCACGTACAGGCCTTCATAACGACCTTCCTCCAGGGAATCATTCGTCAGATGCATAAGCTCCTTGAAGGTCATGCTGCCTTGCTCGTGCTTCTTCATATAACGCAGGACCTGACGGATCTCCTTGACATCAATCTCAATCCATTCCCCGCGGAAAAGCACCAGAGGTGCACGGGCTGAAGCAAGCTCGGCAAGCTCCGCCTGGGTAAGCTTATGGCCGCTCAGCACAGCCTCCATCTCGAAATGGACGACCTGTTCAACCCCCAGCTTGGGCTTCTCTCCCTTGCCCGCTTCTACCGGATCCCAGCTTGAAGTCTTAATCCGGACTCCGGCCCGCCGCTTGCCTTCCTTAGTCCATCGTACAGGCATCTGTACAGTGACCCCATGCTTCCGCAGCACGGGCACCGACTTGCTAAGGAACGAATAGACCTCATCAGGACTCAGCTTGACGAATTCAGGCCGGGGCACCTGCATAGCGGCGGCCACTTCCGGCGAGACCTCCGCAGCCTTAGCCAGCCGCAGCAGCAGATTCTCCTGCACTCCGCTGTATTTCCGTCCACGGATCAGCATTTCCTGGCTCGGCTGATTCCAGATCAGAGCCGCCGGGAGCAGAAGTGTCGCATCCTCAGGCACCTCGGCCCAGACCGACAGTCCCCATGTGCGCGCCGAAGACTCTGCCGCCTCACTTTCGCCTGGGGGCTCCAGTCTTAAGCAGAGGCGAAATCCGGCACCTGGTGCTGGTTCATCCTCTGAGGATGCGTCAGGCAGGTCTCCGCCCAGAATCGAGATCTCTCCGGCCAGCTCTTCAATTTCAGCCGCAGTCCCTTGAATATCCAGGGGTCTGTCACCGCTCAGAAGTCCTTCCCACCATAGCTCAATCAGCGGCGAGACGCCTCTGCGGTATCTGCCTTTCACGGAGTTCAGCTCCTTGCCAAGCTCCTTGGTTGTGTTGCGCACTTCATAATCGATGAACGCCGTCAAAAAAGAATGCAGCACACCGAGCTGACGGGCTTCTACAGAGAGCTCCTCCTCCGAAGACACATGCTGCACAGGCGCAAGCCCGATAGGCGGCATGCTGCCAGCAAGCTGCCGGAACCGTTCCTCGTCATGGATATCATCCAGCCGGGGCCCCCATACCGCCCTGAGCGCCAATTGACCGCTCCGTCTGCGGGCACCCGGAACGGCAGCCGGTCGTGCCGATGGGGCAATGGCGCCGCGGAGCATCAGCTCCAGCGCAAATTTTGCCGCGCAGCTCCAGTAGGTCATTTCCTCCCCTGGCATTATCCCTTTCGCCGTCATCTCCGACTCCTCGTAATTCAGCAGCAGAGGCCAAGCTTCCCCGGGAGACAGGGCCAAGCCTTCAAGTGTTCTCCCCAGCAGTCCCTTCCGTTCACCCCGGCGGGCTGCGCCGCGAAGAGCAGGTGCTGTCCAGCGGAGCTCGGCAAGCCGCAGTGCCGCTTGCTGAAAAGGACGCGCCCCGTAAGCGAGTTCAAGCCTCCTCAGTGAGGCTGTCCAGGCATCCACCTTCGATTCCGATGCTTCCCCCGAGAAGCAGAAGAATACGTCTCCGAGCCAAATTCCATACAAGTGTTGATTCATTGCTTTCTCCTGTCTATTCACGATTGCATATCCGGTACACATACATTACTAACATATTATACGACAAACCGTCATTTTAAAAACGGTCAGTTCTCTCTTACACAAAAATGTTCCATAATTAGTCGTTGAGTCTCCATCTTCTGCATATGCATCAAGTGAAGAGGACAAGAGCACCTGGTCCTTTTCGCTGCACGCTTGCAATATCCAGCTTCTGGGTATATTCATTATAATAAACTTTTGACTGGAGGCTTTGCATGTATACTCAAAATTCTTATAAATGGTGGAATGTCCTCTTCTTTATAGGCGTTATCATCATGAATACACTTGCCATGGTACTGCCTCTCGGTGGACGTTCTACCGGGGAAATATCAGATATGTATCCTACGCCGATCACTCCCGCGGGATACGCCTTCTCGATCTGGTCCCTAATCTATCTGCTGCTGGCCTGCTTTGTGATCTATCAAGCGAACCGCTCATATGAAGGCCGGGATTCGGTACAATCCATCGGAATCTGGTTCGTGATCTCCTGCATACTCAACATGGGATGGATTATCTTGTGGCATTATTTATACATAGAGCTCTCCTTAGCCGCCATGCTTGCATTATTTATCAGCCTTGTTGTGATCTACCGCAAAACCCGCGCTATCACCTTCCCCACGCTAGGCGAGATCTGGTTCGTCCGTCTACCCTTCAGCATTTATCTCGGCTGGATCAGTGTGGCCACCCTGGTGAATACAGCCGTTGTCCTCTCCAGGAATGAATGGGACGGCTTCGGACTCTCAAGTCCCCAGCGGGCCATTATTATGCTGGCCATCGGTGCTGTCCTGGCCGTGGTGCTCAGCTACCCGGCCCGGGACGGTGTGCTCCCGCTTGTCTTTGTCTGGGCCTATATTGCCATTGCAATCAAGCAGGAGGATACCCGGAATGTCTATCTGGTAGCGGGACTTGTGGCTCTTATCCTCTTTGTATATTCGGTCTGGATGCTGTTCATTCGAATCCGGGAACGAGACTAGGTTCACTTTCCGTCATGCCTATACCTCAATGTTATAGAAAAAGAAAGACAGCTCTCTTAATCAGAGCTGTCTTCTTTCTGCTTCATTCTATTTCTCGGTGAATCCGCTTCTACTTCTTGAGTGCGATCACTTCAATTTCAACCAGTCCATCCTTGGGCAGACGGGCTACCTCTACGGTACTGCGGGCCGGGTACGGCTCAGTGAAGAAGGTGCTGTATATTTCGTTCACTTTCGTGAAGTCAGCCAGATCCTTCACGAATACTGTAGTCTTGATGACCTGATCCAGACCGCTTCCCGCCTCTTCGAGAATCGCTTGAACATTCCGAAGCGCCTGTACCGTCTGCTTCTCTACGCCTTCAGCAAGCTCACCGCTTACCGGATCCAGCCCAAGCTGGCCCGAGGTATAGATAAGATTACCAATTTCAACTCCTTGAGAGTAAGGCCCAATTGCGCCCGGTGCTTTAGTTGTTGAGACTGCGTTTTTGTTCACGATGATATCCCTTCCTTTTCTGTATGGTTATTTAGGGGAACGAAGAACAAGAATGTACTTCCAATCCCCTTCTTGCTCTGAAGACGAATGAAGCCTCCCAGCAGATCTGCAAGGTCACGGCTGATGGATAGCCCAAGTCCCGTTCCACCGTATTTACGGCTGATTGAACCATCAGATTGCTGGAACGCTTCAAAGATGAGCCTGTGCTTGTCCTCTGCTATGCCGATTCCAGTATCCGTCACGGCAAATACAATCCACTCTCCCTGAGTCAGATCCTCCGGCTTCTCCCTGCGGATCTCCAGCTTGACTTTGCCCTCATCAGTGAACTTGAAAGCGTTAGCTAACAGATTGCGAAGCACCTGCTGGATCCGCAGGGGATCTGACTCTATCTGATCCGGGAGATCTTCATCCTGTCTGATCTCAAACTCAAGTCCCTTCCGCTCCGCCAGGTGTCTAAATTGCATGTCAATCACTTCCCCAAGCTCACGAAGGCTGATCTCTTCCCTTGAAATTTCCAGACGGCCCGCTTCGACCTTCGATAAGTCCAAGATGTCGTTAATCAGCTGGAGCAGGTCCTGGCCCGACTTATGTATGATAGCCCCGTATACAGGGTTCTCATCATCGGCACCCTTGGGGCCAGACTCCTCGATAATCTGGGCCAGATTCAGGATACTGTTGAGCGGTGTACGCAGCTCATGAGACATATTAGCCAGAAATTCAGACTTGTATTGTGAGGCCAGCAGCAGCTGATTGGCCCGTTCCTCCAGCTTGATCCGGGTCTTCTGGAGCTCCTCCGCCTGCTTCGTAAGAAGCTCGTTCGTGTATTTGAGCTCCAGAGTCAGGTTCTTCTCCAGTTGGAAGTCTCTCAAGATCAGAGCAAACACTGTACTTAAGCCCACTCCCATCGGAAAAACTACCGGGGCTATCTCAAGCATATACCGGTCGAACGGGATAACCCCGAAGCAACTGATATTAATCGTATTAATGATATTCACAAAGAGGATTGTAAGGCCCGCTTTCACCAGAAGCCGCAGCTGACTTCTTCGCAGCCAGATATTCAGTCCGGCGCACAGGACACCCAGGATCGCAAGATTATACAATCCCGCCAGGGCCGCTTCGTTAACACCGAAGGTAAGTCTCACCAGCCCGATTCCAAGGCCAATAATCATAATGGTCAGCGGCTGTGAATAGACGGCGGTCGCGATAAGCAGGGGGAGAAATCTCAGATCGAAGATGACATTATCACCCAACCGAAACCCGAATTTCATACAAATCCAACCCGCAAAAATCATCAGTAATACGGAACTGGCATATTTCACTTTCCCCGACGTGAAATTGAACAAGTACTTGTACAGCACGTTCGCCAGGTAGGCCACACTTATCAACATCCCCAAGTTCATCAGGAACATATCCCTAAAGCCCATTTGCTCACTCCTGTTGTAGGAACCCTTCATATGTATGGAATATTCAAGAAATACCCCGCTTCTCCCATCATAGCACGAAGCATAGGTTAGAGATAGCATATCCACGGCAAATAAAGACGCAGACCTATGGGAAGGTCTGCGTCTTTATGTCTCCATACTCATCTATTGGTATTCTGACTATCCTACTGGCGACTGCGGGCCCAGTCGTTATACTCCCGCTCCGCGTCATCCTTCGTATGGCCATACCGCTCCTGAAGCTTACCTACAAGCTTATCCTTCTCGCCAGCGATGACATCCAGATCATCGTCCGTCAATTTGCCCCATTGTACTTTGGCTTCACCCTTAAGCTGGTTCCACTTTCCTTTAAATACATTGCTATCCATAGTTATCAGCTCCTCGAAATCTATAATTGATGTAGGTTCTACGAAGTATGATAAAGGATCCTCTCCCTTGTTATTTACCCTTGCCTTCTCTGCATGAATCCCCCGCTCACTCGGTTCGCCCTCATTAAAGCTGACAAAAAAAAGACTTTTCGCTCTTCGAAAAGTCTCCTTGTCTTAACCCGCATACTCCCCCTGTTTCTTTCTCCTGTGGTAATCTTCTACGAACAACCCGGCATAGTAAGGGTCCCATTGGGTTCCCCGGCCTTCTTCAAGAATCTGAATCGCCCGGTCCGCATCAAGCCCCTTACGGTAAGGCCGGTTGGAAGTCATAGCGTCAAATGCGTCAGCCACCGCGATAATGCGCCCGAAAAGGGGGATTTCTTCTCCCTTCAGCTGATCGGGATATCCTTTTCCATCAAATCGTTCATGGTGGGACCGCACCCCGGACAGAAAAGGAGCCATAGCGTCAGCCGGTTCAATCTGCCGCAGAATGCTCTCTCCCATAGCCGGATGCTGCTTGATCTGCTCGAATTCCTCATCTGTAAGGCGGCCTTCCTTAAGCAGAACGGAATCCCTTGTCCCGATCTTCCCAATGTCATGCAGCAGCGCAGATTTGCGGAGCGCATCCACCTTCTCTCCGGGCAGTCCCGCGAGCAGTCCAATCTGTACCGCATAATCAGCCACACGCAGGGAATGGCCCGCTGTATAAGGATCCCGGGCATCCAGTGCGGCCGCGAGGGTGGCGAAATAACTTCCTATCAGCTGATTATTAAGATCCGACTGTATTTTAATACCGCTAAGCATATGGTTGAACCCGGACACCAGCTTTGAGAATTCATCCGAGAATATATCCTTCGCCTGTGCGTTTAGGTTGCCTTCCTTCACCTCGGCCATACGCTCATATAGATGCTGGATCGGAATCTCCACATCTCTGGTTAACAGCCAGGCGGCGAAGAGGGCGAATCCCAAAGCAACAATGAGAATATAACCTGCCCACTTCCAGTACTCCACTCCCGAGATCTGGAGATGACCAATCCGAAGCTGGACGGCCAGCCCATACAGCAGCAGGGGAAAAGCCCCGATCAGGAACGCTCCCCATCTGAACTTCTGCTTAATGGACATCATCACCTGACCGCCCAGTGACAGCTCAAGACCGAACCTTCGGCTGCTCATGCGCTGAAGCTCTTCGAGCACCGGCCGAATCGCATAGGAAGTCAGAAAGAATTCAATCATGGCATGCATGGCAGCGATAAGCAGGGCACCCAGGATAGCCAGTATGACATATCTTTTTGGAATATGAAGCCTCCCCGACTGAATCAGCCACTGTGTCAGGAGGACGGCGGGAACGGACAGACCGAACAGATGTGGTCCAAGTATCCTTTTCACCGCCAGGGAAGGAAGCTGGTGAAGACGGATATAGATTCTCTGCAGCTGGGGATAATCATGAATATCCTGCTGAAAAGCCATCTTGACCGGTCTAATATGACGGCGGAAGACCATCCATTCCAGACTCATCATCGAGGACACAGAGACGGCCAGGACAAGGACAAGCCATAAATATTCACTAGACGGGATATCCAGTGTGGTAAATATCATCAGCCCTCCAACTCCGGCAACCGCCGTTATGGATCCAATGAGATAATTAAGCATGAGCCGGGAGATAAAGGTACGGTAGATCATCGAAGCGTATCGCCCCTTCCTTTGCTATAAGAGAAGACTACAAGTCATTATCGGCACTTTCTGCCAATAATTTGACAGAGCTACAATTTATATTCGGCAGTTCCGCCACTTTACCTTCTACAAAAGGATCGTAGTTGACATGCTCGGCCCATTGTTTCAACAATTGCCGTTCATGTCTAATAATTTCCGTAGAGCAGAAGTACACTAGAGATGAAATTCATATTACCTGGAGGTGGCCATGGACTTAACAGCCTTAACCAGTTCGATTATTATCCTGCTGGCCAGCCTATTGTTAGTTGGGGTCTTTGCGACCAAGTTCTCAAGCCGTTTTGGACTTCCCGCACTTGTGTTCTTCATTGCTGCTGGGATGGTACTTAGCAATTTCTTCTATTTCGATAACGCCTTCCTTACTCAACTCGTCGGCACTTTTGCCCTGATCGTCATTCTGTTCGAGGGAGGGATGCAGACCAAGTTTCTCACCATCAGACCCGTATTACCCACCGCCCTCTTGCTTGCCACAGTAGGTGTCCTCTTTACTACCGCCGTAGTGGGGGTATGCGCCATGCTGATTCTGGATGTTCCCCTCGTTGATGGTCTCCTGTTCGGTGCTATCGTTGGATCAACGGATGCTGCCGCGGTATTCTCTGTGCTCGGAGGCAAGAATATCAAAGAAAGGCTGACCTCCACCCTGGAGGCGGAATCGGGAAGCAATGATCCCATGGCCGTCTTTCTGACCGTAACCCTGATTGGATGGATTCAACATCCCGACGATCATAACCTGATCCATTTAATCTTCTCTTTCATTCTGGAGATGGGGCTGGGACTTGTCTTTGGACTTCTGCTTGGCTGGATTGCCGTGAAAGTGATTAACCGGATTAACTTTGACTCATCCGGGTTATATCCGGTGCTGGCCATCGCTTTTGCCGTCCTGACCTATGGTCTGACTTCAGCACTTCATGGCAGCGGCCTGCTCGCTGTATATGTCATGGCTCTTGTGCTCGGTAACTCCGATCTCACCTACCGCCAGTCCATTCTTCACTTCAACAAAGGTTTTGGCTGGATTATGCAGATCACCATGTTCACGCTGCTCGGTCTGCTCGTTTTTCCCGCGGAACTCCCGGCTATCATGCTTCAAGGGCTTGCCTTGTCCCTTATTCTTATGCTGGTTGCCCGTCCAATTGGCGTATTTGCAAGCACCGTGTTCTCCAAATTCAGCTTCAAAGAAAAGCTCGTACTTTCCTGGGCGGGGCTAAGGGGCGCCGTACCTATTGTACTTGCCACCTATCCCTTGATCAGCGGTCTGCCCGATGGTCGGCTGTTCTTCAATGTCGTCTTCTTTGTCATCCTGACCTCTGCGCTAGTTCAGGGAGCGACCATCACTCCGCTTGCCGTCAAGCTCGGCCTTGTCGATACAGTAACCAACCAGTCCCACTCGCTGCTGGAGCTGGTCTCTCTGGGCAAGACCAAGTCGGAGATCAACCACCTCCATATCCATGCTGGCATGGTGGTCGTTGGTCAAGAAATCCGCAGTCTCGGGCTGCCGCCTGATGTGCTGGTGACCGCAGTCATACGCGGGGAGGAGATCGTTACCCCTCTTGGAGATACCACTATTGAAGAGGGAGACACGCTCTATATCCTCGGTCCCAAATCCGAACGTGAGCGGATCAAGAAGGTATTCCGCTTTCAGGAGGTTCCCTTTGCCCCCAGGGCTCCCGAGCCTGAACTCATTCGGGGTGAGCCTGATCTGAGCACGAATAAAGAACCCAAGGAGCCCGAGCTGAAAGACCCACTGTAAGGCATCCCGCTGCTGGGCCAGCTTGCACAAAGGCCCGTCAAAGCAATAACTTTGACGGGCCTTTGTGATCATAATTGGCTTCCAGACTGTGTGACTGGAACGGGAGGAGCGACTACTTTTTGCTATTCTTGGCTTTCTTATTCAGCCAGAGCAGCCAGCCGCCCAGCAGGGCGATTCCGACCGCCAAGAGTATATAAAAACCAACGGTATACCATACATCTTCAACAGAACCCATTTTGAACTCCCCTTTCCGGATTTGGAAATAAGCACAATAAAAACATGGTATGATTTAATAACCACCTTAGTATATTTCTAACCCGATATCCTTCATTTCATAATGTGTGTTGCACTTAATTTGAATATACTGTATAATATGTATTTAGGTTATATACCCTCATATATGTAGTTCCTCAATAAGATGATAACTCTCCTAAGTATCTGCAAGAAATTCCTATTTGAACTAACCCTAAGAGTAAGAATTTTGGAGTATTCTGATTCACACTGGCGCGGTCATTGGAGCCGCAAGGACAAGAGAGAGGTAGGGCTTTTGTTGTTTTAGAAAAACGTCAGTTATGATCTGAAGCAGGAACATCGCCTTGTTTTCGCAACGTGTACACGAAGACAGGGATTACTATAATAATATGTGAACAACAAGCGAGCGCCGCAGGATTCCCTGTCAGGCGCTCGCGTCTATTTTACCGGTAAATACCTTATTGAACCACGTAGTTATGGCCGTAGTTGTTATCCCAGTATGTCTGCCCGTCTGTTGTATACGAAATCGCATATTTAACATTAGCGGCACCCGGAACATCGAAGCTGTATTTCCAGCCCTCAACACTATTGAAATTGTTCAGAGGGCCGGTATAAGTGGCGCTGCCCTCATGGGTTGTCGCCCAGTTGTCTGTGGTGTAGCGAACTTTTACTGTTTTGACCGCATTCAGATTCTTCACGTAGATGTTGCCGCTGAAGGTACCATTGCTCAGTGAGCTGCTTGCGTTGAGCACATTCGGTTCTCCCAGAATGATGGATGTAATCGGATAGGAACGATTCACTTCATTGTAATAATTCGCTCCTCCGTTGTTATCCCAATAAGTCTGGCCATTCACTTCGTATTTGATAGCGAACTTGATGGAGTTCAGATTCTTCAGCTCGGGATGTGCTGCATTGGTAGCATCATTGGTGAAAATACCGAAATGCCATTTCTCATGGCTTGCATCCGTTGGCCCTACATAAGACGCGCTCGTATCATACCAGGTTGTATTATTTGTTGTGTAATGGACTGTTACGTTCTTCACGGGTCCCAGATTCGCAACCTCAATATTGCCGCTGAAACCGACATAGCCGTTTTTATAAATCACACTAACATCCGAGTCAATAAGCTTGACTTCGTTACTGCTTGCAAACGCCGATCCCGTAAACGTTATACCTAAAATCAGAGAAAACATCATCAATCCAGCAAATAGTTTCTTCATTGCTTTCACAATCTCCACTCCTCTAATTTAATTTGGTGATCTTCGATCCGCCGACTAAACCAGCATATAGACCCTTAATAGCCTTACTTTACCTCCCACCCCTCCCCGCTATGTGAAAATGGATGAAAATTTCATGAAGTAAGATATTTCCTTTTATTACAATAAATCTAGACTGATTGTATGTAAATAGTTAGAAAGTTTTAAATTCTATCAAATAACCAGGATTTAACGAGAGACGCATCCAAGACACATGGCAAGATATTTTAACCGCAAAATGATAAAAGGTGCCTCCAAAGGCCCATAATCCATAGGCTTTTGGAGACACCTTCTTAAGGTTTAACATCGCCCTTTCCCTGGTAATCCGGCACTACTGAGCGCTCAGATTATCCCAGTTGCGCTGGAACTGGGCGTACATTTCTTCTTTGTTGATTTTGCCGCCTATATATGCCTGTATACTGCTGGCGAATTCGGGCGACATACCGTTCGGGAAGCGGAACCAGTTCCAGGTTAGTGCCTTCCCTGCATCGGTGTACTTCAACACTTCCATTCCCAATGCCCCGAGATCCTCTTCCCGTCCTTTAATACTGTCGAATGCCGGGATGAACTTGAACTCCTTGGTAATATAGCTCTTGCCTGTCTCTGAGGTGACCAGCCAATTCAGGAACTCCTTAGCTTCTTCCTTCACCGGAGAGTTCTTGTTCACTACCCAGTTATTTGGAACTCCCACGAACAGCTTGTCATTCCCCGCGTCATTGTTGATCGGCATAGGCAGGATGCCCAGATTCAGCTTGGGGTTGATTCCGTCAATCTGGCCCTGGGTCCAGTTCCCCTGCTGCATCATCGCAGCCTGGCCGCTGGCGACCATAGTTACCTGGGTATTATAGTCGGTTGTTAACGGATTCTCATTGCCGTACTTCAGGGTTAGATCGAGAAGATCCGACCACTCCTTAAGCACCTCATTGTCCGAGAACTTCTGGCTCCCGTTGTTCAATCCCTCTATGAAGGCTCCCGGGTCCTTCTGATTAGCAAAAGCCAGGTTGATATTGTGATTCCCGAGGACGAACGATTCCTGATACCCGTTGGCAAAAGGTACAATCCCCGCGGCCTTAAGCTTGTTCGCGGCCTCTTCAAGCTCTGTCAGTGTCACAGGAATTTGTTCGATTCCCGCTTTCTTGAACAGATCCTTGTTGTATATAAATCCATAACCCTCCAGATTCATCGGCTGACCATACAGGCGCCCATTCTTGGTCATCGGCTCCTTCGCAATCGGCTTAACGTCCTTCACCCAAGGCTCGCCCGACAGATCCTCCAGGTAATCCTGCCACATGTCCATTTCCCGGTAGCCCCCGATATTGAAGATATCGGGTTCCTTGCCCGAGGAGAACTTGGCCCGGAGGGAGGCTCCATAGTCACTACCTCCTCCGACAGTCTGAATATCCAGCTTCACACCTGGATGCTCTTTCTCATACTGTGCCTTCAGGCGGCTCATCGCCTCGGAGATCTCTACCTTGAATTGAAATATATGCACCGTCTTGGTGCCGCCATCGGCAGCTTCACCCCTACCGCAGCCGGTGATCGCCAGAGCAGTTAGGATCAGAAGCGCGAGTCCTCTCGCCCATACCTTCATATCATGCAACCTCCTTTTTTCCGCATCTATACTCTACATGGAGTGCTTGAACTTTCGTCCTGCAGCTCTAAGCTTCTCCTCCATGCCGTCTACCCTTTGACCGAGCCTTGAGCAATTCCTTCAATAATGTACTTCTGCATGGCCAGGAAGAAGATAACCACCGGCGCGATGCCCAGCACAAGTCCCGGGAGCGCCAGATCCCACTGCTTCGTGAATTGACCAAAGAAGGCATAGGTCGCAATCGGAATCGTGCGCATCTCAGGACTTTGCAGGATAAGGGACGGCATCAGATAGTCGTTCCAGATCCACAGCGTATTCAGGATGATGACCGTGACGATAATTGGCTGCATCAAAGGAAGCACAAGCCGGAAGAAGATCCCGAAAGTCCCGCTCCCGTCAACCCGGCCGGCTTCCTCGATGTCGATCGGCACTGTCTTCACGAATCCGTGCAGCAGGAATACCGTAATCGGCGCCCCAAATCCCAGATAACATAGAATAAGGCCTGTCCGTGTATCCATAACGCCAAGCGTACTCACCACTTTGACCAGAGGAATCATCAGGGACTGGAAAGGAATGACCATAGCGGCAACAAATGCACCATACAGCAGCTTGTTAAAGCGCGTATCATGTCGCACCATGCGGTAAGCGGCCATCGAACATGTCAGCACCAGCAGAACATTACTGACAATCGTAATCAGAAGTGAATTGCCGAAGGCCTGCGGGAACGTGGTCTTCGTCCAGGCTTCGGTATAGTTGCTCCATTTATAGGCGGTTGGCCAGCCTGCCGAGTTCGTTAGAATCTCGCCGAATTCCTTGACCGAATTGACCAGCAGGAAGTAGAACGGTACCAGGAACAGCAGCCCGAGCAGAATCAGAATGATCTCGATCAGGAAATACGATGAACGGTACTTTTTGATAGTATCCATCAGACCTCAACCTCCCTGCTCTTGGTCGCCCGGACCTGAAGAATCGAAATGATCGCCACAATAATGAAGAAAATAATAGCTTTGGCCGAGCCCATCCCGAACCGGCTTATATTGAAGGCTTCGTTATAAATGTTAAGCGCCACAGATTCAGTGGACTTGAAAGGTCCGCCCTTGGTCAGCGACAGGTTGAGGTCGAACAGCTTGAACGACCAGGAGATCGCGAGGAATAGACAGACGGTCACTCCCGGCATAACCAGCGGCAGAATAATATGGCGGAGCACCTGCTTCCGGCTCGCCCCGTCCACCTTGGCGGCCTCGATAAGTGAGCTCGGGATCGCTCCCAGGGAGGAAATATAGATAACCATCAGGTAACCCGAGTTCTGCCAGATAAAAACGATCACGATGGCCCAGAATGAAGTCGCTTCTGTTCCAAGCCACGGGAGACTGAAGAATGGGCCTCCAATCGACTGGAAGCCGCGGACGAAGATGAACTGCCAGATGAAGCCCAGCAGCAGCCCGCCGATGACGTGCGGCATGAAGAACACGGTACGCATGACATTTCTTGTAGCCAGCGGCTTAGTCAGCAGATAAGCAAGGACGAACCCAAGCACATTAGTCAGAACTACGCCAAGCACCGTGAATTTGACCGTGAACCAGAAGGAATTCAGGAAATCGGGGTCTTTGGTAAAAATATGAATGTAGTTGTTCAGCCCCACCCAAGTGACGTGCTTCGAGATTCCATTCCAGCTAGTGAATGAATAATACAGCCCCAGGAAGAACGGGACCGCCACGATCAGGAAAAAAAATATGGCCGAAGGTCCAACAAAGACAAGCTGATGCAGCCAGCTTGAAGACTTCTTCTGATCCATGCGTATCACCCCTCGTTATGTACTCTTTTGTTTCTTTTATTACCTTTTGAGCCCGGGTTTGAATCGCCCGCAAAAAAGACCGCCCTGATGGGCGGCCCGTAATATTACTGTATATATGATCAGGTTGTCAGCTCAGCATATACAAGGATTAGCGGCGGTTATTCAGCTGCTCTTCTCTTACTTCCGGTGAGCCGCTGCGCTCCACACGCGCTTCTTCCTTGCGGATTACATCCTGTACCTGCTCGGTCTCTTGAACCTCGCGCTTGCGGGCCTCAATCTCCCCGGTGACTACAGACTGCTTGTTGACTTCCACCTTCTCCTCGCTAACCGGAATGCGGATCGTCTCATCCTTGCCAATCGGTTGGCCTGTTACACTATCCCCGTCATGTACCGCTCTGCGCTCAATGACAACTTCTTCGTGGGTAACAGGGACATTGATCGTCTTCTGTTCTTCAACAATCTCTTTATGAATCTGAACCTCACCTGTCTGAACGCGGTTCTTGTCTACCGTAAGCTGCTCCTCATGCAGACGCAGCTTGTCGGATTCTCTCTCTGCAGATGAACGGCCTGTTCCGGATGAGATTGCCGCATTATCTACTTCATTGTATACAGGCTTGGTGCCCGTATCGGCCGCACTCAGATGAGTACCGACCACATCCTGAGTCTGAACATTGCTGCTATCTTGATATTTATTATAATAGTGAGCATTTAGAGAGTTGTTATCCCGAAAGATCTGATAGATTCTTCCCTCTTGCGCGGAATCGGCGTCAACTATAACCAGAATACGTCCATCATTAACCATGGTGTCGTACTCTTTGGCCTCTTCCTCAGGAATTCCCAGTCCGACCAAACCGCCTACAAGTCCGCCTGCTCCAGCGCCTACAGCTGCTCCAGTCAGTGCTGCTGCAATAGGTCCTGCCGCCACAATCGGCCCGATACCAGGAATGGCCAGTGCGCCCAGGCCCGCAAGCAAGCCTGTAACGCCGCCAAGAATACCGCCGGTCGCTGCGCCAGTAGCCACACCTTCAGGCGCCTTGGTACCTGTCTCATCACTAATTGCGGATACATCACGCTTATCTTTCGCTACAATGGAGATATCTTCTGCCTTGAAACCTTGACGTTTTAGTTCTTCAATCGCGTTCGTTGCCTCATTGTCGTTTCTAAATACGCCTACAATTTTCTTAGTCATGTTAGTTTACCTCCACGTTGTTCGTATTTTTGTAGTGTTACTGTTGAACCGAATCCAGGTATAGGGAATGAACCAAGATAACCTGCCTTAGTGCAATCCTTATAAATGATTCGTCGAACGTAACATGTAATTAACCACTGTCCCGAGAGCTAAACATGCAATTTATTTTTATGGATGGGCAGCATAGAATGAAAACATAGGCACCCAGACTGCACACACCAGTTTTTTGTATAATCAGAACTAGACTGCTTATTGAAGAATCAGCATTAGACTGCTTATCTAAATATTAGAATTAGAGCGTCATGTAAAATTACTCGGACTTGAGCCCATGCCACCCTTCGCCCGCTTCACTCTCAACACAAATAACCGCCTGCTGCAGGCGGTTATTTGTGCGTGTTAGCACCCATTAGAGCGGGCTAACGCCCGTTAGAGGAAGCTAGCGTCCGTCAAAGAGCGCACTAGAGCAGTCTAGTGCTGATCAGTGCGAGCTAGTTCTGATAACACTTAACCCATGCCAACTAACGGAAGTCGCAAAGTGCCGCACTGTCCGGCTCCTGCCGGATCAGCGGTGCTTCCTTACTTGTTCCTCATGAAGCTCATGGAGCTCCCGCTCCTTGTTCTCCGCATTAGACACGACGGCTTCCGGATCTGGCGGAACATCCTTCTCATTGTACCAAGGCATGTTCTCCTCATCCTTCCTGCTCTCGTGAGTGCCCACAACCTCCTGCTCCTCAGTTCTATCCGAGGAATTGTTGTTGCTGTAATAATGGGCATTCAGGGAATTATGGTCCCGGAACGCCTGGTAAATGCCGTTCATCTGGTAAGGCTCGGCATCAATGAGTACCAGAATACGCCCTTCATTGACCCTTGTATCATATACCCGCGCTTGTTCCTCGGGGACGCCAAGACCAACAAGCCCGCCTGCCAATCCGCCTGCACCAGCACCAAGAGCCGCTCCTGTGAGGGCAGCCGCAATAGGTCCAGCGGCAAGAATCGGCCCTACTCCCGGAACCGCCAGAGCTCCAAGCCCGGCGAGCAGTCCTGTTACACCCCCGAGCACACCGCCTGCTGTGGCACCCGCAGCTATGCCTTCTGGCGACTTCGTTCCCGTCTCCTCATTGATGGAGTTCAGGTGCCGTCTGTCTTTGGCTATAATCGAAATATCCTCCGCAGGGATCCCTTGGTCCTTCAGTTCTTGTATCGCACCGGTAGCCTCATCTTCGGTCTGAAATACACCCACAATTTTCTCAGTCATCAGATTAACCTCCCTAAGTGTTCCTTAATGTAAGTAACGTTAATTAAAGTAGCGTTAATTAAAATAACGCAATTAAAATAACGTTAACTAAAGCAGTTCTCGCAGAACTTACACAGGCATTCTGTAATGTATTTAACCAGCCTCTCTAGAGCTAAACTTGTAAGCTGCAGCACCGCCTTTTTGAACGGGGGCATTGAGACGACTTGATGGGGAAGCAATCACACACTATGAAGCCTGTAATTTGAGCGATATATCTGATCCTCTAATACATTCAAGGAGACCCTCAAGATCTCCGCAGATTCCATAAAATCAAAAAAGCCCCCTGAAAGGAGACTGGAAAGTGGTGATGCAGGGGCCTGACTGATCAGAAGTGCAGCGAGACAGTCCGGAACTGTAACGCTACTGTCCAGAACTGGGGTGTGGCTGTCCGGAACTGTGATGCTACTGTCCAGAGCTGCAGCGAGACTATTCGGAACTGGTGCTGCTATTCAGAACTGCACCAAGACTACTCAGACTGCAGTAAGACTGTTCAATACTCAGTGAGACAGTCCGGTGCGGTTCCTCTCCTTCTCTTCAAGAGGAAGAGTCCAGCTACAGCTTCTCTCTTACCGAACGGAGCTTCTGCTCCGAGGAAGACGGCTTATCCCGGCGGTCATCAATCTTGATGGATGTGGAGACGCGCCCCGCCCCGGCTTGAAATGGAGCTTCGTGCAGGGCGGTAATGGCCGCAAATACCTTCTCCAGCGGCCCTTCAATAATCGTACTCATCGAGGTCAAATGAAACTGGACTCCTTCCTGCTGCTCCAGGACGTGCTGCATATCCGCCACATACCTGCTAAGGCTGGTTGACCCTGTTCCTACCGGTATAATCGTTACCTCTGCAATGGCCATGATGATACCCTCCCTCTTCTTATTTCTAAATACCCGCAGAAATCCTGCCTTTATTTTAACAGTTCATTTCTCAAATACCAAAACCACGACAATACAAGCAGTTATGATTATATCCGCCTATATGAACATTTGCACGCGTCTTATAGATCTGTAAAATGCTGAAATTTTCAAGAACTCATACATCCTGTTTCCTCAATTTTCAACAAATTTTTTTTGTGAAATTTTGTTGAATGGCCCGGACCCAAGCGGGATGCGGGAAGTGGACAAGTCAAGTCTTTTTTATGAGGAGAATGGATTTTCATGACTTGTTTAGACACTATATATTGTGGTAATGTATTTAAACACAAACAAAATATAGTATGAACAGGCTTCTTCTTAAGAAATAACCCTAGGGACGATTTCCCTCAGAAACACCACATTTTTCACGAATTCCAAGCATTCTAAGCCTTTCTTGAGAGAATCGCCAAGACACACCCGGGGCCTGTTCTATGATACTAGCTTCTGCTAGATGTGCACAATCTTATCGGGTGCGGATTTACATACTTCAAGACCCAACGCTACCTTGCATGACGACAGGTGATGCCTGCCGGCAGGGGAGTTCCTTTTGCATCCGTATATACAGGTATACCGAGAGGAGTAGTTAGTAATGTCCCTTATGACCAAAGCTATCGGCAAAGAGGATCACATCCTGGATGAGGTCATCCGGCTGGGCGACGATATCGCCAACAGCCGCGATCTTGAGCTGCTGCGTGAGAATGCCAACCTGAATGGCGAGAGCTTTTCCGGGAAAATGAGTAAATTCGGCAGCGAATATGCCAAATGGTATGCCAACCATTTCATTATGCCCAGCCAGCTCGTGCAGGCCATCCAGGACAACATCGTGTATGTCCACGATCTGGACCAATACGCGATCGGGACTACGAATTGCATCTTCATTCCGTTCGGCAAGCTGCTTGGCCAAGGCTTCAACACAGGCAACGGCAGCGTGCGGCCGCCAAATTCGATCATGACGGCTATGGCTCTTGTCGCAATTATTTTCCAATCCCAGCAGAACTCCCAGTACGGCGGAGTATCCGCTAATAAGCTGGATCATGATCTGGCTCCATATGCGGCCAAATCCTTCGCCAAATACTTCCTTAAGGGACTGGATTACTTCGAGGAGCAGGAGCCCGGTATGACTGCCGCAGATCTCGGAGAGATCTCCATGAGCCGCCTTGATCTGCAGGAGCGTTACCCGCGGTCCTTCCGCTATGCCATGCGGGAGACCGAGAGCGAGACACTGCAGGGCGCCGAGAGCCTGATCCATAATCTGAACACGATGTCCAGCCGGGCCGGGGGTCAGATTCCTTTTACCAGCATCAACTATGGGACGTGCACCTCGCCGGAAGGCAGACTGGTGATTGACTCCATTCTGGAAGCCACCATGAAGGGGCTTGGGAGCGGCGAGACGCCGATCTTCCCCATCCAGATCTTCAAATGCAAGAAAGGGGTCAATCAGGCTCCGGGAGAGCCGAACTATGACTTGTTCCTGAAAGCCGCCGAGTGCTCGGCGCGCAGGCTCTATCCGAACTTCGCCAATCTGGACGCTCCCTTGAATCTTGCCTATTATGATCCGAGTGACCCGGATACCGAATTCGCCACAATGGGCTGCCGGACACGGGTGCTGGCTGACCGGTTCGGACGGAATCATCTGTCCGGCAAAGGAAATCTGAGCTTCAACACCTTGAACCTGGTGAAGCTTGGAATCGAGCACGGAGTTGTACTTGGACGCCGCAGTGAGGCGGATGAAGCAGGCTTTTACCGGGAGCTGGATCATTATCTGAATATTGCCATGGAGGGCCTGCTCCACCGCTTCCGTATCCAGTCCGCCCAGAAAGCCAAAGCCTCCGACTTCATGATGCGCGAAGGCGTCTGGGAAGGCGGCGAGCAGCTCGCTCCTGAGGATCCGGTTGGAGAGCTGCTGAAGCATGGCAGTCTGTCGATCGGGTTCATCGGCCTCGCCGAGTGCATGAAGGCGATGTACGGCAAGCATCATGCCGAGGATGAAGAAGTCTACCAGAAGGCGGTAAGGCTGATTCGCTACCTGCGCAGCTTCTGTGACCGCCAGAGCGAGAAGCTGAACCTCAATGTGACGCTGTTCGCTACACCGGCGGAGGGCTTGTCCGGCAAATTCACGAAACGCGACAGGGCCTCCTATGGCTCGATAAGCGGCGTAACCGACCGGGAATACTACACGAACTCCTTCCACGTTCCTGTGTATTATTCCGTTACCGCGGCCACTAAGATCAAGCTGGAGGCTCCCTTCCATGATCTGTGCAATGCCGGGGCGATCTCCTACATTGAACTTAATGGCAACGCCCGTGCTAACCCGGCTGCATTCTTGAAGATTATCCAGTACGCGCTGGATCAGCAGATCAGCTATTTCAGTATCAACCATCCGATTGACCGCTGCTCCGCCTGCGGCCATGAGGGCATTATCGGGGCCACCTGCCCTTCCTGCGGAAGCCATGAGAATGAAGTTCATATCCGCAGGCTGCGCCGGGTCACCGGTTATCTGACCGGGGACTTCCAGACCCGGTTCAACAGTGCCAAGCAGGCCGAGGTCAGAGACCGGGTGAAGCACACCTCATGAATATCTGCGGATACTCGCCGGAATCGATCAATGAAGGGGAAGGTCTTCGGGCGGCGATATTCATCAGCGGCTGCAAGCATTACTGCCCGGGCTGCTTCAGCCCGAAGACCTGGAACTTCGAGTACGGTGAGCCGTTCACGCTAGCAAGACAGCGTGAGATCATCCGGGACATTGCGGGCAACCCCCTGCTGGACGGGCTGACCATTCTTGGCGGGGACCCCTTCTTCTCCGCCCGAGAGGTCAGCGGATTCATTGATCTGCTTCACTTGGAGGCAGGCCCGGTCCCCGTATGGATCTACAGCGGTTATACCTACGAAGAATTAAGCGCTGCGTCGGATTCAGATGAATATGCGCTTCTTGGCCGCTGTGATGTACTGGTTGATGGACGTTATGTAGAAGCCCTCCGCGACCCTTCCCTTCTATACCGGGGAAGCTCCAATCAGCGGCTTATCGACATTAAGCAAAGTCTTGAGCATGGAGAAGCCATACTGTGGCAATCGGTATTCACCAAGTAAGTTCGTTGGAACACATAACGAGTAAGTTCGTTGGAACACATAATTAGAATCCGGCAGACTGCCTGAATACAAATAACGGCAGCAAAGTCTTTAATTCTTTCTTTATCGTCAACCATCTTTCTAGTATAATTGCTTCTTGTGGTCCTTTTTTCCTGGGGGCGCGTTATTTTTGCCAGAATCAGATTATTCATTACAGTTTCTAACATTTACCGAGCTGTAATTTTACCAAAGCATACATTTTATTTCATTAGAAAGTAGGGATTCTTTTCTATGCCATCCTTCGTCAATAAACCGAACAACCGTCAACTCGCTTTCGACAACAACCGTCTGGGCATTTATGCAGACCGTATACTCGAAGGCCTGCCTACACTGGATAAGGAGCGTCTGCTCCGCGGCGTGACCTCCAAGCTCCGTCGTGATGAAGTAACAGGGGAAGAAATCAGCAATGCTTTTACCATGTCCGCCCTTGAGCTTGTAACCAAAGAAGAGCCGGACTGGAAATTCGCAGCCGCACGCGCCCTGCTTACCACGCTGTACAAGAAAGCGGCCAACAACCGCCGGTACAAAGCTTATCCGGAAGAGCCTTACGGATCGTTCTATCATCTGATTGTCGATTTGACCAAAGCCGGCATATACAAAGAGGACCTGCTCGAAGTCTATACCAAAGAGCAGATTGAAGAACTCGGCGAAATGATTGACCCTTCGCGCGATCTGCTGTTTGACTATATCGGACTGCTTACCCTGGCTGAGCGTTACCTGGCTAACGATTTCGACGGCCGTGTGATGGAGCTTCCGCAGGAGCGTTACATGGTGATCGCGATGTTCCTGATGCACAAGGAGCCTGCCGAGACTCGTATGCACCTGGTGAAGGAAGCTTACTGGGCGATGAGCAATATCTACATGACCGCCGCTACACCAACCATGTCCAATGCGGGCAAAAAGGTAGCCGGGCAGCTCTCCAGCTGCTTCATTGATACTGTGGATGACTCCCTTGAAGGCATCTTTGATTCCAATACCGATGTAGCCCGTCTGAGCAAAATGGGCGGCGGGATCGGTGTCTACCTCGGCAAAGTACGGGCACGCGGTTCAGATATCCGCGGCCACAAGAATACCAGCTCCGGCGTTATCCCATGGATCCGCCAGCTGAACAACACCGCAGTCAGCGTCGATCAGCTGGGTACACGTAAAGGTGCCATTGCTGTATACCTCGACGTTTTCCATAAAGATATTCTCGCCTTCCTGGATCTGAAGCTGAATAACGGGGACGAGCGCATGAGAGCGCATGACGTATTCCACGGGGTCTGCCTTCCCGATCTGTTCATGGAAGCAGTTGAGAACCGTGACGAATGGAACCTGTTCTGTCCGCACGAAGTGAAGAAGACGATGGGCTGGAAAGACGCGAACGGCCGTCCACTCGGTCTGGAAGACTTCTATGATGAGAACTTTGGCGAAGGTGCTTTCCGCGAGAAATACGAGGAAGCCGTGGCGCATCCTACCCTCTCCCGGATTACCGTACAGGCTATCGACATCATGAAACGGATTATGAAATCCCAGCTGGAGACCGGAACTCCTTATATGTTCTACCGGGATACCGTGAACCGTGCCAACCCGAACCGTGCACATGGTATGGTCTACTCGTCCAACCTGTGTACCGAAATCATGCAGAACCAGTCGGCAACCGTGGTGGAGCAGGAAGAGCTCGTAACCAAGGATGGCCAGACACGCATCGTCATTTCGAAGATCCCTGGCGATTTCGTTGTCTGCAACCTGAACTCCATTCACCTGGCACGCGCTGTTCCAGCAGGAGTGCTTGAGCGCCTTGTTCCAATCCAGGTGCGCATGCTGGACAACGTAATCGACATCAACAATATTGAAGTGCTGCAAGCTCAATACACGAACAGCCAGTACCGTGCGATCGGACTCGGCACATTCGGTCTGCATCACCTGCTCGCCCTGGAAGGCATCCGCTGGGAATCCGACGAGGCTGTGGCTTACAATGATGCGCTATATGAGAAGATCAACTACCTGCTTGTCCGTTCCAGCATGGAGCTGGCTAAGGAGAAAGGCCGCTATGCGAAGTTCGAAGGCTCTGACTGGGATACAGGCCATTACTTCACCTACCGTCATTACACGGACGGAACCCGTGAAGGTAAATATGTAACCACAGAAGAGTGGCGCGCCCTTCAGAAGGAAGTTCATGAGAACGGCGTTCGTAACGCCTGGATGTTCGCTATCGCGCCAAACGGCTCGACTTCGATCATTGCCGGTTCTACCGCAAGTATCGATCCACTGTATGAACTGCTGTCTTACGAAGAGAAGACGACTTACAAAATCGCCAATCCGGCTCCGGACCTGTCCGAGAAGACGATCTGGTACTATAAAACAGCCTTCCTGATCGACCAGAACTGGTCCATTAAGATGGCATCCGCCCGTCAGCGCCACGTTGACCAGGCACAAAGCTTCAACCTGTATGTGCGCCCTGACATCAAGGCTACCGAGTTCCTGAACCTGCATTTGCATGCCTGGAAAGCCGGCATCAAATCCACATACTATGTTCGCAGCCGCGCGCTGACGATTGAGGAATGCGAGTCGTGTGCATCGTAACATTCCAAAGAGCCTTCAAAGGCTTTTTCCAACCCACCCAAACCCTCCCTTCCTAAGGGAGGGCCCCAAGGGCTCCGCCCTCTGGACACCCACTGGAGGTAACGTGGGAGTTACAGAGGCGGGTGTGTGTTGGGTTGGTGTTGGGATCGCTTGCCGTCCCTTCGGGACCCGCTTACAGTTTGGCAGTGTTTAGTTACCTGTTTCAGTCGCTTGGGAGCTGCTGAGTGCGCACCCGGGTGACTTTGGATATATGAGCCGCTTGTCGCCCCTTCGGGCACGCTCTACTTGAGGAGCTCCTGCGACTGGCGTGTGAGTTAGGTTGTTCGTTGTTAGGGACTGCGTGCTGAGAGGCGCTCTCCCTTTGGGATTCGCTTGGGCTCGGTGCAGAACAGCGTGGGCGGGGCTTCGTACGTTTTGCTGTTCGGGTCTGCTGGGAGGCGCTCTCCCTTTGGGATTCGCTTGGGCTTGGTGCAGAGCAGCGCGGGCGGGGCTTCGTACGTTTTGGTTGATTCGGTCTGCTGTGAAGCGCTCTCCCTTCGGGATTCGCTTGGGCTCGGTGCAGAGCTATGTAGGCAGAGGCAAGGAGCAACGGGAACGAGAGACAAGGCCTGGGAATGGTTTTGGTTGGTTCTGCTGCAGCGGGAGCGGAGAGAACGAAAACGAATTCGTAGAAGCGAAGCGTCCGCCTTTATCTCCGAGTTTCGACCGCTGCGGCGGCTCGAATCATAGAAACTTGGAGATAACAGCGGTCGTAAGATCGTTTCGTTCTCGGGGCGTCTCCACGTGCAGAAGCTGAATGCTTCGTTGCCAGAGCGTTTCCGACGGCTTGACGGCTATGTGGGCAGAGGCAAGGAGAAGCGTGGGCCTGAGAAAGGTTTTGGTTGGTTCTGCTGCAGCGGGAGCGGAGAGAACGAAAACGAATTCGTAGAAGCGAAGCGTCCGCCTTTATCTCCGAGTTTCTACCGCTGCTGCGGTATGAATCAAAGAAACTTGGAGATAACAGCGGTCGTAGGATCGTTTCGTTATCGGAGCGTCTCTACGTGCAGAAGTTCCTTCTCAGAGCGTCTCCACGCAGCAAGGCTGATCCTTTCGTACTCGGAGTGCCTCGATACGCACAAGCCGATCGCATCACGCATTATTTTAAGGAGATGATTTTATGCAATTGCAAACGATTTTTAATACAGAGGCACCTAACCGGTCTACTAAGGTTATTGGTGGAGAGTGTTCCGGGATTCTGAACTGGAACGACATCCGGATGCCTCATATGTATAAGCTGTATAAAGTGCTCCTTCTGAACCACTGGATCGCAGATGAGATTCCAATGTCCAAGGATGCGCAGCAATTCGCACGCCTGGACAGCGAAGAGCAGCGGACGTTCAAGATCAACATCTCCCTGCTGGCGGTGCTGGACTCCATGCAGACCATGTTCGTGGGCGACGTGAAGCGCTACTTCACCGATTCGTCGCTGGAAGCGATCTCCGCGATCATCGGTCAGCAGGAGGTTGTTCATAACCAGTCTTATTCTTATGTGCTGTCCTCCATCGTGTCTGAACAGGAGCAGAAGGAGATTTTTGAATATTGGAAGCATGATCCGGTTCTACTGGAACGCAACAAATTCATCTCGGATATTTATCAGAACTTCCGTGATGAAGCTACACCGCAGACGTTCTTCGAGGCCCTTGTAGCTGACCTGATTCTGGAGGGAATTTTCTTCTACAGTACATTTGCCTTCTTCTATAACCTGGCACGTGACCAGAAAATGATGGGTACAAGCCAAATGATCTCTTACATTCAACGTGATGAGAATCAGCACTGCTACTTCTTCGCTGAGGTATTCAAGCAGCTGCTGGTGGACTATCCGGAGCTGAACACCAAAGCCAACATGGACTGGGCTTACGCTACCATTAACCGTGCGGTAGAGCTCGAGACGAACTGGGCTTTCTACACACTGAAAGAAGTGCGCGGTATCGATCTCAATGAGCTGTCTGATTACATCAAATACATTGCTAACAAACGCCTGACTCTAATGGGTCTGGAAAAAGCTTATGAAGGCGTTGATGTGAACTGCATGCCTTGGATCAAGCCTTTCTCTGATGAAGCGCTCAATGCCACGAAGACCGACTTCTTCGAAGCCAAGTCCCGTAACTATGGCAAAGTTGGCGACGATAACGGCTTTGACGATCTGTAAGCGATCAGACTAATATTGGGAAATACCAGACAGGGTCAGTCCTATAAGGATTGACCCTGTCTGTGTTACTCGGACTAGATGCCCTGCCCCGTGAGTGGGGCTGCTGAGAATCGAACAGTCAGCAGTAATTTAGTGAGCAAGTAACGGTAAATAGTTAACATTAGCAAGTAAGATTGCTACTCAGCAGGAATAAGCAACAGCAAATAGCCTCGTCCCTGATTAGAAGGGGGGAGGCTATTTGAACTCTTTTACAGGGAAATCATAAAACTTCCGGACACGGATATAGGTGCCACCCAATCTAGCTGGGCGAGCATGGCCGCAAAACCCCGCTTAGTTCTTGTGTGGATCGGCCGTTATAAATTGGTACAGACCCTCAATCTTCGCATCGGTCAGCTCTCCGCTGTTATCGAAGACTGTAATAGAGGAAGCAGGAATATTCCAGTTCACTTCCGGAACAAATTCAACCCGCTGCTTGAAGTTATCCCAGTGATTCAGCTTCCAGGTATCCCGCTCGGTCTTTCTCTCAATAATCCGTTCCTTCTGAACATCCATGTCGCTGAGCGTAACCACGATAACCTTAACGTCGACCTCACTCAGGGTTAGGCCTGCCGCGGTTACAACCTCTTCAATCCAGGCCGCATTCTTAAGCTCGGAGGTGAACGGCGAGATCATGAATACGCTCTGTCCCGCAGCCAGGTTATCCACACAAATATCCTTCGTGGTATCATATTCAAGGTCACGAAGGTGCTTCTTATAGAACTCTGAATCCCGGTCGTTCTTGTCCAAATTGTTCATTTCAAGAATCTTCTCCACAAATCTGCCGCCTACCGTATCTCTATCCAAAAAGGCTGCTTGAATTCGCATGGACAGCTTGCGGGCCACCGTTGTTTTGCCTGTCCCAGCCACACCTACAAAGAATACCAGTTTTTGCATCGTAAAGCCTCCAGTTCTGATATGTTCATTTGTACATTTTAACACATCAAAGCAAAGTAGTGCCAGACAAGAGGCTCTGGTGTATTCGGGGCGCTCTAGGTTAGCAGCAGGAGAGTGTCACAGCTATAAAATATAAAGATTAGTTCCCACCCCCTGCCCGACTTCCAACATCATCCCTATTGTCATCATTACCATATCAAACAAACCACAAATTTAGCAGAACACCCTATATACACAAAAGACATAAGCTCAATGCCTTCCAGGAAGGCAGAAGCTTATGTCTTTGAGCAGGCACTTGCAAAGAATAGATCAGACACTAATATACGGAACTGCTTATGAATTTCATAGAGAGATCATCTCTTCGTAAGGCGTAAGGTGTGGAGCCGGATTAAGACAGACTCTTAGGAAGCTCACTGTGCTGCAGACGAAGGTTCGTCTCCTTCACAAGCTCAGCCACATTCTCCTCCAGACGGGCACGCAGCTCTTCGGCAATCTCGAAGCCCCCGGCTTCGGTCCGGGCAACCTGATTATCCACGGTATAGACACCGCCAAGAATATGACGCGCGCCAAGAGCGGAGAGCACCGGCTTCAAGGAATAATCGATTGACAGAAGGTGGGCAAGACTGCCGCCGATGAACAGCGGAAGAATGATTTTGCCGGCCAGACCCTTTTGCGGAATGAGATCAAGGAAGGTCTTAAGAACACCGGTATAAGAAGCCTTGTACACCGGACTCGCCACAATCACGGCATCGGCTTGAGCCACAAGGGCATTGGCTTTCACAATCGCCTCACTCTCGAATTTCGTATGGATCAGGTCCTCGGGCGGAAGCTCAGCCACGTTAACGTGATGAACCTCAATATTCTCCTTTCGGAGGAGTTCTTCGGTTAGTCCGATAATAGCCGAGAGACGGGAAGTCAGCGAAGGATTGCCGTTAATGATTGTTATTTTTGCCATTCCATATACACCTGCCTATTTAAATTTTATAATTCCGATATACTTACTAAACTTTAAAAGTATGCTATCAATTTGCAAGCAGATTGTCAACCAAA
This sequence comes from Paenibacillus sp. YPG26, assembly GCF_023704175.1. NCBI lineage: Bacteria > Bacillati > Bacillota > Bacilli > Caryophanales > Paenibacillaceae > Paenibacillus > Paenibacillus sp. YPG26. Next base: position 568,262 of record NZ_CP084530.1, on the reverse strand, counting down.
TTAGACATTTCCTACTCATTCTACCTCTTCCGTATCCCATTTCCAAGGAACCAACCTCTGGGCGGATGCATATGGATGAGCAAGGAATCAAAGATCAGTAGAGGAGACTGTCTGTATGACGAACCCTATATATCCTTATTACGGAAAAGAAACGGTATGCATAGACCAAAAGCTGAGCTTCCCGCCCCAGCACCAGCCCACACAGCCCGGTATTGAAAGCTTGATGAATCCAAGACCGATCTCAGAGAGTCCGGAATACTGCGGAAGCGGCAAGCTAAAAGACAAGGTTGCCGTCATAACCGGCGGGGACAGTGGAATTGGACGCGCGGTGGCTTATGCTTTTGCCAAGGAAGGCGCCGATATAGTCATTGCCTATCTGAATGAGACATCTGATGCGATCGAGACTAGGAACCGGATTGAGCAGCTTGGAAGACGATGTCTTCTTCTGGAGACGGATCTGAGGTTCAAGGAGAACTGCTCCTCAGTCATTGACGGGACAATTCTGCATTTTGGCCAGCTGGACATTCTAGTCAACAATCATGCCGTGCAGTACCCTCAGAACAGTATTGGCGATATCACCGAACAGCAGCTGTACCATACTTTTCAGACGAATATCTTCCCCTTCTTCTTTCTGGTGCAGGCAGCCCTTCCTTACTTGCGCAGAGGCTCGGCAATCATTAATACGGCATCAATTACCGCTTACCAGGGCAAAAAGAACCTGATTGACTATTCCTCGACCAAAGGTGCGATTGTGTCCTTCACCCGCTCCCTAGCCCTGTCACTCGTTGACCAGGGAATCCGTGTCAATGCGGTTGCTCCAGGTCCAATCTGGACCCCTCTCATTCCTTCCAGCTTCACGGCTGAGGAAGTCAGCACCTTCGGTACCGATACACCGATGAAACGGGCCGGTCAGCCTTACGAGCTTGCTCCCGCTTACGTATACCTCGCAAGCAGCGATTCATCTTATGTAACGGGCGAGACCATCCATGTGAACGGCGGGGATATGGTCACCACGTGATCCAGCAGAGTTCGGGTGTAAGAGTTGGCTGTATGGCATGGGTGCCATGTGGGGCTTGTGTGCCATGTACGTCTTGTTGGTCATGCGCGTCATGTACGTCATGCGCATCATGTGTGCCATTCTAGACATGTAAGTTCGTTTAACCCAGCTAACACAGCCACCCCAGCTATCCAAACCCAGTCAACCCGGCCTTCCAGGCAGAGTTGAACTGCAATTAGTTAATTATGTTAATTAATTGTTGCTCGTGGAACAATTGCGGTCAAATCTTCATTCAATCATTCCACTTATATCCTGAATACAAGTGCAAGTAGTCGTCACGGCAGTGATACATCGTCCTGCTAGGACGACATACCGCTTTGTCTTTGATAGAGCCGTGTCATCTTATTGGAATAACACACCGCCTGTTACAGGCTAAAGACATGTGATCTTGTTGAGCGACACAGCTCTACAAGGAAATAACCTATCCGGAAGTATCCCGGATAGGTTATTTATTACAGAAGCAGAGAGAAGCATCATTCCCAAGCCGTTAATCACTATCTCCAACAAGTTCGACCTGCCCCCTCTTAACGACAGGTATCCACAATTCATTTCTGCCTTCCTCTGGCGGAAGATAATTCTCTACCGCCGGCAGGTAAGCAAGATCATATACGGATGATGGAACCCACTCTGTATAGAGACGGCTCCATATCTCCTGAATCCCCTCGGGACCACCGGGTGCATCAAATACAGCCCATGTGCATGCTGGATAATCGAACGAGACCATGTCTTCCGGTGGATCTTGATCGGATTTCACAGATAACAAGTAGTCGAACTCCTCGTTCTCCCCGAACTCCCCGTTCGCACAGACACCAAGTATGCCACCCATGAAGTCGCCTTCCGCCCGGATCTGCCACAATCTCTCAAAGACCCCCTGATTCTGCGCTGTCGCCCAAATCTGTGGGATTACGCGGAATGCCTGCTCCGTATTCACCCGTTCGGATAATCCCACAATACGGAATGGTCCCAGCTCCTCCATTCGATATTTCATCTCTGCAGCCCCTTTAATTGACATGTGAAAGGTCATTCTCGGGTAGGCTTTGAGCGAGGTTCCTGTGAGACGTGCCGCGGTAGGCGTAACACCATGCAGGTTGCTGAAAGCCCGTGTAAATGCCTCAGGAGATTCATATCCATACTTAAGTGCCAGATCAAGAACTTTGATCTCACTATGCTGCAGCTCGAAGGCGGCCAACGTCAGTCTGCGGCGCCGGATGTACTCCGCCAGGCTAACCCCGGTGATGAAGGAGAACATCCGCTGAAAATGATACGCCGAACAGCAGGCCCATCTTGCGGCCTCGGTGTAGTCAAGCTTCTCTAACAGCCGTTCCTCAATATAATTGACCGCCCCGTTCATTCGCTCAACCCATTCCATCATCGAAACCTACCTTTCCTACATCAATCTAGCAGATCGGCAGAGATATTTCCGTGCAATTCCTGTCCGATTCTGCTAGGACCGCTGGATAAGCCAGCTTGTTCCCATCTGATGCGCCTAGAGGATGCTACCGATAAGATTAACAAGGCCAAGCCCGTTAGGCTATAACCAAGAGTCTAAAGAAAAAAGAATACAGATTAGATTACATATATTACAGGACATAGAACAATACGCAGATTAAAATATAGACATACCAAACGACAGATCACAACTCATAGTTCAAACTCAGCTCCAAATCCTACTCAACGCTCACAGTCAAAATACGCAACTCAAAACTCCCGGATCAACACTCCAAGGCCAAAACTCGCATTTCAACAATACTAACAGCAATAACAACCGCAAAACCACACAACAAAGAGCAGGAAGCCATAGCCCCTGCCCTTGTCCATATATCTATCGCTGTCCTTATTAGAAATTTCTCTAACGCAGGCGCGAGCTTATCCTAAGTTCTCCCGTGCTCATGACGCCTGATCCAGTGCTCATCACACCAGGCAATCCACATCATCCCTATGTCAGCTCCTGAGACAAAAACAGGTCAATGGTGAATCAGTAAGCGACAGTGAACCGCCCGCGTACAAAATGTCCCTCGTCCACTTCATCAAGCAATGCCACCGCGTAATCTTCCACAGAGATCCGGCTGTTATCCAGCTCATCAGTGACGAGCTGATTGGTTCCGATCCGGAAGTTCCCGGTACGCTCACCAGGTTCAATCACAGCTGCAGGGCTGAAATAAGTCCAGTCAATATCGGAGGTCTGGAATATCTCGTAAGCCTCCGCATGAGCCCGTGCCAGTGGACGCCACTCCTCCGGAAAGGCTGGCGTATCCATGAGGGGCACACCTGGAGCCACCTCAAGACTTCCGGCTCCGCCGACCACAATCAGTCTCCCGGCTCCCCCGCGCTTCACACCTTCCACAAGTGTCCGCGCGACTTCGGACAGCTCATCCTCCTGCCCGAATTTAGGGCCAAAGGCGCTGATTACTACGTCTTTACCAGTTGCAGCCTCAGTCACGGAATCCGGCATAAGGATATCCCCCGTCTTCACTTGAAGCTTCTCATGCTGATCCAGGCCTTCAAGCTTGGAGACGTCTCTGAGCACGGCAGTGACCTCGTGGCCTCTGCGCAGCGCTTCTTCCAGAATGCTTTTTCCGATCGTACCTGTCGCTCCATACAGTGCAATTTTCATAATATGTATCGCTCCTTCTCTATTTGAATGGAATGGGATAGGCTTGCGTGTGATCATGATCCAACTTATATATTATAATTATCCCAACCAGTGAATCCAAAACGCATTACCGTCGAATTTTCTACTCGTCAGCCTGCCTTGCCCAGTAAAAAGCTGATGACCAGGATAATAAACACGGTAGCCGTAATCGCAACGAACCGATAGTCCTTTTCCTGCCAGAATACGAATAGTGAGACAAATACCCGCAGAACCGGCGTCAGAATCAGAATCAGCAGCCCGGTCTCAATGACAGCTACCGATTTCATGTCCAGAAGCCCTTCCCAGATAGCCCGGAATCCGAGTGGATACGTCCCATCCGGATATCCGCTGACGCCGGTGACCAGGAACTGCACCAGCCCGATAATAATGACCGCGGCGGCTGCCACGATCCCGATCCGCAGCATTTTACTGATAGCCAGCTCAACATCCGCTATCCGGCTCGGCGCATCCCCGCCAGAATTCTCATGATTCGCCATATTAACCCCTCCATCCCTGGTACAGCATTTGTCCGGCAACGTAGATCATGACCGGGATGAACAGCTTGCGGATCGTCTTGCTCTTCATCCGCTGCATCAGGCGCGAGCCTGCCATGGCCCCGATTAGTACACCAAGGGCAACAGGGGCTGAGATCACAGGATCAATATCCCCCCGCAACAGATAAATCCCGGCGCTGGCCGCCGCGGTAACTCCCATCATGAAATTGCTTGTGGCCGTCGACACCTTGAGCGGCATTTTCATGAACACATCCATAGCCATAACTTTAAAGCTTCCGCTTCCGATCCCCAGCAACCCGGAGATGACCCCGGCCCCGTACATCACACTGAAACCTTGGGGCACCTTGTCCACATTGTAAGCTACCGTCTGTCCTATGGACTTGTCATAGTACTCTCCGTTAAGGCCAAGCTTCTCGGCTACAGGATGAAGCGGCACGTTATCCGGGATCTCCTGTTTGCCTTTCTTAATCATGGCATAGGCTGAGTACAGGAGAAGCAGCGCGAAAATGATATATAGAAATTTGGGGGCAATAATCGCGCCAAGAAAAGCTCCGGTAATAGCCCCCACTGTCGTGGCAATCTCCAGGAACATCCCTACCCGAAGATTGGTAATGCGATCCCTGATATATGCGACTGCCGAGCCGCTGGAGGTAGCGATAACGGAGATAATGCTGGCTCCGATGGCATGGTTGATATCCACCCCGAACAGCAGGGTCAGGGCTGGTGTAACGACAATCCCGCCTCCAAGTCCCAGGACCGAGCCGACCACTCCCGCCAATATAGCAATTAAAAAGATTTCGATGACTGTATTCGTCAAGTCTGCCGCTCCTTTATATGTATAATGCTACAGCTTCAGCAGGCCCTGCCGGAGCTCAGACCGGTCAAGGTCTGATTCTCAGATACATGCCCTGGCCTTCAGGCTGTGTATAAGCAAATCCGAACTTTCGGTACAGCCTGTCGGCAGGACCGTCCGCAATCAGGCTGACGAAGGTCTTATCCGGCGCTTCACGCTCCAGATATGCCACAATCCGGCCAAAGATCATGTGACCGATCCCCTGACCTTGGAGATCCGGCCTGACTGCCATATCGACCACCTGCATATGACAGCCGCCATCCCCGATCACTCTTCCCATTCCGATCAGCTCGTCCTGCAGGTAGACACTAACTGCATAATAAGAATTGCGGAGCCCTATCGCAGCACCCGCTTCACTTCTCGGACTCATTCCAGCCTGGGACCGCAGGGCGAGATAGTCAGCAGCTTTTGGTGGTTGTTCGTATATATCAAGCTGACCTAAATCCATGATTCGGTTCATCCCCTTTCCTACAATTTAATCCACCTCGTCTTCTGGAAGCTTGAAAGATTTACTGCGATGCTCCAGCACGTACATCCCCTTGTCCTGGGTCCACTCGGCATAGGCCACTTCACTCAGCTTCTCATGCCCGCACTTGCGCAGCTCGGCCATAAGCCAGGACTCGTCCTTGCCCAGCAGCTTCAGGCTCTCCTCATCCGGCTTCCCGTCCTCAACAAGCTGGTAGGAGAAGTAAGCCTCCTTGTCCGGCAGATTCAGATCACTGCGGGTCACCGGCTCATATTCGGATCTCTTCATAATGCTGAGGGTCCCGTTAGCTTCAAAGATTGCATAAGCCACCTCACGCATGAAGAACACATCATGCTGACGCAGCAGCATTCTCAGCTGATCGAAGTCCAGACTGTTCTTGCGCAGCTCCTTCAGGTCTACCTCCCCATGACGAATGAGAATAGAAGCTTTCCCGTCCAGGAAGCCCCGTGTCCGTTTGAAATACTGGGTAATCTTCTCGAAGACGAACGACAGCACCGTCCAGAGCAGCAGCGCGTAGATTAAATGAGAGAATTTCACATCCTCCTGGTAGACGGTATTCCCTACAAGCTCGCTTAACATAAGGGAAGATATGAAATCGAATGGAGTCAGCTGGGAGATCTCCTTCTTACCGAGCAGGCGTGTCATTGTCCATAGACCCGCAAAACCGATGAGCAGCTTGAAAGTAATTTGTTCAAAGTCCAAAGTTCCAACCTCCATTATAGCTGATTTATAAATGCAGGATACCTGGCTGAGCCGGTACTTGCTATATATATACCCACTGGAGGCTAAAGGACCGCTTGTATTATATCCCGCTCCTGTGCAATAGTGGAGGTAGGGAAAGCTATACGGACTAGAGAAGGATGGCTTATACATATTGATGGATCGAAGGAGTGATATCCCGGTGTCTCTAACGCAAGTCTGGTCATGGCTGATCCAGCACCCCGCGGGGCCTTATCTGGCCGCCGTGACCGCCCTTACCTTCATAGCCCTGTACGCCGCGGCGCGGAGCAGCGCCTGGCGTACAGAGCAGGCCCGGCTGGAGCGGATTCGCCTCAGCCTTGAGCTGTACGGCGCCGCAGCCGGACCGCTGCAGCGCGCGGCAGAGCAGCGCGGCGCGTGCGCTGATGCGGACGCGCTGCTCATGGACCGGCTGCAGGCGTGCAAAGCCGCGCCTTACCTGACCGCCGACCTGCAAGGCCAGATCGGCGCCTATCTGGCAGACGGGGACGAAGCCCGTCTGCCGCTGCTCCATAGAGCCCTGGACCGCGAAGCTGTCCGGCTCATGGAAGAGCGGGCGAAGCTGCTCGCAAGATCCGAGCAGCCCGGCTGGGGCCTCTCGCTGTGGCAGCAGCTTCAGGCCATGCTGCCGTTCGCCTTCGCGGCAGCTGCGGTCCTGCTGACCGCCTGGCTGCTGCAGGCTCTCGGAGACGCAGCCGCTGCCGGCGGCAGCGAGGCCGCTTGGACCCGCGCGGCAATCTGGGCGCGCTTCGCCTCCATCCTGCTCTCGCTGCTGCTGCTCTACCCGGCGCTGCTGGCGAACCGCCGCCCCGGGGGCAGCACAAGCCTGCTGCGCCTGCTCTCCCTCTTCACCGCCCTGCTGGCGCTGGTTCATCTCGCAGGCCTGGAGACCTCGCTGTACGTGCTTGCCGTCCAGCTCCTGCTGTTCCTGCTAGGCTTCAGCCTCACCGGCGCGAAGCCCCGCAAGGCCCGCCCGTTCGCCGGTCATTATGATGACACGGCCCTGCAGACGCTGCTTCTGGATGCTCCCGCCGGGACTCCGGACAACGAAGAGCGCCCCTTGAACGCAGACACAGACGGAGAGGGAGCCGCAAGCCCGGCTGACACAGACAATGCCAATAAGCATTAAGTGATACGGTGTCCCTGCCCGTTCACACGAATGAAGCCCCGTACTCCGGGACCCAGGACTTAAAGTCAGGGGAACCCGGAGTACGGGGCTTTTGCATACCTTTTTCATATCTGGCAGAGTAGATTCTCCGCTCTTTATCTAGTGCTACTACCTACCGGGACCGGACTCACGTAAAGCTCTGGGTGAATGCTTGGAGCCTGCTGAGACTCTGGCGCCTCCGGAGGCACCGGACTCATACCGCTTGCGTTCCGTACGTTCCACCTGTACAATTTGTCCCTCATGAATCACAATATTCAGAGAACCAAACTCAATGTCGCTTAATAAGCCGGCGATCCGATCCAGCCATACGTCATCCACTTTTAATGGTTTAGCCATAACGCGAGCCTCCTTCTTCCCGATATTTTATTCTCTCCACTAATACTTATATTCCAATCAATTAACTATGATTAGACATTACCATACATTGGAAACCATCGTCAATGCGCATTTTTGCGTGCAAACCAGCCTTTGAGCACCAGGGTCACCAGAGCGAGTACAAGCAGCAGAGAAGCTACAGCGAACGACGCCGAGAATTGGTATTCGTTATAGAGAATCTCTACATGCAGCGGCAGGGTATTGGTCTCGCCCCGGATATGCCCGGATACGACAGATACGGCACCGAATTCACCCATCGCTCTTGCATTACACAGGATTACACCGTACAACAGACCCCATTTGATATTCGGCAGCGTAATTTTCCAGAATACAGTCCACCCTTTAGCTCCCAGTGTTACCGCAGCTTCTTCCTCTTGCTGTCCCTGATCCTCCATAAGCGGAATAAGCTCTCGGGCGACAAAGGGAAAGGTAATGAACAGGGTAGCCAGTACAATCCCCGGCAGAGCGAAGATGATCTGAATATCCTGACTGCCCAGCCATCCGCCCAACCAGCCATGCTCTCCGTATACCAGTATATAAATCATACCGCCGATAACCGGAGATACTGCAAAAGGCAGATCGATCAATGTAATCAGGAGCTGCTTGCCGCGGAAGCGGAACTTGGTAATTGCCCAGGCAGCGGCTACACCAAAGATTGTATTTAGAGGAACGGTGATCACGGCAACCAGCAGAGTCAGCCGCAGCGCGGACAGCGCGTCAGGATCGACAATAGCCGCAAGATAGACGTCCCAGCCCTGTTTGAGGGCTTCAGTGATCACAACAATAAGGGGAAGCACGATCAGCCACAGCAGCACTAGCGAGGCAAGACCTATTAATGTCCACTTCACCCAGCCTGTCTCTTTCAAGGATCTGGTTCTTACGTTCACTGGACTCCCGGGAGTCATAGGTACAGCACCGGCCATAGTTATATCCTCCTTCTTGAATCATGTTACTGGAATTTCCGGCTCTTAACGGGCTGTTTTGCGTAGTCTGTGCTGAAGCGTATTAATAATAAGCATCAGCAGGAATGAGATCATCAGCAGGAGAAGGGCCACCGCAGTAGCTCCCGCGTAGTCGAACTGTTCCAGCTTCGACATGATGAGCAGCGGGGCAATCTCTGTCTTCATCGGCATATTTCCGGAAATGAAGACAACCGAGCCATACTCTCCAATTCCCCTGGAGAAAGCGAGAGCGAATCCGGTCAGCAGGGCCGGATAGAGCTGGGGAAGAACCACGACCAGAAACGTTCTGACTCTTCCCGAGCCCAGCGTAGCTGCTGCTTCTTCGACCTCCGCTTCCAGCTCCTGAAGAACAGGCTGAACTGTTCTGACTACAAACGGAATTCCAATGAACATGAGTGCCAGCGTAATTCCAATCGGCGTGTAGGCCACCTCGATACCCAGCGGCTCCAGCAGCGAGCCGATCCAGCCTTTATCGGAGTAGATCGCGGTCAGCGAGACTCCGGCAACGGCCGTTGGAAGCGCAAAAGGAAGATCTATCATGGCGTCAAATATGCTTTTACCTGGAAAATCGTATCTTACAAGAACCCACGCAAGAAGCAGGCCAAGCACCGCATCAATCAGACCTGCAGCCGCGGCCGTCAGAAAGCTGATCTTGAAGGATGCAAGAACTCTCGAGTCTGTGGCAATATCCCAGAATTTCCCCCAGGTTAGTCCTGTAGAGTTCAGCAGCAGTGCTGACAGTGGAATCAATACCACTAAGCTGAGATAGAGCACACTGTAGCCCATGGTAAGCCCAAAGCCGGGGAGCACTCCCCGCTTGGTAGCTATTGTTTTCATATTTACTTATCCCCTCCGCCTGTCCGGTCGGTTATTATTTGCCGGGTACGTAAATTTGGTCAAATACGCCCCCATCGCTGAAATGCTCGGCTTGCGCTTTGGCCCAGCCGCCAAATTCATCAATCGAGAACAGCTCAAGCTCCTTGAAGCTCGTCTTGTATTTCTCCTTCACACTGTCCAGCGTCGGACGATAGAAATTCTCGGCCGCAATCTTCTGGCCTTCTTCGGAATACAGGTATTTCAAGTAAGCTTCCGCTACTTCACGGGTACCCTTACTGTCCACATTTTTGTCGACTACAGCTACCGGCGGTTCCGCCAGAATACTCTCGGAAGGATATACAATATCCAGCTTGCCGGATCCGAGTTCCTTCATAGACAGCAGGGCTTCGTTCTCCCAGGCAATAAGGACATCGCCGATCCCGCGTTCTACAAAGGTAGTCGTAGCTCCGCGCGCTCCAGTATCGAGAACTGGCACATGCTTGAACAGCTCCTGAACGAATTCCTTCGCTTTGTTCTGATCATTGTTATTATGATGGAGGGCATAACCCCAAGCAGCCAGGTAATTCCAGCGTGCTCCACCGGAGGTCTTAGGATTTGGCGTGATGACCTCAGTATCACCTTTGATCAGATCATCCCAGTCCTTGATTCCTTTCGGATTGCCTTTGCGCACCAGGAAGACAATTGTTGACGTATAAGGCGAGCTGTTCCCCTCGAACTTGCTCTGCCACCCTTCCTTGATAAGCCCCTTCTTCTGAATAGCGTCGATATCATATCCCAGCGCCAAGGTGACTACGTCGGCTTTCAGGCCATCGATCACCGCACGCCCCTGCTTGCCTGAGCCTCCATGGGACTGCTTGATCTTAACCTTCTGCCCTTTCTCTTTCTCCCAGTACGCCGAGAATACCTTGTTATAATTTTCATAGAGTTCACGGGTCGGATCATAAGATACATTCAGCAGTTCCACGGTATTATCGCCTTTGCCCGAGCTTGTACCGCAGGCGGCAGTCACCACAGACATAGCCAGCACAAGACTTACAATAATCCCTTTTCTCAAACCTCTCTTCATTCCTCTCACTCCCCTTTTGAACGTACTCTTATCTCTGAAAATGATCTGGCTCTTGCACCATCTGACTGTTCATTGAAGTGTGGGTGTACGACAAAGAAACGCCCCAGTGCTCAAGTGTCAAACCGAGCGGCTGCCCGTGCCTGCCAAGTCCTCTAGAGCGTTCCTCTATCTTGAAGTACCTTAAGCTAAATTTAAAATTAATCCTACCTGTTTAGTAAGTTATGATTGTTATTTTAATTGTATGTCACATATATTGTCAAACCTTTTTTGCGTCACTACGCTAAAATACTTGCACTTCTCCACACAGCAAAAAACCACAGTCAGCCAATCCTGTCTGTGGTGTCTTGCTTGCGTGCCGACGCCTGTTCCTCAGCCCTCCGAGGGCTTGGCCAGTGCAATGCAGACCGGCTTGCCAAGACGAAGCTCATAGCCGGTTGCACTTGGAATGCCTGTCTCAGCATCAATCCGGAAGCTGACCAAGTTATCACTATATTGATGGGCTGCCAGAAGATAGCCGCCTGGGACGATCAGGAAGTGCCGCGGTCCTTCTCCCCCACTAGGTACCCACTGAGGATCAGACAGCTTGCCGCTCTCCTGGTCAATCCGGTAGCGCACAAGGCTGTCATGTCCCCGGTTCGAGCCATACAGAAAGCGTCCGCATGGGGAAATGGCCACTTCCGCGCTTGTTGTCTCTGACGCGAAGTCCTCCGGGATTGTAGAAATATGCTGGAGTATCTCCAAGTCCCCCCGGGGCTCATCTATAGAATAGGCAGTCACCGTGTTGTTAAGCTCATTAATTCCGTAAGCCCACTGGCCTGATGGATGAATCTTGAAGTGCCTTGGTCCTGAACCTGGCGGAAGCTTGATCTCCCTGTGTGTCACAAGCTTGCCGTCCTCCACACGGTAGACAACAATCTGATCCATGCCCAGATCCGATACGTAGGCGAACCTGCCGTTACGGTCAAGCACAATGGAGTGCGTGTGGGCGGCCTCCTGCCGATCTTCCCTCAGTCCCTTCCCCACATGCTTGACCCGGGAAGCGAGCCCCTTGATTGCCCCGTTCCCGTCCAGATAGTAACTGCTCACCTCTGCGCTCATATAGTTGACGGAGAATAGTTGGCCTTCCGGTCCGGGAGTATAAGATATGTAACAAGGCGCGAATCCGCCAGTCGACTCCCGGCCCAGTTCCCGAAGACTTCCATCTTCCTGGTTAATCTCATAAGCGGCAACCTGCCCGTCCTCCAGTTCGGCAACGGCATACAGCCTGGTTCCCTCATCATTCACAATGACAAAGGAAGGGTTCTCAATCCCGGGTGTGCTGTGAATGAACTTAAGCTCTCCCGTCTCTTTATTAAAGGAAGCCAGGTGAATGCCTCCATCTTCGGCCGAAGCATAACTGCCAACATACAACAAAGTTTCATTCGCCAGATTACTGTTCGTCATATTCCACAGGTCTCCTTTTTCCTTCAATTCTATTATCTCAATTCTAATTACCCTTTTAGAGCCGTGTCATCTCTGTAAGCCGTTCTTTTATTCAACCCTGCGGCTTTATTGTGATATAATGAAATACAGAATGTTCATCTATTGAAAGGGGCCTGAAATTATGCAGCTCAGTCCTACGTATCTACAAATCGCTGCCACAGCGGGTACTCTAATTATGGCCCTGCTAGCTATATTCATCCGGATCAAGGCGAGTGACAGGCCGGTAACGATAAAGAAAATCGTCATGCCCCCGGTAGGTATGACAACAGGATTCTTCATGTTCGTTGTTCCTGCTGTCCGCATTCCCTGGTTATGGGGCATTGTTGCTTTTGCGATTGGATGGCTGTTATTCTCTTATCCACTGATCCGCAGCACCAAGTTCGAGCTCGTGGATGGGCAGGTATTTGTACAGCGTTCCCGCAGCTTCATTCTGGTCTTGCTTGGACTGCTCGCTGTAAGAATGCTGCTTCATGAATTCATCGAGCAGTACATCTCCGTACCGCAGACGGGTGCTCTATTCTTCCTGCTGGCTTACGGAATGATCCTTCGCTGGCGGTTGTTCATGTGGAAGCATTATCAGACCATTCTCAAAGATTCAGTTCCAGCCAATCGATAACTGCAAAAGGGATGTCCCGCAAGCCACTCAGTGGCTGCGTGGGACATCCCTTTCTTGCTGTATCTGCTCAATTTGTTAAGAGCAGCTGATTAATCTCCTCAACATCCTCCGCCGTGATCTTCCACTGGGCTGCACCGGCGTTCTCTTCTACCTGCTCCGCCGTCTTCGCTCCGGCAATGACACTGCTTACTGCCGGGTTAGCCAGCAGCCAGTTGATAGCCAGCTGTCCCAGAGGCTTTCCATAACGTCCGGCAATCTCACTTAGCTTCTGAACCTTCGTAAGGTTAAGCTCATACTCAGCTTCCCCAAATAACGGATTCAGCACAGATCGCACGTCGTCCTCCTTTGGCTTGTTCCCCGGATTAAACTTGCCCGTAAGAAGGCCTTGGGCCAAAGGGCTGTAGGGGATGAATCCAATCCCCTTCTCTGCCGCGTAAGGGAGAGGCCCTTGCTCCACATCTCTCTGAAGGATGTTATACAGAGATTGCAGTGACACCACGGGGGATATGGCCGCCGCTTTGGTCAGCTGTTCCACTGAGAAGTTGGACACACCGATATAGCGGATCTTACCCTGCTGAGCCAGCTGGTTCAGTGTATCAAAGGTCTCTTCAAACGGGGTAGCCCCCGACGGATCCGGCCAATGCACCTGATATAAGTCAATATAGTCCGTCTGCAGCCGGCGCAGACTATCCTCGACTTCACGAACAATATTCTCTCTGGATACATCATTCCGGATGCTCCCCGCATCGTCCCAGGTCAGACCAAATTTGGTTGCCAGTATGACCTTGTCTCTAATGGGCTTCAATGTCCGCCCCACAATTTGCTCCGATTCCCCGAACCCGTACACAGGTGCGGTATCGAAGAAGTTCACACCCAGTTCATGCGCCCTATGAATCGCGCGTTCAATCTGGTTATCCGATACATCGCCCCAGCCGGCCTTCCCGGCAGCCCAGGCTCCGAATCCGATGACAGACGTATGCAGATCACTCTTTCCAAGCCTTCTTGTCTCCATCTCGATCCCTCCCAATCCAGGTTATTGTCTATCCTTGCGTAAGAATGAGAATGCCAGCGCCAAGACAAGAATAGAACCTTTAACAATGTCTTGAGCGAAGTAAGGCACATTCATCATCGTAAGACCATTTAGCAGTACACCGATCAGAATTGAACCGAGCAGTGTACCTACCACGTGCGGCCGTTTCTCTCCGAACAAGGCGTAGCCGATATAAGCGGCAGCTACCGCATCCATCAGCAGCGGGGCCCCTGCTGAGACCTGTCCGGTACCAATGCGGCTGGCCAGCACAATCCCGCCGATTGCGGCGAACAGGCCGCTGATCACATAGGCAAGAACCCGGTAACGGTTGACCGGAATTCCGAACAGATTAGCGGCCTCGGGATTCCCGCCTACCATGTACATATGACGTCCTAACGTTGTCTTTTCCAGAAACAGATAAGCAATCAGCACGAAGATCAGCATGAGGATAACTGCTACCGGAATACCCAAGACCTCGCCTTGTCCGATGAACAGGAACGAGGGTATGAACTTGCCCGTCTGTTCCCCCTCCGCTCCCGGCATTCCCTCGTAGATGGAATAACCTTTGGTATAGGTCATCTGGATCCCGTTCACGATATACATCACCGCTAGAGTTGCCAGCAGATCGGGAAGTTTGATTTTCACTACGAGCAGGGCATTGAACAGGCCAACGAGCACTCCGCACAACAGGGGAATTAACAGGGTGACAAGCAGTTCCTGACGGTGAAGAATCAGTGCCGATGCCGCGGCAATCGTTGCCAGGCTGGTTGTGGAACCCACGGAGACATCAAATCCGTCTACGACCAGACTGAAAGTAACGCCCAGGGCAAGGAACGTCGTTATCGAGATTGCTTTAAGGATATCCTTCAGATTATTGTAGGTTAGAAAGTGATCGTTCACGATAGAGAAGAACGCGATGACCCCGATAATAGTAATGACAGCCCCATAACGAAAAATATACCCGGTAACCGGATTAACAGCCCTAACGGGCCGTAGTACTTTAACTGTGCTCAACTGCCTTGGCCTCCTTGTCTGCTGCAAGCAGCAGCTCATCCATCGTAGTATCGAACGGGTCATACTCACCCTGGATCTGCCTGTCTGCCAGAATCAGAATTCGATCAGAGATCCGCAGCGCCTCGTCCGGTTCTGCCGTAAAATATAGAATCGATGTTCCCTGGTTGGCCAGGGATTCGATCATTTGGAATATTGCCTCTCTTGCGGCAACATCAATCCCTTTCATAGGCTCATCGAATATAACCAGATCCCTCTTGGCTGCGAACCACTTCGCGATGGCTACCTTCTGCTGGTTGCCTCCACTCAGCTGTCCGGCCAAATGAGAAGGAGAGCTGGGACGAATCGTGAACGACGCTATCAAATCCCGGCTGTACCTCAGTTCCCGGGACTTCGAGATCAGGCCTCTAAAGGATAAAGCCAGATGAGTCCTTATATCCTCTCTCTTCCATATTCCATGGCGCCCCCGCTCCTCGGGCACGAAGGCGATTCCATTGCTTACAGCCTCGGAAGTGCTGCCGATACGGCGCTCCTCGCCCATAAGGCCGGCTTTATAGCTGCCCCGTACGCCGAACAGCTTCTCCGCGAGTTCCGTCTTCCCGCTTCCGAGCAGACCAAATACGGTCAGGATCTCTCCTTCTCTGATCTGAAGATTGATTCCCGGATGACCCTCATCCAGGCGAAGCTCTCTTACTTCGAACTTAATCGGCGCGGCTTCGCCGCTAGGTCTTGCCCGTCGGTCAATGATCGACTCTCCCCCTGTCATCGCTTCAACCACTTCTTCTGGTGTTGTCTCCCGGGAAGGAAGCTGCAGTACCGTCTTCCCTCCCCGAAGGACCGTAATAACATCAGCTAATGAGAACACCTCATGCAGCTTGTGCGAGATGAGTACAATCCCAATCCCCTGTTCCTGCAGCTGACGAACCACCTGGTAGAACCGCTCAGCCTCTTTCCGGTCAAATGCCGCCGTAGGTTCATCAAGCAGCAAGTATTTCGCCTGATTACTTACCGCGCGAACAATCGATAACATCTGCTTCTCATAGAGAGACAACCGGCTTACTGGCTGATCAACATCTATAACAAGGCCGTACTCCTTAAGCAGCTCTGCTGCCCTCTGCCTGTTCAATCTCTTGCGGAACAAGAATGCCCGTTCACTCCTTAAGAGGGATACGGTCAGATTCTCATGAACAGACAGCTGCGGGACTAGGCCCCGATCCACTTCCTGGGTAAGGAACACCACACCTTTGGAGACCGCATCTGATGGCCCCTCCAAGACAACCCGCTCGCCGTTAATTTCAACCGTCCCTTCAAGCGGAGAATACAGGCCTGCTGCAATATGCATCAGAGTGCTTTTGCCTGCTCCATTCATGCCAAGCAATGCATGCACTTCTCCGGGATGGACCGCGAGGTCAGCCTCCTGGAGAACGGGTCCGCCGCCGAAGTCATGCGAAATTCCGTGAAGCTTCAGCGTCATTTCGCTGAGCCTTTCTCCAGCTCGGCCATCCACGGAGAGCGGGCTTCGTCTGATTTGCCCCAGCCCGGGACATATTTATCCAGATCGGTGAACGATATTTTCTCTTTGGGAAGCACAGTACGGTCAATAAGATGCGGCTCAATAGACACATCCTCCGGCACCTGCTCACCGGCAATTTTCTGATAAGCAAGCCGGGCTTGAACCTTACCTACATCTCCCGGGTTAGTAGCGGAAGCCGCCTGCCACGGGCTGTTCGGATCTTGGAATAGAGGGAGCTCTTCGTCAGTCAAATCAATTCCGTACACTTTAATATCCGTGCGACCAGCCTGCTTCAGGGCTTGAAGCGCACCACGGGTGAATTCGTTCCAGTTCGAATAGATTGCATCCAGGTCTCCGGGATTCGGATATTTCTTCAGCAGTGCCTCGACCTGAGCCTGGGTATCCAAAGAAGTATTCGATGTGACACTTCCGAACCGGGCGACTTCCTTAATGTTCGGATACCGCTTCTTGAAAGCGTCAATGATGACTTGACGGCGCTCCATAGGCAGATAACCAGCTACCCACAGTACAGCAATATCCCCCTTGCCATTCAGATCACCCGCGAGCTTCTTAAGCGACTGCCAGGCCAGCAAGTAATCGTCCTGATTAATTGCAGATACACCAGGCAGATTAAGATCACTGTCATAGGCCACTACCGGGATACCCGCAGCCAGTGCCTTTTTCACCGCAGGCTCCAGAGCCTGGGCTGTTCCGTTATTAACAAGAATCGCATCCACCTTCTCGTTGATGGCAGCTTCAATATTGGAAGCCATCTTGGCAAGGTCATTCGCAGAATCATAGATTTTCAATTCACCGCCAAATGCATCAACTTGCTCCTGGACTCCCTTATTGTAAGAATTGAAGAACGATCCAGACGTAATCCGTGTAACAAGTGCAATGCGCACAGGCTTGTTCAGCTTCTCGGGAAGCTCCGCGCTCCCTGCTGTGGCTCCGGTAGTTCCTGTTGTCTGCTCTGCATTAGTCTTATTCTCTCCACCGGCAGCAGGCGCAGCTGCTGAGTTGTTCTTGTCGCTCGTATTGGCCTGAACATCCGCCTTCTGATTGGAGCCGGATTGTTCATTGGTGCATGCCGACACGAATAGTACAACCGTGATCAGCATTAAGCTAAGCCATTTTTTCATATAAATTCCCCCAATTCATTGATTTCGGCTATCTCATATACAAGTAAACCAAGCAACTTAACCGGAATTTATCTTATGGTAAAACTAACCACACCGCCTGTCAATACATATATTTCATCCCATTTAGAATTAATTGCATTAATCCTACTTGACAAGTTGGTTTTATACTCGCATAATCGTTATAAATTTATGATTGAGAAGGAGCATGGTACATATGACACAGCGGAAAGTTGATCACGTCGGGATAGTAGTTCGGGATATTGATGCTTCGATCCGGTTCTATACGGAAATTCTGGGATTTGAGCTAAAGGGGACTCTTCTGCATTCCAACGGGATTTTCAAGCTGGCCTTCCTTGGATTCGGGGGCAGCAACGAAACGGAGATTGAACTGATCCAAGGTTACAGCGATACGCTGCCTTCGGAAGCGACTGTGCATCACTTTGCTATTACAGTTCCGGATATCGAGGAAGAATTCCGGCGTATTAAATCCTTCGATCAGGTTCAATTCATTGACTCGGAGATTACCACACTGCCTAACGGATACCGTTACTTCTTCATCTATGGACCTGAGAAGGAATGGATTGAGCTGTTCCAGCGTTAGACGCATGGATTGGTCCGGAACCAGGCCGAGCGGGTCTGTTCACCACTATAAAAGGCCCCCGTATTGAATACGGAGGCCTTGATGTGGTATGAGACTTACGGATATCAAGCTTACTGATCGATCTGAACACCCTTCTTGAGCGACTTCATATCGGCATTGTTGTTAACAAGCAAGGGAAGCATCTTTGAACTCTTCTCCATCTCAGAAGAACATAGAGGGCAAGCAGGAGTGTAGTCAAACGCAAAATTATCCCTCATCCATCCGTTGCAACTGTCATTGGTGCAGGACCAAATCGGCGTGATCTCCTCAGGAACTTCTTCTAACGTTTTCTTTCGATAATTCATGATTATCCTCCTTCTGTTCCAACCTCTAAATAAAAAAAGAAAAAACTGCCCCTAACGCACACGTTAAGGGCAGTATGGTTCGCGTTACAGTTTTACAACGTTCTCGGCTTGCGGTCCGCGGTTGCCTTGAACAACGTTGAATTGTACGCGCTGTCCTTCGTCAAGCGTCTTGAAGCCTTCGCCAGTGATTGCGCTGAAATGCACGAATACATCGTTGCCGCCTTCAACTTCGATGAAGCCAAAGCCTTTCTCAGCGTTGAACCATTTAACTGTTCCTGTTTCCATTTGGGGTAGCCTCCCTAAAAGTGAAAAAAATTAATATGCTCCTTTTTTCCATAAAAAAAATTCACACATTGAAAAAAGTTCCAGGTTGTAAGTGACACTCTTTTCAATATGAGAATATCCCCCAAGAGTCAATTAACTTTATTATAATCTTATTTCCAGCAAAAAGCAAATACTAACCGGAACCAAGTGGATAAAATGGAAGAAAAAAGTAAGCGCTGCAATACGTCTCTTCACTAGCCTCGGCACGCCCAGAAAACCCGGAACAAGCTGTCCCGGGTATCGTTATTAACTTTGAATTATGAGGCGGTCCAGACCTGACGGTCAGAGCCCTGGGGTACGAATTCGATACGCGAAGGCACCAGCTTGATGACTACATAGTCCGGATCATCCGGTCCGTCCAGATACTTCTTGAACTCATCCTTCCAGACCTTGGACTTGAGGCTGTCCTCACTGCTGATGGTTGCCTCGCCCTCAATCTCAACAATATCCCCCGTTCCTCCCTGCTCATATCCTAGCAGCAGCGCTGCCTTGGGGTTGTTCTGTAGCTCTTCCACCTTATGCGTCTTGCGGTCGGTAGCCAGGTATATAGTCAGTCCCTCATGGTAAATAGCCATGTAACGCACCTTGGGGCCACCGTTCTCAACGGTTCCGAAGGAACCAAACTTATTATCCTTCAGGGCTTGTTCAATCTGCGATTCCAAATGCTGACGATCCATGCTCATTGCTCCCTTCCTATTTCAAAATGGCGCTCACCGTTAGTGTACCCATAGGCGGGCAAGATGAACCGTTGACGCGACCCTTTACTGGACAAGGTCCGGGGGTGGGACTATAATACTTCTAGTAATAACTTCAAAGACCCGGGGAGCTGGAATTAGGCCGGCTGAGAGTGCATCCCCAAGATGCTAACCCGTAGACCTGATCTGGATAATGCCAGCGTAGGAACGGGAAATGTTTGGTGAATCCAATCTTTCATGCGCATGAAGGCGTCCTGTCCAGGACGCCTTTTTCTATTGCATTACATCATCTATATGGATAGTCCATTCCATATAACAGCTCGGGTTAACGGTCAGGAGCAAGGTAGAATTTCTAGGAAGAAGGGGCGAATACTAATGAAAAAGAGAATATGGAGTCTGCTTCTGCTCAGCTGTGTTGTTGTACTTGCAGCGGCGGGCTGCGGAGCTCCAAAGCAAGCGGACAGCGGCAGCGCCGCAACCGGTACCACATCAACTCCCGCTGCCGAGAAGACGAAGGAGCTGAAGGAGATCAAGGTCGTGCTCGACTGGACTCCGAATACGAATCACACCGGCCTTTTTGCCGCCAAAGAGCTTGGGTACTATAAGGATGCTGGACTGAACGTGGATATTATTCAGCCCGGAAGCGGATCGGCTGATTCCATGATTGCTTCGGGTGCCGCCCAGTTCGGTGTCAGCTATCAGGAGAGCATTACTCAAGGCCGCACACAGAACGTGCCGCTGGTATCCCTGGCGGCCGTGATTCAGCACAACACCTCGGGCTTTGCAGCCCCGGTTGACCGCAAGATCAAATCTCCCAAAGACTTCGAAGGGAAGAAATATGGCGGCTGGGGATCCCCTGTGGAAGAAGCGGTAATGAAATCGATCATGGAGCTCCAGGGTGCTGACGTCTCCAAAGTTACCAATATCAATATCGGTAATGCCGATTATTTCACAGCTGTGAAGCGGGATATTGACTTCGCCTGGATCTATTATGGGTGGACCGGAATCGAGGCACAGCTTCGCGGACAACCGCTGGATATGCTCTACGTCAAGGACTACTCAGACAAGCTTGACTATTACACACCAGTCATCGCTTCCAGTGAGAAGCTCATCGCGAGCGACCCGGAAATGGTCAAAGCCTTCATGGACGCAACCTCCAAAGGTTATGAGTATGCCATCGACCATCCGGAAGAGGCAGCCAAGATTCTGCTTAAGGCTGCACCGGACCTGGACGAGAAGCTGGTTGTGGCCAGCCAGAAGTGGCTAAGCCCCCGGTACAAGGATGATGCCCGACGTTGGGGAGAACAGAAAGAATCCGTATGGAAGAATTACTCTGATTGGATGTATGAACGCAAGCTGCTGGATAAGCCTCTGGACGCAAGCAAGGCATTCTCCAATGATTATCTGCCTGAAGCCAAGTAAGGCAGACAACCAGATCAAGCACCTATCCAATCCATATAGGAAGGAAGATCAACCATGGCCAACACCCTGCTAAGTATACAGATTATTCCGAAGACCCCGGGCGGTGAGGATGTGATTCCTTACGTCGACAGGGCCATTGAGGTTATTCAGGCTTCCGGTGTGAAGCATCAAGTGAACGCCCTTGAGACAACGATGGAAGGGGAACTGAGCGAGCTCCTGGATATTGTGAAGAAGATGAATGAAGCGGTGATAGAGTTCGGCAGTCCAAGCATTATTTCGCAGATCAAGATTCTGTACACACCCGAAGGTGCGAGTATGGATAAGCTGACGGAGAAATACCGTCCATGAGATCCTGGTTCAAAATAGTATGGCCGCCCCTAGTGGCGGTCATCTTGTTTATTCTCGCCTGGCAGATTGGAACCTCGTTATTCGTTACTGATAAATGGCTGCTTCCGAGTCCCGCCGATATTGGAAGGGAAGCGGCAGCCAATCCGGCCAATCTATGGGACAAGACCCTCGCCACTCTTCAGCTCACTTTGCT
The DNA here is from genome assembly GCF_023704175.1 of Paenibacillus sp. YPG26. Lineage (NCBI taxonomy): Bacteria > Bacillati > Bacillota > Bacilli > Caryophanales > Paenibacillaceae > Paenibacillus > Paenibacillus sp. YPG26. The sequence continues at coordinate 546,851 of NZ_CP084530.1, read as the reverse complement.
TGGACTCGTCATTGGCCTTGCCGTAGGACTTATCATTGCAATTACACTTCATTTCATACCTATCTTGAAGTCAGCTCTGTATCCGCTGATTATTCTGAGTCAGAACATCCCCACAATCGCGCTGGCTCCTCTGCTGGTCGTCTGGTTCGGCTTTGATCTGACGCCCAAGCTTATTATTATCACGCTCGTCTGCTTCTTCCCGGTCGCGGTTGCAACCCTGGATGGACTATCGCGGACCGATCATGTGATGCTCAACTATATGCGAATGATCGGGGCCAGTAGAGGGCAGATCTTCAGGAAGCTCGAGCTTCCCTATGCGCTTCCTTCCATCCTCTCCGGAGTTAAGATCGCCTCCACCTACAGCGTTATGGGAGCCATTATTGCGGAATGGATGGGAAGCGGGAGCGGCATCGGCCAGTATATGCTGATGCAGAAATCCTCATTTCGAACGGACCGGATCTTTGTTGCCATTATGATTATTGTAGTCATGAGTCTGCTGCTGTTCACACTTATTGTGCTCCTGGAGAAATGGTTAATCCGTTATAAGCCTGAACAGAAGAATAAATAAGGAGGGAAGATTATGGACAAGTCAACAACGGATGAACCGGGGTCCTCTATTCCAGTTCCTGCACTCGAGGTTCGTGGCCTTAGCAAGAGCTTCCGGGACAAGCGTCAGAGCCTGCCGGTGCTGAAGGACATCTCGCTATCGGTTGCGCAAGGTGAGTTCGTGTCCATCGTTGGCCCGTCAGGCAGCGGCAAGAGTACCTTGTTCCACCTGATCGGCGGTCTGACCGAGCCGGATCAGGGCCAAATTCTGCTGCAAGGCCAGGATATCACCGGGCAGAAGGGACATATCAGTTATGTTCCCCAGCAGCCGGCTTTATTCCCTTGGCGGACAATTGAAGATAATGTGATTCTGGCGATGGAAGTAGACGGTGTAACGGTTAAGGAGGCCCGGGCGGAGGCTAGAGAATGGCTGCTTCGCGCAGGACTTGGTGGATTCGAGAGCTCCTATCCGCACAAGCTGTCCGGCGGCATGCAGCAGCGCGCCTCCTTCCTTCGCGGACTGCTGGGCAGACAGGAAGTGATGTGCCTGGATGAACCCTTCAGCGCACTTGATGCGCTGACCCGGAGCGACATGCAGCATTGGCTGTTGAATATCTGGGAAGAGAATAAGCGCTCGGTGCTGTTCATTACTCACAGTATTGAGGAAGCTCTGCTGCTGTCGGATACGGTATATCTGTTCTCGAGCCGTCCGGCTGCGGTGCTGCATAAGGTTAACGTTCCTTTTCCAAGGCCGCGCCGGGACGAGATTACAGAGAGCCCTTCCTTCCTCGCCCTGAAGCGGGAGCTGACGCAGTACATGCGGGAGGAACAGAAGAAAATGCTTGAAGGGAGCCGCTCCTATGCTGAATAAAATAATCGACGCCCATATTCACCTCGATCTCTATGATGAGCACATCCGCACCAAGCTGCTTGGTGAGCTTGCAGCCAGCGGTGTGGAGTCCTTAGTTGCCGTCTCGATGAACCTGGAATCCTCGCAGCAGAATCAGAAGCTGGCCATGCAATACCCGGGCATCGTCCGGCCTGCTTACGGGTTTCACCCCGAGCAGGAACTACCGTCTGAACACGACGTGGACAAGCTGATACAGTGGATCGAGCAGCATGCAGATCAGATGGCGGCTGTCGGCGAGATCGGTCTCCCCTATTACTCCCGGCTAGAGACCACGGAACGCGGTGAAGCTTGGGACAATGCCCCTTATCTTCACCTGTTGGACAGACTGCTCGCTCTGGCCGCCCGTCTGGATAAGCCCGTCGTTCTGCACGCCGTCTATGAAGATGCGGATCTCGTCTGCGACCTGCTGGAGAAGCACCGGATTACCCGGGCGCATTTCCACTGGTTCAAGGGAGCGCCGCACACGATTAAGCGTATGGCCAGCCAGGGCTATTATATTTCCTTCACCCCCGACCTGCTGTATGAGCCGGAGATCAGAGAGCTGGCAGAGCGTTATCCGAAGCATCTTGTGATGGCAGAGACCGATGGACCTTGGCCATTTGAAGGACTTTTCAAGGGTCAAGTGACCCACCCGCGGATGGTGAGAGACGTCATCGCGGCTTACGGGGCGATTCACGGAATCACACCCCAGCAAGCGGAGACGATGCTGTACGCGAATACGAAGCGGTTCTACTATTAAATGTGAACATTAGCTGCTATGCCCTTACATCTCTGCTTATGCGACACAAGCCCTCTAATCGAGGGCTTTTTCTCATTCATACCATTAATGGTTAACCCTGTTATTAAGTTTGCGCTATCAATTTCATAAATTGACGATAGGTGTACTTCACTAACTATAGGGTAATCTAAACAAAAAGCTAAAATGACAGGGGATAATTTCTTGAAGGTACTGTCGATGATTCAGCCTTGGGCAAGCCTCTTTGTTCTCGGGGAAATCAAATATGAAACAAGGTCGTGGAGAACACGTTACCGCGGACCGCTCGCGATTCATGCCAGCTTAAGAACAGACAAGGCAGCCTGCCGTGACGAGCCTGTATTCTCAGTCCTTGCCAAGCATGGCTATACCGAGACGAAGCTGCCAACTGGCGTAATCCTGGCAACTTGCCGTCTTGTAAATTGTTACAGGGTTACCGGGAATAGCGGGGATTCCGCAGTATTGGAGGAGGGTCAAGAGGTTAAAGGGAATGACTACCTGTTCGGTGATTACAGGGTCGATCATTTCGCTTGGGAAGTTGAGGATATGACCCTGCTCCCTGAGTTCATTCCAGCGAAGGGACAGCTTGGACTTTGGGAATACCCCATTCTCAGCTGAGTCTGCTCTTCATTAATCGAACAGCTCACGCAGCATTTTATCCTTATTATTTAGGAACTCTTTCATGATAATGTAATGGTCCGTCTCTTCCAGTGAAGTAACCTCCATCCCCTCGGCCGTCAGATTGTAAATAGTCGAATCGGGATACGCCATAAGAATCGGAGAATGCGTGGAGATGATGAACTGGGAATTCCGCTCTACCAGCTCATGGATCCGCGCCAGCATGGCCATCTGCCGCAGTGGGGACAGCGCGGCCTCCGGCTCGTCCAGGATGTAGAGCCCCCGTCCCCCGAACCGGTGGAGGAAGGCCGCCAAAAAGGACTCGCCGTGCGACTGCTCATGCAGCGATTTGCCGCCGTATGAATCTTTTATAAGTCGGGCATTCGAGACTTCCCGGTCCAGCACCTCCATATTCGTCGCCAAATTATAATAGCTCTCCGCCCGGAAGAAGAACCCGTCCCGCGGTCTGTTCCTGCCCCGAACCAAGCGGATATATTCGTGCAGCGGAGAGTGCGTGGCCTGGGTGGAGAAGTTGAAGTTCTTCGTACCTCCCTCAGGATTGAAGCCCCAGGCAACGGCCATCGCTTCCATCAATGTGGACTTGCCCATTCCGTTCTCCCCGATGATATACGTAACCTTAGGATGAAGCTTCAGACTGTGCAGATGCCGAACCGCCCCCAGGTTGAACGGATACTGCTGATAAGAAGGAATCCGGATCCTATCCAGCTCGATGCTCCTCACGTACGCGTCCGCCTCATAAATGCTCATCCGCAGCATCCTCCTTTTTATCTCGGATAAAAAATCTACGTCGCTTAATCTACACGTTACATTATATCCCATATTTAAAGAGCAGCTGCAATAGCTGCATTGTTGAATGCACAGGCAACCGCGGGGAACGCTGAACTCTCAGCCGCTGCCCGCCTTCATGTAAGTCTTTACTCTAGCTTCATTATCTAGAGCACAAAAAAGGACCGGAGCCTGTGCTCACGATCCCGGTTACTCATATGCAAAAAAACTCACTTTAGTTCAAAGCCTCTCTTCTGCAAAAACTCCCGCATATGCAGGCGCGCTGGCTGAGTCAGCTTCTCGGCCATCAGCTCCGACCAAGGCGTGTCCTTCTGTCCACCAGTGCGTTCGCGCAGATACCCTGACATCGTCTTGTCATAGAGCTCAACCTGATCTTCCGTCTTGTCTGTATCGTATTCATCCCAATGCAGGACCGCCGAGACCGGTAATCTAGGACGAAGACCCGGCTCCTGGTCTGGATAACCCAGACACATCCCGAACACGGGATATACGAGATCCGGCAGTTCCAGCAGGTCGGCCACTTCGTCAATCCGGTTACGAATTGCGCCGATGTATACAATTCCAAGACCCAGCGACTCCGCGGCCACAGCGGCGTTCTGCGCGGCGAGCGCGGTATCCACTGTCGCGATGATGAAGCTCTCGGTCACATCCTCATAGGACTCCTGACCAGGACGGTGCTTCTCTGCCGTATATTTCAGGCGGTGCAGATCCGCACACCATACCAGGAAGACGGGACACTCCCGGATATAAGCCTGATTCCCTGCGAGCTCCGACAGAATTCCTTTCCGCTCTGTATCTGTTATGGCCACAACACTGAAGGCCTGCACATTGCTAGAGGTAGAGGCAGCCTGACCGGCGCTGATAATCTGCTCCACCATACTCTTGCCCAGCGGCTTATCTTTGAATTTCCGGATCGACCGGTGACTTTTGAGTAAGGCGATGGTGTCATTCATACCTCATTCACTCCTAACCCTCTTAGAATAAATTTGACTGTCTGTTCCGGGATTTGCTCCGGGTTCATCTCTTCATCTGCAATTAAGCGTTCAAAATCATATACCCGTTTGTGGGCAAGAGCCGCTCCTATTACCATAAGCAGCGTATTGCTCAGCGAGTCGAAATCGAACAGGCCCTCTTCCTTCCCTTCGATCAGCAGTTCCTTTACCTTGCTCCATACCGGATACAAAAATTCCATGACGATATCCCTGCGGGGTGAATCCAGCATCACTTCCTGCTGAATAATACTGCTAAGCTCCCTATCCTTAAAGGTGAAATGAATAACCTCCGAGATGAGCAGCCGAAGACCCGGAAGCGGTTCGCTAAGCTGCTCGCTGTAATCGCTCATTAATTTACCCGGGAAGAACTTCTCGAACAAGGCTGTGAACACCTTTTCTTTCCCCCCGAAATGGTAAGAGATCAGCGCCACATTGGCCCCCGCATCCTCACAGATCTGCCGTACACTCGTGCCCTCATACCCCTGTTTGGCAAAAAGCTTCTTGGCGGATAACAGGATACGCATCTTGATGTCGCAATCGTTATGATTCATTGCCCAGAATCCCCTCTACTAATTCTAGTCCCATTATGCGTCTTTGTAACCGCATACGCAAGGCTGGCTCATGTGAAAAAGCCTGCGTCCGGCACGGTCACTCCCGGATCACAGGCATCTATCACCTATATAAGACGCAGTTAAAATGTACACATTTGTGGGTACATTCGTAACTACGGGGAATGCTTGGACTTTCGGCCGCTGTTGTCTCCGGATTTCTTGATTTGTACCGCAGGGCGGATGAAATCCGGAGACAAAGGCGATCGCTTTCGCTCCTACAGTTCCAAGCTTCCCCTCCGTTACGCCTTACCTACATGTCTTGTTTGACTGCGTCATATATAATATCTTCCTTAAGCTTACACCGCAGTTGCAACCGGATCTGTGGACAGCTCCTTGGTCTTATCTGACTTCGGCTCCCGCTTCAAGGCTACCCTAAGCAGACTGACCCCAACGCTAATCAAGCTAATGAGCAGAAGGGCTGTGACTTCAGGTCCAATGGAAGGACCGCCGAACTGGAGGTTCATCAGACCTTCCACCGCATAAGATGCTGGAAGGAATTCACCCATCCACTGGTAAGCGCCGCTCAGCAGCTGACGCGGCACCATAGCACCAGAGCTCACAAGCTGCAGGGAGAGCATCGTTACATTTACCAGCATACCGGCCATCCCGAAGAGAATCAGGAACATTTGAGCGAAGAGCATAAAAGTCAGGACGAACAAACCAAGGAACATCCACAGACTTAGGAACCCATGCGCAGCCTGGCCGCCAAGTGCCATAACCAAGGATGACCCCACCAGCGACACAATCACGGCAGACAGCACATTCAGCAGCATACGGGCTCCGAACAACCGCCATTTCGAAGTGCGTGGTCCCATCATCATCACACCCTGCTGGACGTTCATGCCCATAATCATGGCTCCGACGTAGGAGGCCAGCACCAGCATCATCGGCACCATCTGATTGTTCATGCCATCGATCTTGTTCGTAAAAGTAATCTCGGAATTCACGCGCTCTGTCAGCGCTGAGGAAGTTGCCCCCGCCTGTTCGGCAGGCATCTTGAGCTGTTCAAGCACAGCCTGGGTTCCCTGAGCGGCAGCACCCGCATTAACGGAAGCCGTTATGGAATTGGCCGCGCTCTGCATCGCGCTCTTGACGGTCACAGGGTTCGATTCGTTAATCGTATATTTAAGCTCCGCCTGCTTCCCGGGGGTCTTCAGATCCGCGCTGAACTGCTGCGGCACCGTTACGATCATCTGAAGCTCCCGGCTGTTCAGACCTTCACTCGCCTCAGCCGCACTCATAGATACGACCTGGAAAGGAAGCTTCCCGGCGAGCTGCTTACTCAGAGACTCTCCCAACTGTCCATCCTCATTCACTACCGCGATCTTGAACTCCTTCACCCGGTCATTGACCCCATTGTATCCAGTCATCCATACCAGGCAGAAAATGATCTGGAATGCCAAAGCCATGACTACTCCAACAATAGTCTGCGGCTTCTTGATTAATCCTTTAAAAGTCTCCAGCATGTGGTTTATCTCTCCTCTTTGTCTAATTTCCGTGTTCTAAACAATCATTTAAAACATTTGTTTAAAATATACTTCGGAGACTTCTTCCTGTCAATCACTAATCTGCGTCACTTCTAGTTAATTTGAGAGGAAGTCATGAGCTGAACCGTCATATAGACCGCCACGCTCCAAATGACAATGGCGGAAATTTTGTTAATCATATTAAGAATTCCTCCAGCCCGGTCCAGCTTGCCAACCCACTTTCCCGCTATGGCCAGTGACGCGAACCAGATCCAGGACATAGCCAGGGTTGCCAAGGTGAAACCCCACTTAACACCTCCTTCATAATGCAATGCGCTTGTTCCGATCACACCTACGGTATCCATAATCGCATGGGGATTGAGCAGAGACACAGAGATGGCGAACAGAATCTGCTTACGTGCAGGAAGCTTCAATGTCTCAGACGCGGCTCGCTTCGGAGCGCTTGTCCAGATGGACCAGCCCATATAGAGCAGAAATAGAATGCCTGCGGTGAACAGGATCGTCTTTAGCCACGCCATGGATAACAGCAGCAGGGATACCCCATATACCGCCATAATAATTAACAGTGAATCACACAGGGAGGCTGCCACAACCACTGGAAGAGCTTCTGTCCACCTGGTTGAGCTCGCACCCTGATTAAATACAAATACATTCTGCGCCCCCAGCGGCAAAATAAGCCCAAGTGCCAGGATTAACCCATGTAATACGGCTTCCAACATAGTCATAACCTCCAAATCAGAACTTTCTTTCGGCTATATTAGTGTACCTTCTATATAGGTGATTGGCTCCAGCCATTTGGATGGCTAACGAACCAACCAAATAGTATACTGTTTGAATATATAGTGATTAAGGAAGGAGTCATGACCTATGCGGCTGGACAATTGGAAGCCGAATCGGCAGTCCAATGTGCCGCTCCACCTGCAGATTGAACAGCACATCAAGGAGAGCATCGCAAGCGGTGAATGGCCGGTTGGGACCCGGCTGCCGTCCCAGCGCAGCCTGGCGGCTTCCTTCGGTGTCAACCGCAGCACCGTAGTTACGGCGCTGGATGAGTTGAACGCCGCCGGATTGCTTGAAGGCAACCGCGGCGGAGGCACGCGTGTGGTAAGCGGAACGTGGGGCATTCTCGCGGCGGCGAAGCCGCCGGACTGGAATGCCTACGTGAGCTCAAGCATCCACCGGCCCAACCTGCCGGCGGTGCAGGAGATCAACCGGGCTGAGTTCCAGCCCGGTATCATTCGCCTCGGCACTGGCGAGCTCTCGCCGGAGCTGCTACCGCAGGCGGGGATGCAGCGCCTGCTGCAGACGATGGCGCAGCACCGTGCGCCGGACCTCGGCTACGGCGAGCCTGGCGGTGACCTTGGCTTGCGTGAGCTGATCGCGGAGCGTCTTCGCACGCTCGGCATTTCGGCTTCACCCCGGTCGATCCTTATCGTATCCGGGGCTCTGCAGGCCCTTCAGCTTGTGTCCCTTGGGCTAATGCAGCCAGGATCTTCCGTGCTTCTAGAGCGGCCTTCCTATCTGTATTCCGTCCCCGTCTTCCAGTCCGCCGGCATGAAGCTTAGGGGCATCCCCATGGATGCCGAGGGAATTCGGGACCCACTGATCGCGTCTTATGCCCGGCAGTCCAGCGGGGCCCTGCTCTACACCATCCCTTCCTTCCATAATCCAACCGGCATCCTAATGAGCGAAGCACGGCGGCAAAAGCTGCTGGATGCCTGTTCGGAACTCAGTCTACCCGTACTGGAGGATGACGTGTACCGGGAGCTATGGCTTGAAACGCCGCCTCCGCTGCCGCTGAAATCACTAGATAAGAAGGGTATGGTTGTCTATATGGGAAGCTTGTCCAAGATGGTGAGCCCAGGTCTGCGTATTGGCTGGATTGCAGGACCGGAGCCCGTAATTGACAGACTTGCCGATCTCAAGATGCAGACAGATTATGGCTCCAGCCAACTGTCTCAATGGGCCGCGAGGGAGTGGTTCTCAAGTGGTATGCATGAGGAACATATGAGCTCGCTTAGAGGCATGCTAAGAGCTCGCCGGGACGCGGCCGCAGCTATGCTGGACAGGCATATGGGGGACTTAGCCGAGTGGCAACTGCCACAGGGAGGATTCTATATTTGGCTGAAGCTGTATAACGCCCCTGCTCCTCGGCTGCTATTTGAAGCTGCGCTAAAGGAAGGCATCCTGCTGAATCCGGGTCATCTATATGATCCTGAAGCAATAGACTGTCTGCGCCTGTCCTATGCGTATGCAAGTATGGATGAGCTGGAACGGGGAATATCACGGTTAGCGGTGATCATCAGGTATTTAACTATTTCCGGCAATTAATCTGGGCATTAGAACGTAGAAGCGACTAGCAGATTCGTTCCTCGGCATAGCGAATAGGGATACCCATCAGAACCTTCTCCTCACTGTACTTATGGGGAGAAGGTTCTATTCTCTTCATCAAACCCAACCAGTTACATTCGTTACTAAGTACATACCTTCTTTAAAGTTGTACTCATATATTACCTCCTCTCCTCCATTACTCATGAGTACAATAACCCGCATCTCTTTACTCGCAGTACTCATATAGGATCAATTCGTAGAATCTGAAAATATGACAAACGAAGGATTTACCAATTTACGGTAATGCTATTTAATGGTATTAATATGTCACATCTGGAACTTTGATAGATGGCATATTATCTATTCTTTTATTAAAAAGGAGGATTTTAGTGAAGGTGAACATGAGAACGAAGGCAAAAAAAGGGCTATTATATGGCTTCATGGGACTCGTGATGGCAGCCAGCTCGCTCCCTGGTCAGGTATCGGCAGATAGCGCAAGTCCTGAAATTGTGTGGCAGAAAGGTGCTGGAGATGAGCAAATCCAGCTGACCGGCATTTTACAGTCATCCAACCATCAATTGTCCATCGGCGGGTTAAACGGGGATTCCATGAATAGCGAGGGTCGTCTGTTAGGCTACCTTTCCCGTTGGGATGACCAAGGTAACTCAACATGGAGCAGCAATATTACGTTGGATAATCAAGCGGATCGGGATGATGCTCCCAAACCCGTGATTATCTCCGATGTCTCCCCTACGAAAGACGGTGGTTACGTGCTCAGCGGAACATATGTTGATATGATCCCTAAATATTATCCGTCATTCATAACTAAAGTAGATCAGAACGGGAAAGTGTTATGGGCAAAAACAGTAAGCGGTGGAGCTTGGGTACGTGTGAATTCGATAGTTGAAAGTGATGACGGAAGTATCGTGTACACCCTCTCGCCAGGCGGAATCAATGTTCCCATCCCCGCCAAAGTTGGTAAAATTAACGCTTCAGGTCAAACCGAATGGATCAAGTCCAGTGAAGATAGTGGATTTTCAGGTTTTCTCGATGCAACTAATGCAGATGTAACTCCAGAAGGCGATGTCATTGTATCCGCCAATATTGAAGGTGCGGTCAAACTTTGGAAGCTGAGTCCATCGGGAGAAACGCTGTGGATTAAGACACTTCAATTGCCGGGGCAGGTCAAGGCTGTGAATGACGGTTATCTGGTTACTTCTACCCCTGATTATGGTTCTTCACAGATTGAGATCCTTAAATTGGATAAGACAGGGAATAAGCTGTGGAGAAATTCATACGACATCGGTAAAGTTAACCAAGTCACTGAAGATAAAGACGGTTATCTGCTCGCGGCCGATCGCGGCCTCTTCCAAATCGATGCCTCCGGCAAGCTGCTTTGGTCGAAGGACCTAGGTAAAGTTGCGGAAGCCATCCAAATCGGCGATAAGGATATCTACGCATTGACGGGCAATAAGCTGGTGAAGCTGAACGCTGCTAACTCGGGCGGATCAGAAAATCCAGGAGATCCGGTATCCAGCCTCAAATTTGACTCCGAAGAGTACAGTATCAGCCTGGGAGATACATTTGACACGGTCGTAACCTCGTATGATCAGAATGGACAAGCTGTCAACGTAAGTTCCAGCGCTACTTACAGCTCAAGCCGTCCCGATGTTCTGACCATTGATGCACAAGGAAATATTACCGCTATCAGCCGGGGAACGGCCATCATTACGGCCAAATACGGGGATCAGACTGTTTCTGCAATCGTAAACGTTTACTAAACTAACCCTAGGGACCTTGCCTAAACAAGCTTGTCAGCGCCATGAAGAAGGTGACGAAGCGGAATTAGGGAAGGTCCCTAATCATTTACATAATAACATTAAGCCTCTCCACTCTCATCTTCAGCAGAAGAACATTTCAGACCGTATCCCACTCAAATCTATCAAAAATCAGCTTTTACATAATGCTAGTCGTCCAGTCCGAATCTATCTCCCCGCATACAATACAGTATATTCCAAGAAGGAGATGATAGATTAATGGCACAGATATTGGCATATGGCACTAACGTTCCAACTCCAATTACGGATGGAGCGGCTATTACAATTCCGTTGACCCCTGCTGGTCAAGGGATCTCGCAGGTTAGAATTGTGGTTCCTCCAGTGGCAAATAATCGTGTAGAGCTGGTGGCTGCTGTTGGTTTCCGGGGGGATTTGGGAACAGGCAGCGTCCTCTTCCGTATCTTCCGGGATGGTCATGAAATTTATTATGCGCGTCAAGGCTTTGAAGCCGGCTTCGAGAAATATTATCTGACCACGCTTCAAGCTATTGATCCGGGCGTGGCCGCAGGAACGCATGACTATACCCTTTCTGTCGAGCTTCTTACACCAGGCACCGCGGCTACTGTTATTGGACCGATCACCTTCAGCGCTTTGGCAGTTGAACTCTAATTCATCGCGACTTAAGCAGCGCATACAAAAAGAGCCCTTAACCGGGCTCTTTTTGTGTTGTTCTATTCAGAACAATCAAGGTACAGCAGCATTACGACCGCACCATGCCGGATTTCAAACGTGTCTTGCGGCTACAATTAGACAACGTCGTAACCCTGCTCCTCAATCGCTTCTTTCAACGCTTCGACTGTCACTTTGCTCTCATCGTACTTGACGGCAACTGTGCCGGACGCTAGATCCACTGTGCCGGCTGCTCCAGCCTCACTAAGGGCACCTTCCACTGCCTTAACGCAGTGCTGACAAGACATGCCCTGTACATTCAATGTTATTTCTGCCATATTCGCTGCCTCCCCGCGTAATTATTTCATTAATTTATTAACCGTCACGAGCAGTTCATCCATAACTTCCATCTCTCCGGCTTGAATTCGTTCTATAACACAGCTCTTCATATGCCCTTCCAGCAGAAGCTTGCCGACGCTGTTCAGCGCGGACTGAATCGCAGCAATCTGATTAAGCACATCATCACAGTACGTGTCCCTCTCAATCATACCCTTGACCCCGCGGATCTGGCCTTCCACCCGATTCAACCGGGTGATCAGATTACTCTTCGTCTTCTCGGAATGGTGGCTCTGACGGGCATGATCCCCTGTAGCACAGCAGTCTGCATTTGCGGCCTGCACCTGATTCTCTTCTGACACTCTTCCCGCCCCCTTATTTCTTCATTCTAATTTCTTGAGTTAATCCGATAAGACACATTGTCTAAAAATAACCTGTTCGTAACGCTTCTCACCAATATGGACATGTTAACTAGGTCGTATCTATATTTTTAGTATAATATACCCCAAGGGGGTATTCAAGCACTTTCTTGCTTCAGCTTCTATCCAAGGTCCGATTGTTCCTAAATAGTAACATTTGAGGACTGGAATTAGAAATTTAGCGTTCGTATAACGGGTATACTTATAGTTAGACCCCCAGAGTGACTTTTTTCACAGATTGGACATAAACCCGCCTAGGCCGCTTCCGGTTTATAGCCCGTTGTAGTCATGTTCTTCTGGCAATACTAAGATACAATCATAATGATATTTACTAGAGAAGGTGACGATGCATTGAATATCAAATCAAATTATCCCTGGTTGAGCACAATTATGCTCTTCTGCATGCTGCTCCTCCTCGCATGTCCTGGACAAGTCTCCGCACATGCTTATGTCGTGAAATCCATCCCTGCCGCCAATGAGGCCCTGGATAAATCGCCAGAAGAGATCACGATAGTGTATAACGAACCCATTGAGAGGGTGTTCCATTCCCTGGCTGTAACCAACACCAGCGGAGCACGTGTAGACCTGGACAATTCCCACGTGGATGAGAAGAATCCAGCTAAGCTTACCGCGGGTCTTCAGAAGAATCTGCCGGATGGAATCTATACCGTTAGCTGGCGGGTAGTCTCTGCGGATGGCCACCCGATTACAGGTGTCCTTCCGTTCATCATCGGCAGCGGTGAATCCGTACCCATTGCGGAGACCGCTGCTGCGGCCAAGTCACTCCCGGATTGGGACGGGACGCTGATCCGCTGGCTGCAGTATACGGGTCTGTCCCTGTATCTCGGCACACTCTTCTTCCATTTATTCCTGCTTCCCAAAGCAGAGCGCCGAGAGGCATATAAGCTGGGCCGAAGCCAATGGACCCTGATCATTTCCTTTGTGCTTACTGCGGCGGGTGTCGTATTAAGTCTTCCCCTGCATGCCAAGCTTGATGCCGGAGTCACCTGGAGTGAGGCTTGGGGCAAAGATGTGCTTGGCGAGACGCTCAGATACTCCTCGTTTGGTTCCATCTGGTGGACCCAGGTGCTGCTCCTGCTAATTCTCGCAGGTCTGACTTATGCCCTTATCCCCAAGTGGAGCCAAGGGGAGAAGCCGGTCTTTGCAGGAATGGCCGTTGGCACGATCCTGGCCATGTTCGCGGCGAAGGCATTCATGGGACATGCCGCTACCGCGGAGCTCGAAGGGGTTGCCATCGGCAATGACTTCGTGCACCTGGCCGCCGCATCTCTGTGGCTGGGGAGTCTGCTCGCCTTGGCGTTCCTGCTTCCGGCTTACAGCCGGGGCAAGACTGATCCTGCAGAGCGCAAGCAGCTCTACTGGGCGACGATTCAGCGGTTCTCGCTGACCGGAGCGGTATGCGTGATTCTTTTGCTCGGAAGCGGTATCTATGGCATCAAAATCTTCACTCCGTCGCTGGGCTCGCTGTTCACGTCCATATACGGACAGGTGCTGCTAGGCAAAATCGCCTTGTTCATCATCATGCTCGTCTTCGCGCTTACCGGCTTCCTCCGGGGGAGACGGCAGAACAAGGTATTAGGCCCGGCGGTATGGATCGAATTCTCCGTGGGGATTGTTGTGCTCATCCTGGCGGCTATTCTGTCAAATCTGCCTACCGCCCTGTCCAATCCAGGTCCTGCTCATCTGGAGGATACGACCCGGACCGGCTACACCGTGATGATCGACATTTCTCCTAATATTATGGGCAAGAACGAATTCAAGATCTCGGTCAAGGACCCCGATGGCAAGCCGGTCACGGCCATTGAGCAGGCTTCCTTGAAGCTGACCTCCCGCGAGATGGCGATGGGGACGCTTGAGATCAACATGCCTGGCAACACTTCTCCTGTCATCAAGGAAGATCTGATTACCATGGCGGGCCGCTGGGAGATCAAGTACCACGTCCTTCTGAAGTCGCTGGATTCTCTGGATGGCATTGTTAACTTTACCGTGGGTAACCCCAAATAATTGATCGAAGAATATCTATATAAAAGGAGACTTAATCTGAAATGAGACACGTATTCTCTAAATGGACAGCTGTATTTCCGGCAGTTATAGCAGGCACCTTATTGTTCGCCGGCCTTGCCAGTGCGCATATCACCGTGAAGCCCTCGGCTTCGAAGCCTAAAGCTTACGAGACTTATACCCTCAAGATCCCTGTGGAGAAGGAGGTCCCTACGGTTAAAATTGCCATCAAGGTCCCTGCCGGCGTCGACTTCAAGAACTACCAGCCTGTACCCGGCTGGAAGGTAGAGACGGTCAAAGATGATGCGGGCAGAATCACCACTGTCACCTGGGCCGCTGAAGGGGATGGCGGGATTGAGCCAGGCCAGTTCCAGCAATTCAATTTTGTGGCGAAGAACCCGGATAAAGAGACCTCCATCGCGTGGGATGCCTATCAGTACTATAAAGATGGCACAATCGTCGAGTGGACTGGGGACGGCGGAGAATCCCCCCACTCTGTGACCACAGTGAGCGCGTCTGCTGATGCTTCCGCTGCTTCGGACAGCGGCCATGATGACCATGGAGCCGCAGCGCCGGACAATCAGTCCAGCACAGCTGCCGAAGCTCCGGCAGCGGGCACAGAGACAGCTGGATCTGCTACGAACACGGCTTCGCCTGCCACAGACACAGCTGCGTCTGCCACGGACACGGCTGTGCAGGCAAGCAGCGGTTCCTCCTCGGCTCAGACCCTCTCGATCGTGCTGTCCGCTGCCGCCTTAGCCACGTCGCTGGCCGCACTATGGGTCTCCATTCTGTTCGTGCGGAGAATCAAACGTTAACAAAATGAATTTCTTGAAGTTAGACAACAAAGAGGTTATCCCTGGCATGAACTGCCTTGGATAACCTCTTTGTCTTGGTATAAACACATCCTCTTCTATAGCTGTCTTGCAGACTTAAGTGTATTCGTCTGTTAACCCTGATTCCGTCTAATGATGGGTGTCAGGGCGCAGGATGGAAAGTGTACATCAGGCCAGCTGCTCTTTGATCCGCTCATTCAGCCACTTCGCATTCAGCAGGGCGCGGGAATCGGCCAAGATATCGCCCGGCTTGCTTCCTTTGCCAATGATATAGCCTTCCAGCGGCAGCCCTACGAAGTCGAAGGTGTATTTGAGCTGCTGAATCAGCGGCAGGGCCTTGATATGCGGATCGTCCCCGCCAACGGCGACGATATAGGCTTTCTTTTGCGAGATGAGGTCCTTGAAGTTGTAGTCTGGACTCCTCAGGCTCTGGGACCACCGATCAATGAACGTCTTGAGCGGGCTTGATACCCCAAACCAATAGACCGGGGTTGCGAAGATCAGAATGTCATGCTCCAGAACACGCTGAATCAGTTCATCATGTTCGTCCTCCACAGGCTGAAAGCCGCCAGGTACATGGCGCTGATCAACGATCGTCCGGATATCCTTCTCGCGCAGTACAAATTTGCTGTGGCTGATCCCTTCAACCACTTGGTCCGCCAGCTGCTCTGTATTCCCGCCCGGGCGCGTGCTCCCGATTAATACTGCAATACTCAATCGCCCATCTCCTCCCATAAAATGTAGCTGCGTTCTTAAAGACATACTACGATGTTATGCGCTTCAGTACCATAACATTCTGCCTCATATCTGCTAAGCTTCCGTCTCCGTCCCTGTTCCGCTACTGGCCTTTGTGATGAGTTCCTTCCCCGACCTAAGTCCAGATCAAGAACCGTCTGAGGGCCGTTTTGAATGAATCCCCCGCAAGGTAAGATATAGACATAAGTTACAAGCAGTACCCTATAAGTTACAACCATACCTCATATTGTGAACGCATTAACTGAACCCTATATAACCAATTCAGATTCGAAAGGGAGATTATGACTATGAAAAAATTGTACAGATCCAGAACCGATCGTAAAATCAGCGGACTTTGCGGAGGCCTTGCGCAGTACTTTGGCGTTGATCCAACCGTAATTCGTCTGGTCACGGTAGTGGGAGCCATCTTCAGCTTCGGCAGCTTTGTCCCGATCTATGTGATTGCAAGCCTCCTGGTTCCGAAGGAGACGGCCGGCGGTTTTGGATTCCATGACTCTTATCACCACACTTACTAATACAAATATTAAGGAGCGATAGAACATGAGTATATTTGAAAGACTAGCCAATATGACGAAAGCCGTTGCCCACGAAGCCTTGAACAAGCTGGAGAACCCGGTCCTGCTAATGAACCAATACCTTCGTAACCTCGAAGAAGACATTCGGACCGCTGAACGTAAGCTGACAGAGCAGCAGGGTTCAATTAAGGTCCTTGCCTGGCGCAAGGAAGAAGCCCTTCGTTCTGCCGAGCAGTCCGAACAGGCTGCCGCTCAGGCTCTTGCCGGAGGGAATGAAGCCGCTGCAAGAGAGGCCCTCTCAGCGAAGCTGCAGTTCCTTGAGCAGGCAGATCTGCATGCCGCCCGGCTGCAGGAAGCAGGCGTGCGCATCCAGGAGCTTGAGTTCCAGATTCAGAATGCCAAGGAAGAGCATGAGCGCCTGAAAGAGAAGCGTACCGAGCTTGCGGCTCGAGCCCAGAAGGCGGAGGAAAGATCTCAGAGCATCCGCCCAAGCTTCAGTTATGGCATCGAGAGCGGGTCTGCTGCCAGGGGCTTTGAGCGTATGGAAGAGAAAATCATGCAGTGGGAAGCGAATCTGGATGCCGCAGGTCATACGTATACAGCACCAGCCGCAAGTGCACCGGGCACGGAAGTGAAGTCCGCCTACTCGGCAGCTGTGGAAGAAGAGCTCCAACGTCTGCAAAGCAAGCGAAGTGACATGCAAGCGAAGTGACAAACAAGTGAAGTGACAAACAAGCGAAGCGACAAGCAAGCGAAGTGACATGCAAGCGAAGTGACATGCAAGCGAAGTGACATGCAAGCGAAGTGACATGCAAGCGAAGTGACATGCAAGCGAAGTGACATGCAAGCGAAGTGACATGCAAGCGAAGTGACATGCAAGCGAAGTGACATGCAAGCGAAGTGACATGCAAGCGAACACCAAGGCCCGGAGCAGCTGCTCCGGGCCTTGTGCCTTGTGAACCCTATGAATTACTTGTCGCTCTTGCCTGCCTTGAACACCTCACCGATTGCGCCAATACTGCCCAGCGCATCAACCGTCGAGGTGGGAAGGAACACTTTGTTCGCAGGACCCTTGGCAATCTCGGTCAAGGCTTCAAAAGAATAATAAGCTAGCACGTTCTCGTCCAGCCCGGCTCCCTGCAGCAGCGCAATCCGGTTCTTCTCGGCTTCCGCGACAACCTGAATCGCCTTCGCCTGACCCAATGCCTCAAGCTCCTGGGCCTGCCCAAGACCTTCCGCTTCGCGGATACGCGCTTCCTTATCCCCTTCCGCCTTGAGGATCTTGCTCTGCTTATCCCCTTCAGCGCGGAGAATCATGTCCTGCTTCGCCGCTTCCGCTTCAAGCACGATCGCCCGTTTGCTGCGCTCGGCCTTCATTTGTTTGTCCATCGCTTCCTGGATATCGAGCGGAGGCTTAATATCGATAACCTCTACCCGTTCAATGCGAACGCCCCATTTCTCGGTTGCTTCATCCAGCGCGAGGCGAATTTCAGTAGAGATCTTCTCCCGTCCGGACAGCGTCTCGTCCAGCTCCAGCTTACCGATAATTTGGCGCATCGTCGCTGTAGAGATGTTGCGTACCCCGTACACATAGTCCGAAATCCCGTAAGTCGCTTCTTCCGGCCCTACCACCTGATAGAAAATAATCGTGTCGATCTGGACCTGCACGTTATCCTTGGTGATGACCGTCTGCGGTGGAACGTTCGCCTGCTGAATCCGCAGGTCATGATAGATGCGAACCTGATCGATCACAGGAATCAGAATGTTCAGCCCCGGCGTCAGCAAACGGTGAAATCTCCCCAGACGCTCAACGACACCTACCCGCTGCTGCGGTACGATTTTGACAGTTAAAGCAATGAATATAACAACGACAACCAGAATAATGCCAATTACGGCCCAAGTCATTAATGTGTATCCTCCCATCGTTCTACCTCTAGTATGGCATTGCCCCGTTTCACAACGATGACCCGTTCATCTACGCCGATGAACTGATCGGACACCGCAGTCCACGTGTCTCCCCCGATCTTCACAATCCCGTTCTTCAATTTGTCGATCGGCTCGACCACAATCCCCTGCTTGCCGACAAGCTCGGTACCGATGTCTTGGAACCCTCTGGATGTACGAAATCCTCTGACCAGCGGCTTGGTAAATACGGTTAAGACCAGCGCGACCGCACAGCCGATAACCACCTGCATCAAAATGTTATCCGGTGCGATCCACGCCACCAGCGCCGCCGCCCCTGCTCCTATACTAAGCCACAGGAGGTAGAACGTGAGCGTCATCATTTCTGAGACAAGTAGAATCCCGGCAGCAATCAGCCATAACACCCATATATGCATCCGGCAGATGCACCACCTTTCCGCGATATACCTATATATACGAACCAACTGCCCAAAGGTATTCAGGAATCCTGACTATTTATATTCTAGGCAGACTAGGAAGGGTCGTAATAAGCCGTGAAGGAGACGGTCGCTTTGATAACACTGCCTGGAGCCTGGGTCTCGTAAGGCCTCTGGAAATTAAAGGAGTCAATCGCAATCAGACGCTTCAGCTTCTGAAGCTCTGACATCCAGAGCTTGATCTGACTGTAATTGCCTTCAAGCGTAGCCGTCATCTTCACTTCGCGAACTGTTGGGAAAGGCGACTTGTCCTTGCTTGATGAGGACCGGATCAGATTCGACTCCGGCAGCGTGAACTGAACATCCTGCAGAATGACAGCGGCCTTCCGGTTGATTTGGGCAAAATCCAATATAAGCTGCTCCGTATTCTCGCTGGCTGGCAAATATTCGCGGATGGCCGCCATCTCAGGACTATCCTCATTATTCCCTTTTAGCTCATTGACTCTGTTCTGCATAAGACCGTTATCTTGCTCCAAGGTGCTGATCTCCTCCTGCTGCGCAGCAGCCTCTTTGACCACCGGCTGAACAGCAAGCATATAGAAGGCGAATAACAGCAGGAACAGGAGGACAGCGGCCGGCAGTAGAACAGTGCGGTACTTTCGAACAATCTCCATCATCTATTCCACCCCGCCTTCCTGCGTCTGCTTGTCACTTGTCATACGAATCTTGTAGACTGCGGCATAGACCCGCATAGGAAGATTACCTGCCTCCACCATGTCTCCGGACAGCTTCTCAATCTCCATACTCACGGCAAAAGGCAGCTTGCGCAGCTGGCTCAGGTACACCGAAGCATCCTCCATCTTCACGAAATTCGCAGTTAGCGTAATCTCTGTATTCTGTGTGTATCCTATGTTAACAATCGCCCCGCCTTGAGGCAGCGGTTTGTTAAGCTCATCCAGGACAGCCACAGCGTCCATTCGGGATTTCAGAATGGTATTAATGACCACCTTCGGATCGGCAGGCTGTCCTGAAGAATTCAGCTTGGCCATCTCCGCCATCAGGAGCGTCTTATTGTCGTTCAGCTCCTGTATCCGGGTTGTCTGCTCATTGACTGTATTCTGATTTGTTACATAGAGAATCCCTACCGCAATAGCCCCGAAGATCCATATGACCAGAACAGAGGTCAACAATACAGGATACAGCTGTGCCTCACGGTCCTCTCTCGGGAGCAGATCCAGGGCCCCTGTCTCAGTCCTCCGGATTGCAGCTCCTATCGCTATCCGGTAGGCACCCAGTTCAGGATCGGCCGCCGCCTCACTCGTGAGCCGGTCAAAATTCACCGTCCGGATATTCACGTCTTCAAGTGCGAATTGGAGCGCATCCAGCATCTGCTGCTGGCCAGCTCTTGAACCTGTAATAATGATATCGGTAATACGGGTCTCCCCTTCGTGAAGACTGTACTGATAGAAGTTCAGCATCCGCGAAATTTCAGCAATGATCTCCTGCATTTGTTCTGTGCTTATCGTTGTCTGCCTGGCTGACGCAGACCCATCCGCTTCTAGAGCCTGGCCGCTCTCCTTGTAAGCAAAGCCTTGATTTTGCTGCACTTCATTTACATTAATGGAGCGCATGAAGATCGGCTGACCGGCATGGAACATATAGATGTCCAGATGCGTGCCATCCTGGTGAATCAGCATCGTATTGGTAAAAGTCTCATCCCTGCCGACCCCAATCGCCCGAGCAAGAGCCGTTGCCGAGGTCTCTACCGCACTAACCTTGATTCCTGCATCGGAGAGCAGTTCCACATAATCCTCTACGAGACCTCTAGGAGCGGCGTATACCAGAAGATGTGTATTCTCCTCGTCTTTGCCAATGGGGAGGTAATCATAGACCGGATTCTCAAAAGGAAGATGAAGCGCGGTCTCCACCTCAAGCTTCACAAGCTGCTCCACCTGCTTGGCATTCGTGCTTGGAATCGTCATGCGGCGGATAATAATCTGGGAAGGAGGTATGGACAGCGAGACTTCGCTGCCCTTGAGACCGTTCTCCTGAATCCAGCTGTGCAGCTGTTCGCTGAAGTTTATTTTATCTGCGATTTCATTCTCGACAATCATTCCAGGCTGAAGCGGAAGGAAGCATCTTTTCTCAAGTTCCCAGGACTTGTTCTTCTTCAGCTTGATATAGCGGACCCCATTCTGCTCAATCGTAAGACCGATCCATTTCTTGGTACCCAGTGTAAGCATGTTGTACATTTGAACCCCCTAACCGATGAGCGAGAAGTACCCGCTAATAATCTGTGAACCGTATCCGTAAGCCACGAATATCCCTATAATCAACCAAGGCCCGAAGGGAATGGGCTGCCTGCGCTGTAGAATGCCGGCTAACATGAGGACTCCGCCAACCAGGGTCCCAAGCACACAAGCGATGAATAGCGCAAGGAGTGTGTTCGGAAGCCCTATAACGAGGCCGCATAATGCCAGCAGCTTCGCATCCCCCATGCCCATCCCCCCGCCGGAGATGACAATAATGAGCAGAATGATCCCTCCCCCGGCAAGAGCCCCAAGCATATGACTCCAAAGGGAATATTCGGGAACAAGGATACGCAGTAAGATAAGTAATGGCGCGAAAAAAAGCAGCACTTTATTCGGAATGCGCATATATTTCAAGTCCGAGATGGTCACAATCACGCCGAGACTGACCAGAGCCAGTCCAACCAGAGACTCACCGGCGAGCCCTGTCCGGAGATAGACCCACAGGAAGAGCAGGCCGGTTGCGGCCTCTCCCAGCGGATAGAGCGCGGACAGCTTGGCTGAACAGTTGCGGCATCTGCCGCCTGAGAACAGATAGCTGAACACCGGGATGAGATCCCTCGCCCGAAGCCGGGTCCCGCAGGAAGAGCAGCGGGATGGCGGATGAATGATAGATTCCCCCGCCGGTACACGGAGGGCAACCACGTTATAAAAGGAACCGAGCATCAATCCTAGCAGAGTAACATATATGGCAATAAAGATAGACATCAAGGGCCAAGTCTACTTTCTATTGTGAATTTGAAACAGGAACCGGGGTTGGCCGGTTCCTGGGGAATGAATAAATTCAAGTAGTATTAATTTATAAGACTGTAATTAGCCACCGTTATTAGTATTAGTGTTAGTATTGCTGTTAGTATTAGTGGCCGGTGCGGCTTTAGCTTTCATTATTTCATCAGCGGAATACTTCTTATCATCACCAGCATTTGAAGTGGTTTTAATCACAACCCCGTCTGTAGCTTTCAGATTACCGTTCGCATCAAATGTTACTGTTCCTCCTGTAATTTGAGCTTTTGTACTTGGTAAAACTATTCCTTTTTCTAGATAACCTTTTCCTTGAAGAGTATCATCGCCTGTAGCATTAGAAACAATACTTACAGTTTTATCTTTGAAATCGCCATTCTTCTCATTGATAATATAAAGTCTAGCGGCATCGTACACCTGTCTGGCGGTAGCTACATCGGAATCTGTTCTAGCATTATTAATAATATTACTAATCAGCGGAATCGCAATAATTGCAATAATACCGAGGATAACGATAACGGCCAAGAGCTCGATCAGGGTGAATCCTTTCTCTTCCTTCCCAAGTTTCTTCAATCTTCTGTTCATAGCTTGTGCTAACATAATAATTCCTCCTAGTTGTAATTTAAGTGTGTAATTATCTTCAAGCTTGACTAAACCGACCAGTATCACGACCCACGATGCCTATTCTGCAGATGCTGTAGTGTGAACTATCCGATCAGCGGCACCACCCTTCAAGCTCTAGTTCTCCTACATCCAAGGACAATTCCAGTTATCCCATCTGACCATAGATACTGAACATCGGCAGCATAATCGCAGCCACAATGGTACCTACCACAGCAGCGAGGAAAACGATAAGCAGCGGCTCAATGAGCGACTTCAACCGGTCTACCGTGTTCTCTACATCCATCTCGTAGAAATCCGCGACCTTCTCAAGCATCTGATCAAGCGCTCCCGTCTCCTCACCTATCGCAATCATCTGTGTGACCAGCGGTGGAAACACCCACGCCTTCTTAAGGGGTTCACTTAGCGGATTACCCTGTCTTAGTGAATCCCCGGCACTGTGAATGAATCCGGCAATGACTTTATTCCCGGCGACGTCTTCCACGATCGCCAGGGACTGCAGCACAGGCACGGAGCTGGCATACAGGGATGAGAAGGTGCGGGCGAACTGCGCGATGGCGCTCTTTTGAATCAATTTACCGAATACAGGAACCTTAAGCTTGGCATAATCGACCCAGTAGGCTCCCTTCTCCGTCCGTTTGTATAACTGGAATCCAATTATTAGAAGCAGCAGACCCCCGAACCAGTAGTACCACTGATGCTGAATACTGTTGCTAAGGGCGAGCACAATCTTCGTTACAACCGGAAGTTCCGCATTCATGGAAGCGAACATCTGCACGAACTGGGGCACGATCGCCCACAACAGGTACACTACCGCAGCGATAGCGAGCACGCCCACCGTAATGGGATACATCAAGGCGGACTTGACCTTCTCCTTGGTCTTGTACTGCTTCTCGAAGAATTGGGCCAGGCGGTCAAGCGTCCCCTCCAGATTCCCGGACTCTTCCCCGGCGCGGATCATGCTGACGAACATGGACGGGAAGATCTTCTTATGATCCTGAACCGCCTGTGAGTAGGGAACACCGCGCAGCAGACTGGAGTGAATATCCCGCAGTGCCTTTCTCAGCGCCTTGCTGTCCGTCTGTTCGGACAGAATTACCGTAGCATCCACTATAGTGACTCCAGCACGGATCAAGGTAGCGAACTGCCGGCAGTAGATAATGAACTGTACATTCTTGACTGGATTACCAATATAGATTTCTTTGGAGAGCAGTGTGGTGTTCTGCTCCTTAAGGGAAAATACCGTAACTCCCCGCTTGCGGAGTTCTTCCATAGCGGTAGACTTGTCCGCTGCAGAGAGCTTGCCTTTCAGCTGCTTCCCTCTGGCTGTCTTAATCTGATATTCAAATTGCGGCATCAGCTCATCGCCTCCGTAAGATAAGCCTTGGCTGCTGAGGGATCAACAAGACCCTGCTGCAGCTGCTCGCGAATGGCCATATCCAGCGTATGCATGCCTTGCTGTCGCCCGGTCTGCATTAGGCTCTTGATCTGGTGGCTCTTCTCGGTTCGAATCAGATTCGCCACTGCTGGCGTATTCACCAGGATCTCAGTGGCGCATAGCCTTCCGCCCGCACGGCCTGCTCGCGGCAGAAGCCGCTGCGAGATGACCGAGATCAGCACCGAAGCCAGCTGAGCGCGAATCTGGGCCTGCTGCGGACCTGGAAAGGCATCGATGATCCGGTCAATCGTCTGCGGAGCATCCGTGGTATGCAGCGTAGCCAGTACAAGGTGACCGGTCTCCGCTGCGGTGATGGCCGCCGATATGGTCTCCAAATCGCGCATCTCACCGACCAGAATCACGTCCGGATCCTGCCGGAGTGCAGCTCTCAGACCATTGGCGAAGCTGGCTGTATCCCTTCCCACCTCCCGCTGATGAATCAGCGAGGATCCATGGGTGTGCAGATATTCCACCGGATCTTCCAAAGTGACAATATGCTTCTTCTGAGTCCGGTTAATGTAGCCGATGACTGCGGCTAATGTGGAGGATTTCCCGCTTCCGGTTGGCCCGGTTACGAGGATTAATCCTTGAGGCTTATTCGCAAGCGTAGTGATAATCGAAGGTAGCTGCAGCTGCTCTAATGTAGGAATTGTGCCTGGAATAAGTCTTGCTGCGATACTGATCTCACCACGCTGTCTATATATATTTATTCGGTATCTTCCCACGTCTTCGATAGTGTGGGCGAAATCTATTTCTCCCGCTTCATGGAACTTCTGGGCCTTCTCCGCGCCAAGCAGCTCCTCAGCCATCTGCTGAGCCTCAGCCGCGGTAACCAGACTATCGTCAAGAGGTGTGAGTGTTCCGTCTATCCGCATCATAGGAGGGGAGCCTGCTGAAATATGAAGATCAGAGGCACCATCATCGTTCGCTCGTCTTAGCAGTTGTTCTATCTGTTGAGTCATCCTCTATCCCTCCCTTAGTGAGCAACGGTCTCACGCAGAACCTCCTGTACCGTGGTTACGCCCTGCAGCACCTTATCGAAGCCGTCATCCATCAGATCAACCATTCCCTGCTCACGTGCCGCCTGACGAAGCTCTTCTACGGAATCGGAGCTGGTAATCATCCTGCGCAGCTGGTCGTTAATGAGTAGAACCTCATGAATCGCAAGCCTGCCGCGATAACCGGTCTGATTGCAATTCCCGCAACCTTTGCCGCGGTACAAGGTCTGAACCTCTCTGCCATGGCTGTTCAGCAGGATGACCTCCTGCTCAGTGGGGGTGTAAGAAGTTCTGCACTCCGGGCAGATCCGGCGGACAAGCCGCTGTGCTACAACTCCGAGCAGGGATGAGGCGATAAGATAAGGCTCGATGTCCATATCCCGAAGACGGGTGATCGTACTGATCGCATCATTCGTATGAATGGTGGATAGCACCAGGTGTCCCGTCAGGGAAGCCCGGATGGCGATCTCCGCCGTCTCGTTATCCCGGATCTCTCCGACCATTACAATATTCGGGTCTTGACGAAGGATCGAGCGCAGTCCCGCGGCAAAAGTAAGGCCAATCGCCGGATTCACATGCACCTGATTAATCCCTTCAAGCTGATATTCCACCGGGTCTTCCACCGTAATAATATTAGAGCTCTCATTATTCAGATGGCTCAGCGCCGAATACAGGGTCGTTGTCTTACCACTGCCTGTCGGACCGGTAATCAATAGAATCCCGTAAGGCTTCTCGATCATATCCTTGAAGACTTCCATATCACGCTGGCTGAAGCCAAGATGGTCAATCGACTTGACCCCTGTGCTCAAATCCAGCAGACGCAGCACAATCTTCTCCCCATGAATTGTAGGCAATGAGGACACCCGGATATCCACCATCTTGAGGTCGAACTGCAGCTTCATGCGCCCATCCTGTGGAAGACGCCGCTCCGCAATGTTCAGCTTGGCCATAATCTTGAGTCTCGCTGTAATAAAGCCCTGCATCTGCTTAGGGATTACCCGTTCCGTTCTAAGCAGGCCATCAATCCGGTAGCGGATCGCCAGATTGTTCTCCCCCGGGTCCACATGAATATCTGATGCCTTCAAATGGACCGCCTGCTGGATCATTTGATTCACCAGCCGAACAATGGGCGAGCTCTCATCCGTGATCTCCGTCTCTTCTATCTCTTCCTGGGTGGGCAGTTCCCCCATCATCTGGCTCATGGAGTCCCGCAGGCCATAATGGCGCGCTATAGCTCTCTGCAGGTCATCCCGTGTAGAGATTGCCGGCTCGATCCGGAATCCCGTGGTCATGCGCAGATCTTCGATGGCAAAGTAGTCCAGCGGGTCCGCCATGGCAACCATCAGCTTGCCGCCTTCCTTCATAAAAGGAAGCACCTGATAACGCTTGGCCATACTTTCCGGAATAATTTGAGTTAGAGCCGGGTCAATCTGATATTTAAATAGATTCACATGCGGAATACCAAGCTGGAATTCCAGTACCTCTATTAACTGCTGCTCAGTAATATAGCCTTGAGAGATCAACAGATCCCCCAGCCGCCGCTTCGTCTTGCGCTGTTCCTTCAGAGCCTCCTGGAGCTGTTCCTCGGAGATAACCCCATGCTCTACCAGCAGATCTCCCAATCTCTTCTTCACCATGGCCATGCCTATTCAACTCCAAAGGGGTGTATTCTTCATGCATTTGTCTAAAGACTGAGTGCAACCAGTTCGACAAGTTTAGAGCAAATCCGCATTAGATTTATAAATTGATTCATAGAAAAAATAAGAAAATAGTACGAGTTACTTCAACAATTAAAGCAAGCGAGTTAGCGTACTAAATAAGTCCCATAAAAGGGCGATTTTCCCTATTAATAATTCTCCTGCTATGGTACATTATCCTATAGAAATATATAACATAGGCTTAGTATTTTTACAATATTTTTACAGATATAACGGGAAAAATATTGTTTTTTTCAACACGAAGCACTAGGAGTGATAGGCTTATGAAGAATATTAGGTATTTAGCACTATTTTTAATATTAGGTTTCTTTCTGACTATTGTACTGGTAAGAGTGAACGCGGATAATCCAGCGCCTTACCCGCTCAGAATTCTGGAAATCCGGGATAATACAGAGACTTCGGAATTGACAAATGTGGTCAGGAGTCTCCCAGGCATGGATCTAAATATCCGAAATGTCGACACGATTCGCATGAAGAAATTCGTTGCATTGAGGGATGAGCTGGATGGTAAGTATGATGCGATCTACATTGGATCGGGGGCTTACAGTACGAATGGGGTGCAGACTTTCACCTCCCTTAACTCTGGACAGGCCAATGCTCATAATACAACCGAGCTGATGAATGACATCACCATGCTTAAAGCGAATGCCATTGTGAAGGAATATGTGGACAAGGGTCTGCTCGTTATCGTTAACAACAAAGTTCTTGAACAGAAGCCGCAGGGCAACTTGTATAAGGTATTTTATCCTTACAGCACAAAAGCCGGGGCCAGAAGCAATGTGATCTTTGTGAATTCGACTGACCTGACTTCAACTAGCGGAAGTCCTGCGCTCGCAAAAAAACTCGCGGATACGCCTTATGCGGGTATGCTGACCAAACGGCCAAGACTCAAGGTGAATTCCAAACCCATCGACTATAGCGCTGACCAGACTAAAGTGTATACGACTGGCAACAAACTGACATTCACTTTTGACGCTAATAATATTACGGACTTCAGGAATCGCATTATCAACGCGAACTTGTATATAGGTGTAGACAGTGTGCTCAAAATGGATGAGAATCAGCTGGTCGCCTCCGTACCGGTTACCTCTGCATCAGGGAATATCACGTATGATCTGCCAAAGGCTTACTCCGGGCTGCTCTATTGGAGACTTGAACTGGTTGACCAGACAAGCAAGCTGAAGAGTTACGAGACAGGCACGATCCAGTATCAAGACGAGAAGACGGTTGTCCGTGTGCTACAGGTTATGCCGTCTGACAATACGAACAGCAGCTTGTTGACTACCACTAATATGAACCCGGAATATTTGAACAATAAGAACTACAGCTATAATAGAGGCAATTATGATATCCAGATCAAGAATATGAGGATCGACACCTTTAACAGCTCAGGTTATATGACACTTAATGGTGATTACGACATGCTTATTTTTGGCTTCAGGGATGAATATAACCGTTATGCAGCGATCAGCTCTAATGCAGCAGCAGCCGTAAAAAAGTTCATTTCAACAGGACAAGCTGTCATGTTCACGCATGATACAATCTTCGAGGATCCGAACTCGGGGAACTCCAACTGGAGGAACTGGAGAGACTATTTCCAGACCGACACGGGTCAGATTGCTCCCAAGACGAATCTGGGACTCGGGGCGCCAAGAAGCTCGGAAGCTACAAGAATTGTAAATGACGGCCTTCTTACTCAATACCCATTTTATCTAAGCAAATCGGGTGCTAGCTCACCTAGTGTCAACGTGACGCATAACCAGTATTTCACCTTGAATCTTGAAGATGAGTCGATTGTTCCCTGGTATAACATTGCGGGCGGCACACGGGATGAGCAGGACAGCTGGAACCATTACTACACCTACTCCAAGGGTAATGTAACTTACTCAGGGACAGGACATGACAACACCGGATTCCCAGAATGGGAGCAAAAGTTGTTCGTGAACACGATGTATCGTGCTTTTATCGGTTCGAATCATGCGCCCGTCATCACCGTTCATTCACCGGTAGCCAATGCAATCATACCTTCGTATCAGAATCTCGTTGTCAGCTATACCGTCAATGACTGGGATCTGAAGGACCGCAACCTCACAACTGGCTTCAGGTTCAAATTCTCTGACGGAACCGAGAAGGTGATGATGCCTGAGCAGACTGTTCATACGGGGAACGTAGTTAATATGACCTTTGATAACCCACTGCCGCAGGGCGGGGATATGTCTGTTGAGATCACCGCTCGCGACAAGCAGGGCGCTATAGTCAAGCAGTCTGTTCCTGTGAAGATTCAGAAAATTACGGCCAACCTTCAGACGGATCGTACTATTTCGGCTAATGTTGTGAATGGCAAGGTAGCCAAGAATGATCCGGTCACCCTGCGTTACACGATTACACCCAAGCAGATTCCTTACTATGCCGAGAAGAATCCGATCCAGATTAGCGGCATTCGGTTCAACGAAGTTCTGCCACCTAACCTTCAAATCGCAAATATTGCGATGAGCACGGCCGCTGGAACCGTTGTACAAAGCGGGAGCCTGGAGAGCGGATATACACTTACAGGGACCTTGAACCCGATAACCTACCGGCTCTCCAGTGATAAGAAATTCTATATCGCCGACCCGGTTGTGTTCGACATTACCGTGATTCCGACTAAGAACGGCGTATACTCGTTAACGAATTCGGTGCTAACCTTCACAGATATTGGTGCTAAACAGCCGACGACGTTACCTTTTCAAAATTATGTATTTGAGGCTGTCACCTGGCTGACGAAGCTGTCGCTGCCGGACGCCACTCTGATTGTGGGTGATACCCTTCCGCTTATCGCCAAGTATGAACCAGAGGATGCAACGAACAAGGATTTCAACTGGATTTCCGACAAGCCAGGAGTTGTCTCGGTTGACCCGGTAACCGGAATTATCAATGCGATTAGTGTAGGAGAAGCCCGGATTACCGTTAAAGCGACAGATGGCAGCGGGGTTACGGGCACGGCCATAGTCAAGGTTATCCAGCCGGATCTGATCATCAGCGGTCTGAACACCGTGAGGAAAGGTGAACAGATTGAGCTCATAGCCTCCCTGCCTCTTGTGAACCAGAAGGTGAACTTGATAACCTGGGATCCCAAGGAAAGTGGTTATATAGATGTGGTTGACTCCAGTGACTTCTACAAAAAGATGGTTACAGGCCAGAAGTCAGGGACCGTTACTATTGTGGTCACCGCTACCACCGAGAATGAGAGCACACATGTAATTCGCACCTATACGAAGGAATATCAAGTTACCGTCATTAATCCTTTGCAAGGAATCAACATTACAGGGGGAGATCAGGTGGAGGTTGGCAGCAGTATCAATCTGGGTGTAAAGCTTAACCCGCTTGACGCTGACGATCTGGATAAGCTGATCTATCAGTGGGAAGTTACTGACAGCACCGGGGGAACGCTGGCTAGTCTAAGTACAACAGATTCCCAGACAACCTCACTAACTGGCTTGAAACCGGGAACAGTAATAGTTACTGTATCCGCTGGAGGGAAATCCTCGAGCAAGGAGATTACTATCATGCCAAAACCTTTAAAGGCACTCGCTCTACCAGAGGAGATCTCGATGAAAGTTGGGAAGATGCATAACCTAATGGAAGACCTGTCTATATTGACACCAGGCCTTACGCCTGAAGACAAGTCCTCCTTGATCTGGACCGTTGTTTCATTTGAGAATGCCGTACGAATTCTGGGCCCTGATACTGGACCTGGTGCGGGCATCATCGCAGCCTTAAGAGAAGGCAGAGCTGTAGTTAAGGTCGCTTATAGAGAGAATCCAAATGTCTCCGACTCCACTACAATTATAGTGAGCAAGGACAGCAACGAAGACCGTTATTAACCTTTCTTAACTCTCAGACTCACTTAACTTACCTAGCATCCAATTATCAAGATTCAGACTCAATCAACCTACTATCATCCACATATCGGACTCGAACACAAAGAACCCCCAAACCTTGAAACTACCAGGTTTGGGGGTTCTTTGTTCACGGAGATTGCTCTCTTTTACGAAATACCCTGGAACACAACTTGTAAAAGCTGCAGTAGACACTAAAGCCCTGCAGCTATTCTAGCCTTTCTAGCTACTGCAGCTTCAGCTCTCCCTGCCGGATATTGATCTTCCGAACCCGCGGCAGGCTTGAACTCTGATTCTCGAATACCTTGGGATTATAAGTTACATTGAACCGCTTCAGTCCGCCCGCTTCATGCTCATCGAACTCAATGTGGTCACTCCGCTCCACCGCCGACCCTACTACTGCGTTAACCGTAAGATCTCCTTTGGCGAAGAAGCCGCCATTAAGCCAGAATGCCGATCCAACTCCGTACAGCTCTGCTGTAGAATCTGTGTAGAAGAAGGCATCCAGCGTCTGCGGCGCCGCATTCTTGAAGGAATCGAACCTCGTCACCAGAATTTCACCCCTTGAGATTAGAACCAGCTCTTTGCCATCTAACCCGCTGATGGCGGCATCCTGAACCACCGTCTTTCCCATCACGAACATTGTAGCATCCATATTGACCTTCCCGTTAATGACTACATTACCTGTAACAATCATATTCCCCCGGATATTTATGGCCTCGCTTCCGGGAGGGTTGTCTATAGTCAGGTCGCCGTCGACGATGAACCATTTCCCGGAGTTCTTCTCCTCCGGCGTGTAGGTCAGGGTGCTGTACAGACCGCCATTAATCTTGAGTCCGCCTTTGAAAATGGCGGATCCAGTCATGCCGCTCATCTCTCTTCGCTGATCATTCAGTGTTTTTACATACTGTTCATGCTGGTCATTATAGACCTTCAATGCCTTCTCATATTCGTCCATGCTTACAGAATCAGAAGGATCTTTAGGATAAGTCGGTTCGACCCCATCCACCGGCGTCTCCATCACCTCGAACCGGGCCGCATACTGGCTGATCAGATGGTTGATGAGATCCGCAGGTCTCGAAGTACTCGACAATTGAGGCCGGATATCTTGCCGAGTAAGCTCGTCTGTATTGCCCGGGCCTTTAATCGCCTCCACGACCTTATCGACAATCGACTCATTTACATTAATCTGTACAAACTTCTTGTGATCCTTGATCTTGATATCCTGCGGCCGTACATTCGTACCGAGCACTTGTCCAACCAGACCAGCATGATTGATATCGAGTTCCCGATAAGGTACCTCATGTCCGCCGCTCCGATATACCAAGGAGTTCGCAGATTGAATCGTAATCTCGCTGCTCTGTCCGTTCAGGGGATCGATTACCGAGTAATCGTTCGTAGGCTGGTGCCCTTCATTCCCGCTAAAGATATAATCCGCCACATTACTCAGCATCAGCTTGTCCCCCGCATAGATATTGCCGCGGATATAGGGAGCTCCGTTAAGAATCACATTACTTTCCGATCCCATGGCATATTTCAGGAAATCGGGGTAGGTATCAATCGTCACTTCCTGTGCCATCTTCCGCGTAACCCCGTTAACCTGAGCCTCTACGGTAATAAGCAGGTTGTAGTTGGTGCCTAAGTGTCCTGTGCTGCCCAAGTATTTAATGCCCAGAATTCTAGCACCAGCGCTGGCTACCTCGTTACTATTCAGCCCGGTGCTTACCGACTTATTCTCTGGTTTGATCTTGCCGAGAACCTCATTGATCGTAGTCAACAGATTCTCAGGCCGTATATCGTCATACTGTTCCAATCCTGTGGTCAGGGCAGCTATGGCTTCATCGATGGATTTCTGCGCCAAATGGAGACTCTGAACATCACTCTCCCGGGTTTCGGTCCGGCGGGCGCCGCCCAGCGCAGCACTTAATACGCCCATCCCGAGAATCGTGAGTATCAGAACAACGAATAGAACCATAACCAGCGCGGAACCGCGCTCCTCTTGCACCCGCTTCATCTCATGCCTCCTAGAACCCGAATTTACTTTCAAGAGTGAGCTTATAAGTCTCCCCGCCATATTCCTGACTGAGGACAAGCTTAATATTAATCAAGCCGCTCTCACAGGGAAGCTCCGGCCGACAGGTGCTGTCATCCAGGGTAATCACTGAATTATGCCGGTCTGCCGCAGGCACCTCCGCTTGATCCACTTCCACGCGGGACTGAATAGCAACCTTACCGGCTTCTGCCGCAGATACCGTGCTCTCAGCCTCAGTAAGATCTCTGATAACCAATGCATGGCTTTGAATCCTGATTATCCGTTCCTTCACCTTATTACTGCCGGCCGAGTCAACATAATCCTTCTGAAGAAGGATCCCCGTTCCATCGGCTCCATCCCGAATCACACGATCAGGAGCGAACATATACAAATTCGTAATAATCGAAGACATCAGAATATCGGCTTCATCACGCAGGGAATTCTCCACACTGATTTTGTGATAGCTTTTGAATCCAAAGACAGCTACGGAATAGATCATTCCAAGCACGAGTGCCAGCAGGGACAATGCCGCAATAAGCTCGATTAAAGTAACCCCTTCATCCTTCTTCAGCCGCTTAACGAATAGTCTCATCTGTAATATAGCCCTCCACGACGGTCTCGTTCGCTCTGCTTCCATTGTCACCCAAGCCTTGTACAATCACCTTGACAGGCAGCAGGTACTTGGCGGAACTCCTCTTCGTCTCATCATCTGCAGAATGCTTCATGTTCTCATGAAGATCCTTCTGATACTGGACCGACACGTTGTAAGAAATCCCGTTTACTGTAGGGTTCAGTACACCTCGGACGATGTCCTCCTTCGTTCCCAGCCCATCAGCGGGCCCGCTGCAATCCTGAGCCGCATCTTCTGCTTTCTTCGTGCATTTTAGCGTATCTGTTCTGGCAAAATATTCTGACAACCCGCTGAAGCTCTGCTTCTCCATATAGAACAGGGCATTGCGTGCCAGATTGACCATGATTGTCTTGTTCTGATTTTTCTTGGAATAAGAGAGAGAGTTCGTGAAATAAGAAGACAGCACCAATGCAACAACCGACAGAATCGTTATCGCAGCGAGCACTTCAATTAGTGAAAATCCCTGATCCTTACTTCCCAGCTGCTTCTTCACGCCCTACCTCCTCACCTTCTCCTAAAGTCCTATAACTTACTATAAAACTCCTAGAATATCTCATATTTCCATTATAGCACCGCATTTCCTATCAGCAATCCTTTGTATCCATTTATTGGGCAAAATATGACAAAAACCGACCTTTCCAAAGAAAGGTCGGTCGGATACCCCTTAAAGTGCGTCTCGACGCTTGGTGTACTGCATCTTAAGTATTAAATCCCGTAAGGGATTTCTTCAGATCTTCTGCCAGACGCTCCAGCTGCACGGAGAGCGCGACCAGCTGCTCGCTGACCTTGAACTGCTCCGATGACATGGAAGCCACCTGCTGAGTTGAAGCACTTGTCTCTTCCACTACCGCGCTGACACTGGAGATGGAATCACCCAGGATATACTGGGAATCGCTCAGTTCCTTCACAGACCCTGAGGAGTTCTCAATATGGCTGTAGAACTGCTCCATCTCTTCCCGCACGCTGGTGAAGAAGGAAGAAGCTTCTCTTACTGATTCCAGCTGTTCATCGAAGAGCGGCGATACCTTATTCAGCACCTCGACGGTATGCTCAATATCCTGCTGAATCTGATTCGTAATATTGGATACAGATTGAATTGACTCATTCGACTGCTGAGCCAGGGTGCGGATCTCATCGGCAATAATGCTGAAGCCCCGGCCCGCCGCCCCGGCTCTCGCGGCTTCAATAGAAGCATTCAGCGACAGAATATTCGTCTGCTTGGTCATCTCAACCATAGGAGCCAGAATACTCTGAATCGAAGCGGTGCTTCTCGTCAGCTTGGCTGAATTCTCCTGAATCAGGTCCGTCATCTTGGAGGCAGTCCCCGTCTTATCAACCAACTCCTTCATATATTCCGTTCCCTGAACACTAACCGCAATCGCACGGTCGGCTGACTCGCCCATTGAGACATTGGCCGCGTTCACCTTGTCCATCTTGGCACCGATATCATCAGCTATCTGACTTTCCTTCTCCGCTTCAATCGCCAGATTCGAAGTACCTTGGGCTATTTCGTGGGTTGCCGCGGCAATTTCGCCGGCAGCTTGTGAGGTGCTCTTCGATGCTGCAGCCAGCTCTTCAGCTGTACCCAGCACCTTAAGCGCGGTCGAATTCGTCTGTTCCACCAGAGCCGAGATGCGGGTCATCATCTGGTTAAAGGCTTGTCCCACACGTCCAATCTCATCATTGCTCTTGAATGCAGCACGTACCTTAAGGTTACCGCGCTCCCCTTCTTCCATCAGCTTG
Organism: Paenibacillus sp. YPG26; assembly: GCF_023704175.1. Lineage (NCBI taxonomy): Bacteria > Bacillati > Bacillota > Bacilli > Caryophanales > Paenibacillaceae > Paenibacillus > Paenibacillus sp. YPG26. Next base: position 512,016 of record NZ_CP084530.1, on the reverse strand, counting down.
GACAGCTTGCTTAGCGGCTTCCCTACCATCCGAATCATGTAATATCCAATAAGCAGGGCGAGGATAATCGCCACGACTATTACGGTGAAGGTAATCGTGAGCAGGCGGTCAGCCGCGCTTAGGAAGTCACTGGTTGGGGCATATCCCAGAAGTGTCCATCCGGAGGTCATAAGCGGCTGGAAGACAACTAGATTCTCCACATTCTGTTCATTCTCAGCCGTGAACGAGCGGTCTTTCCCTTTAAGCTGAGCCGGACTTACTTTGATAAAAGACTCCTTCTCCAGCAGCTTGCTGTCCTTCGCATGCACAATCTGATTGCTTGCGGTGACGAGTCTCACTTCACCGGAGTTCCCGATCTTCAGGTTAGACAAGATGGTGCCCAGCGAGGACTCCTTGATCTCAATTAACAGGATATATTCAGCCTCGGGATGCTGCATATTCTTCAGCAGTCTGCCCATGGTGAACTCGGGAACACTGATATTTCCGAAGAAGCCCTTGCTCAGGGTCGGAATCCACACTGGCTCCCCATCAGCTTCCTTGATCTGCTTCAGTCTGGCCTCGATAGCCTCATCGGTTCTGACTCCCGTTGATCCCGACTGAATAGTAGAGGTGCTGCCCTCGGCGCTCGCAATCAGCTTCACGCTGACCAGCCGATCATCAGAGCCGGTTAAGGCATCCAGTCTGCGCCTAATGCGGTCTTCCGCCTGTGTCCTTTCCACGGTACCAAGATCCGGCATATTAACCGTCTCCAGATCCGATCGGAGGATAGGGTCTACCGCCAGCTGACGCGATTGAGACTCGTACTGGCCGAATAGGAAGTCAAGCTTATCCGCTGCCTGCTTAACGGCTTCGGATGATGCTGAAGACACCTGTTCCTGGATAATTCCCTTGGACACCTGATAAGAGACGAGCCCTAATCCGGCCGATAACACGACAATAGCGAGAAAAACCACCAGAAACAGCTTCGTACCCACCGACCGCAAATCCAACTTAAGACCTAACTTCAAGATAATCCCACCCTATTGAATTTTCTATAAAATAGATACTATCTTACAATGTGTGTAAGATTTTGGTTATACAAAAAGCACAGTCTCTGAACAGACTGTGCTTCTTCTGTTGAAATTCCTAACTATGAATCTTATACCTAATCAGCCGTTCTTCTGCACTAACCTTTACTTGCCCCGGAGGTAAGTCCGTCAACAAGCAGGCGCTGCAGGAAGATAAACAGGATAATAATTGGAATGGCGATAAATACGGCCGCCGCAGCGAACAGGGTAAAGTTACTGTTCTGGCTTGTATTGACAATATCCCAGAGTCCGACAGCCAGCGTCCAGTTGTCTTTGGTCCGAAGAATTAGCCTTGCAAAGATGAAGTCCACCCATGGTCCAACAAACTGAGTCAGTGCCATGTAGGTCAGCATAGGGCGCGACAACGGCAGGATAATCTTGCGGAAGATCATGAAGTTGCTGGCACCGTCAATGCGGGCCGCTTCATCCAGCGATCTTGGAATCGTATCGAAGAAGCCCTTGGCAATGAATGTACCCAGAAGCGGAGCTCCGCAGGCATAGACGATAATCAGTGCCGCGTGCGTATCCAACAGGTTGAGCTCTTTGAGCAGCAGGAATATCGCGATCATACTCATGAAGCCCGGGAACATGCCCAGTACAAGAACTGTAGACAAGGCCGTCTTCCGTGCCCGGAAGCGGAACCGGGATACCGCATAGCTTGTCAGCAGGGTCAGAATTACGCCGAAGATCATAGAGAATATAGCAATCTTCAGTGTATTCATGTACCACTGAGTGAACATAAATGTGTTAGACGTGAATAACTCTCTGTAATGATCCAGTGTGAAGGTCTCAGGAATAAAGGTCTTACTGTACAGCGATTTACCAGGTCTAAAGGAAGCCAGTACCACCCACAAAGCAGGATATAGCGCGCACACAGCAAGTATGACAAGTATGATATAGCTGACGGTCAAACGCAGCCTGTTAGCAAGTTTACGTCCGATCATTGGATCATATCCTCCTCTTTGAACGATCTCGTCCGGCGGTAGTTATAAATCGAGAAGGAAGCAACAATCACGAATATAATAATGCCGACCGCAGAGGCCATGTTGTTCTTGTTCTGATCCAGGGTGAGCTTATACAGCCAGGTTACCAGCAAATCGGTTGAACCTGCGTATTGGTAGTCCCCGTTCACCGGATTCCCCGCAGTTAGAAGGAAGATCGCATTAAAGTTGTTGATATTTCCAGCGAACTGGGTGATCAAGGTTGGCGCTGTAGTGAAGAGAATCATGGGCAGCGTAACGATCTTGAATTTCTGGAAGCCTGTTGCCCCGTCCACCTCAGCCGCTTCATACATATCCTTCGGAATTGTGGTAAGCACACCCATAATGAGCAGCATGGATACCGGAATACCCACCCACATATTAACTACGATAACTGTAACCTTCGCCCAGAAGGGATCGGTCAGCCAAGGCAGACCGCTTAGTCCGAAATAACCAAAGTATTGGTTGATTGGACCGAATTGTCCATTGAACAAGTTCTTCATCACAAGCAGGGAGATCAGCTGCGGAATCGCGTATGGAATAATAAGTATCGTTCTCCACAATCCCTTGAACTTGATCCCCTGTTGGTTGACCAGCAGAGCAACCAGCATACCACCGAAATAAGTTGTAACTGTGGAGAGAATCGCCCAGATGATGGTCCATGTAAGTACCCCATAGAACGTATGGCTCCAGGTACCCAGTGCGACCAAATTGGTGAACGTCTCGAACCCAACCCAGTTAACGAGCTTGGCAGGCGGAATATGATCAGGTGCGGAGTAGTTGGTGAATGCCAGCATGATCATGAAGATGATCGGCATAATGGTGAAGAACAGGATACCCATAGCTGGCAGAACCAGAAATACCTGTGCGAATTTATAATCCAGAATATATCGAACCGATTGTTTGAAATTATTCGGCTTATGTCCAGAGTCTCTCAAGCCGCCAATACGGTTGGCGTCCTTGATATTCATAATGTAGGCTATGATGAACAGAACCAGGAAAAGCAAAGTGATCAAGCTTTGAATCATAATGATAATCGAGTGGTCACCCTGCACCAGCTTGGAGACCATCATGCCAGAGGCAGACTTAACTTTCACGAATCCCGTGGGCGTCTCACCTAAAGTGATAATTCCCCAGAATGCAAAGCTTAAATAATTAATGAAATAGGCAATGCCCAAAACCTCAACCAGCAAGAAAATGGCGCCTTTAACATATTGGCGGTTGTATATTTGTCCTAGTCCCAAGCTAAGTATCGACAGTAGTGTGGCCCTTGTACGGTGACGATCCATATGCCTTCTCTTCTCCTCTCCCGACGATCGGGGAATGACCCGCCGCTTATGCGGCGGGCCTCATAATGAATCTTTCCCCAATTCGTAATCCTAGTCTTTCTTAACGCCGTTGTTCAAATCTTTAATCTGTTGTGCTGCTTTGTCTAAGGTAGCCTTAGGATCTTTGCCATTGTCCCAGATTTCTGGAAGAGCGGCGTTAACTGGGCCCCATACGTTGCCCATTTCAGGGATGGACGGCATAGGCTGAGAGCTCTTTGTTTGTTCAGCGAAAGCGGACACATACGGATCGCTCTTAATTTGTTCGGATTCAAGAGCTTCCTTGTTCGTAGGAACCGAACCTACTTTTTCATTCAGAAGCAGCTGCGCGTCTTTAGTAGAAGCGAACTGAGCGAACAATTTAGCCGCATTCGGGTATTTGGAGTACGCATTTACGTACCAACCTTTGACTCCTGCCATCGAAACTGCTGGCTGGCCACCAATGCTTGGAATTGGGGCAATACCCAGTTTATCGCCAAGCGCCGCTTTGTAACCGGCAAGCTCCCATGGACCGTTAATATCCATAGCCACATCACCGGAGCCGAACAAGCTGCGTTTGATATCTGGAGTAATGTCACCACTCTTCACTGGAAGAACTTCTTTCAGGCTTTGGTATACTTTCAGACCTTCAACTGCGCCTGCACTGTTGATACCGATGTCATCTTTATCAGTACCTTCTTTGCCGTAGATGTAGCCGCCAGTTGTCGCGATGAACGGATAGTTGAAGTACATGTTGCCTGTCTCCCACATAATTCCGTATTTCTTCTTCGCTTTATCCGTAAACGTTTTACCAAAAGCTAGGACATCATCGAACGATTTTGGAGCCTCTTTTACCAGAGATTTATTGTAGTAAAGCGCATAAGTTTCGGCCGATCTAGGGTATCCGTAGAGGACATCGTTGTAAGTAACACCTTTGATAGCAATCTCAGTGTTGTTCTTAGTTGTCTCTTCTGCAAATAGATCATTTGGCAATACCAAGTTAGCACTTGCAGCTCTACCTAGTGAATCGTGTGGGAAGAGGACTACGTCAGCAGCAAGGCCGGAAGGTCCATCCTGAGTCAATTTGGTAACCTGGTCAGTTGGAGCTACTTCTTCAATTTTGACTTGAACGTTGTATTTAGCAGTAAATTGCTTTGCAATTTCATCTGTGAAAGATCTTTCGTCCTTACTCTCCCAAATAACAAGCTTGGCGCCGTCTTCAGGCTTCACTTCTGTAGTAGCAGCCGTTGTCTCTGTAGGCGTACCCGATTCAGCCGGTGTCTGTACCTGCTCTGAAGCTTTCTTAGGTCCGCAAGCCGTGATGGATACTGCCATCGAGAATGCTGCCAGTAAAAGCGCTAATTTCTTAATTTTCATACAAATAACCCTCCCGTTTTTGGCGAACAGTTTACAGGAAATAATCAGCGCAAACGTTTCCGCAAAACTTGAAGCAAGCTAATATTTCTCTCGTTTATACCCTCTGCTTTAGCAAGCCTTCGAATTGGAAGCGCTTAATTCCTGAAAACATCATACCTCACATGCCGCCCATTGTAAAAACGTTTGCATTGGTCATTTAGGACCAATTATTGCTTATTATCTATCTCTTGCTATTCTTATCTCCGTATATCGCATGATTACATTAGTTTTTGAGGCATTTTACCTAAAACACCTTCCGTCATTAGAAGCATAAATCCGCACAAGTTTTAGATTAATTCTTCAATAACCCTATTGTTTAAGTTTATATGGACATGCTATAATCCTGAGCAAAGAAAGGTTGATCTCCTGTGCAGGAAATTGCAACTCTTTCAAAACAAAAAGGCAATGTTACCAACAAGGTACAACCTCGCTCGGTTTATAGCGACAGTTGTGCCTTTTTTGTATTACAAAGCACATTAATTTTAGGGGGAATTGAAGATGTTATTAGAAGCTGTCTATCACCGGCCAAAGCTGAATTGGGCCTATGCCTATGATAAGGAGACGATCCACCTTCGCATCCGGACCAAAAAAAGCGACCTGTCGCATGTCTATGCTTGGGCAGGCGATAAATATGCATGGGACCGTACAAGGGAACTTGTACCTATGCGTGTTACAGCCTCGGATGAAATGTTCGATTACTGGGAATGCAACGTGAAGCCTCCCTACCGCCGCCTTAAATATGGTTTTCTGCTGCAAAAGGACGGCGAGAAAATTTGGATGACCGAATATGAGTTCACTCCGGACATGCCGCCGAATCCAGACCGCTTATTCGAGATTCCTTACATAAATCCGGCTGATGTATTCACTCCGCCAGCATGGGTGAAGGATGCCGTGTTCTACCAGATCTTCCCGGAGCGCTTCGCGAATGGAGATCCAAGCAATGACCCTGAAGGAACACTTCCTTGGGGTGGACAGCCGGAGCGGGACAATTTCTTTGGCGGAGACCTGCAGGGTGTAATTGATCATTTGGATCATTTGAGCGAGCTTGGCATAAATGCTATCTACTTCACGCCGCTATTCGCAGCCACTACGAACCACAAGTATGATACAGAAGATTATATGCGGATTGATCCGCAGTTCGGCGATGCCGAAACGCTCAAGAAGCTGGTCAAGCTCTGCCATGACCGGGGTATCCGCATCCTGCTCGATGCCGTGTTCAACCACTCGGGAGGGACCTTCGCCCCGTTCCTGGACGTGAAGGAGAAAGGCGAAGCTTCCAAATACAAAGACTGGTTCCATGTGAACAGCTTCCCGCTTGAGGTGAAGGATGGCATTCCTTCTTATGATGCTTTCTCCTTCGAAGCACATATGCCCAAGCTGAACACAGGGCACCCTGAGGTCAAAGAGTACCTGCTTAAGGTAGCTGAATACTGGATCAAAGAGATCGGCATTGACGGATGGCGTCTCGATGTAGCTAACGAAGTCGATCACAGCTTCTGGCGCGAATTCCGTAAAGTGGTCAAGAACGTCAACCCGGATGCCTATATTCTGGGCGAAATCTGGCACGAGTCCTCCCCATGGCTGTCGGGTGACCAGTTCGATGCCGTTATGAACTATCCGTTCACCTTCGCGGTTACCGACTTCATTGTAAATGGAACTTTGGATGCAAGCGGATTTGCCAGCGCTATTGCTGTTCAGCTGTCAAGATATCCTCGTCAGGCCAGCGAGGTAGCCTTCAATCTCATCGACAGTCATGATACCGCGCGCCTGTTGACCCTGTGTGACGGGAACAAGGACAAGCTGAGAATGGCCGCTGTTGCCCTCTTCACGAACATGGGTACTCCGTGTATTTATTACGGGGATGAAATCGGAATGGATGGCGGCCCGGATCCGGACTGCCGCAAATGTATGATCTGGGAGCCAGAGCAGCAGGATCGTGATCTGTTCGCCTTTTATCAACGGTTGATTCAGATCAGAAAAGATCACCCTGCACTACGCACAGGGAACACCAAGTTCCTCTCTGCCGGTAAAGGAGATACGAAGGTAGCATACGAACGCCGCCTTGGTGATGAGACTGTTCTTGTTATGCTTAACAATGACAGCACGATTCAGTCCATTGAAATTGATGTCTACGAGGATACATGGAAGGATGAATTCTCGGGTCAAGAATGGACAGCCGAGCGCGGCAAGCTGTCCGTGCGTCTTCCGGCTTACGGCTTCGCTATCTTGTCCGCAAAATAAAGAACGGGAAAGGGCCGCCTCGAGGCGGCCTTTTTGCTGTGCGCAGGCTAGAATAAGTCTTCAAGGGGGCTGTCCATTTCTGGACATTCCTTAACCATCCTTCCCTCTAGAGGAGGAGGAGGCGGCAAAGGGCTCCCATTGGCGGACTTGAACACAATTAGCCGATTGCCGCGTAATATGAAACTTTTTCCAGACCAAGTGCGTTTAACCTAAATGGAGGCGATCAACATGAAATCAAAACAAATTACCGCAGGCATACTTTCACTCGCTATCGGGTTAACCTCAGCCGGTATGGCTATGGCCGCACCAGCGGCTAACGGAGCGCAATCAGCTGCAAAAGCACAAACAGCTCCGGCAAATAAGTCGGACAAGAAGACTGCTCCCGCTCAGAAGGTGACGGATCCAGCCCTGATCAAGAGCTTGAACCATGAGAGCGCAATTCCGCTTCTTGTCGAAGCAGGGAAGAGATATTTCTACGCGCTTGGCGGTGGAACGGGAACCGACGGTGAGATTGAGACTTTCACCGAGAAGGGGAAAGAATACCGTTACTTATCGGCGGATATTGATACGAAGGACGAGCTGCTTAAGTATCTGATGAAGAGCTATACCAAGCAGGCCAGTGAATTCTTCATCAAGAAATTCATCATCGTTCATGAGGGACGTCTTGCCCAGCTGAATGCCGACAGCGGCAGCCTGCTTGAGTTCCAGAGAGCCACGGCCAAGATGATCAGCATGACCCCGACCAAGCGGGTCTACAAGATCAATGTTCCTTTTCCCAAAGAAATCAAAGAAAGCTCCAAGTATATCATCGTGAAGTTCGAGAAGGTTGGCGATTACTGGAGAGTAGATACCGCACCTCAGCTGGTATTCTAAATATAGGCCCTGCCTGAATCATCCGATTCCTGGCAGGGCCTATTCATTCTCATCTACAAGACCAGCAGCTTTAGTTCTCCGTGTCATACATCACCATGACCGAAATCAGCGGAACCCGGACTCTTCCCACTGTTCCCTCCACCTGTTCAAGGACGGACGTCCCGGCAGCGGTATCGTTAACAACGATATGCCAGTTCCCGGAATTCGGGGGCAGACTTACGTCATGGGCTTCCTCATTCGCGTTATAGATCACGACAATACGATTCCAGGTATCCTCGCAGGCATGACCGTCGATCAGAAATGAAACCACGTTCCCTTCCGCACGCAGGATCTGCAGATGTGCTGTCACGGCCTCCCTGGTGCTCATTCGGAAGGCGGGGTGAGTCCTGCGCAGCTTGATAAGTCCTTTATAATAAGCAAAAACATGGCTGAACCTCATCTTGTTCCGCCAGCGGATCTTATTAATGACATCCGGGCTCTTGTAGCTGTTATGGTCCCCGTACTTGGTTCTGAGCATTTCATCCCCGGCGTGAAGCATCGGAATGCCCTGCGAGGTTAGTATAATGGCATTGGCAAGTATTGTACGCCGTACCAACTCGTGATGCAGCACAGCCGTTCCCTCTCCTAATCCTTTGTAGGGCTCTGCCTGGTTCACAGCAGCTTCGATGGAACCGCCGCCGTGAAGCGCACCATCCCGCATATCCAGCATGCCCCTATCATGTGAGAGTCCCCGTGCTGCGATGACTTTATCCCAGAGTATATAATTATCATGGGCAGTTACGTAATTGATGGTCTCGGCAGGGGAGTCGGTGAACGTATCGATTGATCCTTTTACCCCGGCGGCAATGTCTCCCTCTCTCCCCGGCGCGCCCGTTGCAAACCCTGGATGTGCCCCGTCGCTATCCCCTTTAATGGCAATCCGGAGGTGATCGTTAAATACGCCGAACCCCCGGCTCCGCTGGGAACCCTTCAAGGTCTTCTTCTCCTGCGGCAGGGTCGTGCCTGCCATATCCCAGGGCTCGCCGTAGATCAGAATATGCGGGTTCATCCCGCGCAGCATCCGGGTCACTTCGTCCATCGTGTCGATGTCAATCAAGCCCATCAGATCAAAGCGGAAGCCATCGATGCAGAATTCCTCCGCCCAGTATCGAACGGAATCCAATATATATTTTCTGACCATGGGGCGTTCGGAAGCAAGCTCATTCCCCACACCGCTAGCATTGGTGTACCTTCCCGTATTCGTTGTCCGGTAGTAATATCCGGGGACAATCCTGTCAAATGGTCCATCATCCGTAGAGAACGTATGGTTATACACCACATCAAGCACAACTCCGATTCCCTGATCGTGAAGCGCCTGCACCAGCTCCTTGAACTCCCGGATACGGCTCACAGGATCACATGGGTCCAGGGCATAAGACCCTTCGGGGACGTTATAATTCTGCGGATCGTATCCCCAGTTGTACTCCTGCCTCGCCCCATTCCCGCCCGCGGCAGGCAGCTCATTCACCGTGGCATAATCGCTGCAGGGCAGCAGCTGTACATGGGTGACGCCAAGCTCTCCCAGATGCTCCACGCCGCTCTTTAGTCCATCTGAGGTCAGAGTGCCAAGCTCGGTAAAAGCCTTGAATTTCCCTTTATGCACCAGGCCTGAGTCCTCGTCAACCGAGAAATCACGAACATGAAGCTCATAAATCACCGCATCTGGGGGCTGCCGCAGCACCGGCCTCTTCATGGAAGTCCATCCCGGCGGATTCGAAGCAGCCAGATCAATGACCACCGCTCTCTGGCCATTGGCCGTGACGGCCCGGGCATAAGGATCGATGGCAGTATGAGAGGTTCCATCTGCAAATTCCAACAGATACATATAACACTGACCCGCCAAATTGCCGCTAACTACGGCTGACCATACTCCGCAGGAAGCCCGCTCCATGGGTACTTTGCTGCGCATGTCATTATGATCAGTGACCATTCCTTCTGTACTATAAGCTCCGGCATCTTCATACAATAAGAGACTTACCTTGGCCGCCGTCGGCGCCCAGACCTTGAATAGGCTTTCGCCAGCAGTGTAAGTAACTCCCAGGGCCTGACCCTTGTACAAGAATTCAGGCTGATCCAGAATACGGCGCATCGTGATCTTGGCTGCCGAGAAATGCCTGCTCCCCAGCATATACACGCTTGTCACGTCCAATGGTTCCGTATTCGCAAGCTTGATCGTAAGCTCACAGTCTCCTGTCCTCACTGCGGATACAGGTATAGTCTTCTGCGCCGCCACATCGATTAGACGAATCGTCTCCACATCTTCATTCATAATATATTCGCTTGTTACAGCGATTAACGTGTCTGATGCATCGGCAAGAACAGATCGGAATTTAGGAGACACATCGGCTTTGGCAGGATCGTAGTACACTGTTTTGTCATCTTGAACCAACCAGACATGAACCTCATGATCACCTTCTGGTACAACAACCCCTCTCACCATCTCCTGGTCCGCCCAATCGTTATCTTGCGTGCTCCATCTCGTAATGATCTCGATCCGGGGTACGGGAAGCTCAATTGTCGCTACAGCGAATCCTTCTCCGTCCACAGCCTGGAATGCATAGCTGCGGCCTTCCTGATATTCATACCATATCCACATATTCCACCCTGCCAGCTGCTGACCGTAGCGGAAATAGTGAATTGTATACGTATATCTCGTTCTTGTTCCCGGCTGCTCTGTATCCATACTCCATTCCACGTTGCACTCACATCCTGTCAGTTCCACGAAGGGCTTGCTGTATGCGCTTTCTGTGATTGGAGTGGTCTCTGTTGTGAATTCCCCCCGCTGGAAGAAATGTACGTGCTCCTCTTAAGGACGCACGCCTTATACCAGACGTGAAATCTGCGGCTTCCACAGTGTATGATTCAGCGCTGCGCTTGGTTCGTCTCAATCCCTTCACACATTGGAAAAATTAAGCTAAAACAGCTCTCTATTTACTTTACAATTTCTTTCGATTAAGATTACAATGGAAAAGCAAACGGTTCCACAAAGGAGGTTGCCATGGCTGTAACCATCAAGGATGTTGCCAAGAAGGCCGGAGTTTCACCCTCCACCGTGTCCCGGGTATTATCCAATCACCCCCGAATCAGTACACAAACCTCCACTAAAGTAAAAGAGATTATGGAGCAGCTCGGTTATCACCCGAACATTATGGCCAAGAGCCTGGTGTCGAAGACAACCGAAAGCATCTGCATTATTCTGCCAAAGCCGGCAGAGGAGCTGTTCTCCAACCTGTTCTTTATGGAGCTGATTCGCGGTATTGTCACTCAAGCTAACCGTTCCGGATATGATGTGCTGCTCAGTTCAGGTGCGAACGAGAAGGAAGAAGTCGAAGCTGTAGCCCGGCTCTTGAAGGGCCGCCGCGTAGATGGAGCCATTCTCCTGTATTCCCGTAATGATGATCCGGTCATTGAATTTCTGCATGAGAACAAATATCCATTTGTCATCGTCGGCAGAAGCAACGACCATCCGGATGCCTTGTCGGTAGATACCGACAACGTTCAAGCCGCTTATGATGCAACCAAGCATCTGATCTCTATGGGCCATGAACGCATCGGCTTCGTAAGCGGTCCGCCGAATCTGACGGTCTCTCAAGACCGGATGAAGGGTTATCAGAAGGCACTGGTCGACGCCGGCCTCGAGATGCGCCCCGAGTGGATTGTTGAAGGTGAGTTCCTGCAAGACAGCGGCTACAGAGCCATGTCTTTCATTATGAGCCTTCCGAACCGCCCGACCGCTCTTGTCGTTGTCGATGATATGGTGTCATTCGGGGTTCTGAGGGGTCTGCATGAGCTTAATTTCAAAGTACCTGATGATATATGTCTAGTCAGCTTTAACAACATTACGTTATCAGAGCTGTCCACACCGCCAATCAGCAGTATTGACATTGGTATCTATCATCTGGGCTACACCGCATCCCAAATGCTGATTCAGAACATTCAGAACGGTGAAGATACCAATTACCAGACTCGTCAGATTATTCCGCATCGCTTGATGATACGGGAGTCTTCTATGCTGTCACTACCGAAAAGGTGACTTACCGGACACACAAATAATTGAAGCTGAAATGCTTCATTTATTTTTAACAATTTGTACAAACGTTTGCGCTATTTAGAGGAGGAATTATTAATGGCATCTATTCAAGCTTGTTTATTCGACCTCGATGGTGTCCTAGTCGACACTGCCAAGTATCACTACCTGGCTTGGAAACGTCTAGCTGAAGAGCTCGGGTTTGTATTTACGGAACAAGACAATGAGCGTCTTAAAGGGGTATCCCGAACTGCATCTTTGGAGATTCTACTGGAAATTGGCGGGATTAAGCTCGATGACGCTGCCAAGCAGGAGCTCGCAGAACGCAAAAACAACTGGTATGTGGAGTCCATCACAAGCATGGACGAGACCGAGATTCTTCCGGGAGCCCTCGAATTCCTGAAGGAATGCCGTGCTAACGGGCTGAAGGTAGCTCTGGGCTCAGCCAGTAAGAACGCCATGCTGATTCTGAACAATACGGGCCTGACCCCTTACTTTGATGCTATCATTGATGGTACCAAGACAGCTGCGGCCAAGCCGGACCCCGAGGTGTTCGTACTTGGAGCCAAAGAGGTTGGAATTCCTGCCGAGCACTGTGTTGTGTTCGAAGATGCGGAAGCAGGTGTTGAAGCGGCGGTACGCGCAGGAATGCGCAGTGTAGGTATTGGAAGTCCGGATACCTTAAGCCGTGCCAATCTGGTTATTCCTTCACTTCAGCAAATGTCTGTAAGCCGGTTGACAGAACTATAATATTTCATCACTGAACCTGATATAACTTGGATAATTTCAAGTGTGTTTATATACTTTGATCTAAAAGGAGCCGATAAGTGTGAAACAGTATCTGAAAGTTGACGAGTGGTCTATTATCGAGGAAAGCTTCGATCCTATCAATCATGAAATTTCAGAAAGTATCTTTAGCATCGGAAATGGATTCATGGGACAACGTGCCAACTTTGAAGAGCAATACAGCGGTCCTTCTCTTCAGGGCAGCTACATGGCTGGCGTCTATTATCCGGACAAAACCCGTGTAGGCTGGTGGAAGAACGGATATCCGGAGTATTTTGCCAAAGTTCTGAACTCCACCAACTGGATCGGGATTGATGTCTATGTGGGTGGTACCGCTGTTGACCTCGCGAAATGCAAGGTAACTGAGTTCCGCCGCGAACTCAACATGAAAGAGGGTCTTCTGATCCGCAGCGCTGTTGCCGAGATGGAAGATGGCAAGCAGATCAAGATCGAGTCCACCCGCTTCGTCAGCATCACCCGTCATGAGATCGGTGCGATCCGTTATGCGGTAACTCCACTGAACTTCTCGGCTCCTATCCGCCTGACTGTCTACCTGGACGGCGATGTGAAGAACAAGGATTCCAACTATGAAGAGAAGTTCTGGAACGAAGTAAGCAAGGAAGTGTCCGCGGGTTCCGCGAACCTGACACTGAAGACGAAGAAGCTGGACTTCCATGTGACTTCTGTCATGACTTACGATGTATTCAAGAATGGCGAGCAGCTGGAACTTACCCCTTCTAACGTTGAGAAGGATAAATACGTCGGCAATGATATTACTATTCAAGCAGAACAGAACGAAGAAATCGTTGTCTATAAATACGTGGCTAACGTAACATCCCGCAACCACGGCTTGGGTCAATTGGTTGAAGCTGGTTCCAAAGCGCTTGAAGCTGCCAGAACTGCAGGCTTTGACGTTCTGCTTGCGGAGCAGGTTGCAGGCTGGGCTGACAAATGGAAAGAAAGTGACATCATTATCGAAGGTGATGAGTCTGCACAGCAGGCGATTCGCTTTAACATTTTCCAATTGAATCAGACTTACAGCGGCGAAGACGATCGCCTCAACATTGGACCGAAAGGCTTCACAGGTGAGAAATACGGCGGCAGCACGTACTGGGATACCGAAGCTTACTGCGTACCGTTCTACCTGAGCACAGCGGATTCCTCCATCGCACGGAACCTGCTTATCTACCGTTATAAGCACCTGGAGAAGGCTAAGGAGAATGCCCGCAATCTCGGCTTCACCAAAGGCGCCCTCTATCCAATGGTAACTATGAACGGTGAAGAGTGTCACAACGAGTGGGAGATCACTTTTGAAGAGATCCACCGTAATGGCGCGATTGCTTACGCGATCTATAACTATGTTAATTATACAGGTGATAAATCATATCTCGGTCAATATGGCCTTGAGGTTCTCGCTGAAATCTCCCGCTTCTGGGAAGAGCGCGTGAACTATGCTCCACGCAAGGATCAATACGTGATGCTCGGCGTAACTGGCCCTAACGAATATGAGAACAACGTCAACAACAACTGGTACACGAACCGTATCGCTGTATGGACACTGGAATATACGCTTGAGGTATTGGATTACCTGAAGGAGAACGAGCCGTCCCGTTACAACGAGCTGGTTGAGACTCTTAAGCTTAAGCCGGAAGAGACAGCGAAATGGAAAGATATTATCGCCAAAATGTACTACCCTGAGGACGAGGAGCTTGGAATCTTCCTGCAGCAGGACGGCTTCCTGGACAAGGAGATTATCCAGGTTAAAGATCTGAAGCCAGAGAACCTGCCAATCAACCAGAAATGGTCTTGGGACCGTATCCTTCGCTCTTGCTTCATCAAGCAAGGTGATGTGATTCAAGGTCTGTACTTCCTTAGCCACAAATATGATCTGGAGACCAAGAAACGCAACTTCGACTTCTACGAGCCGTTAACCGTTCATGAGTCCTCCCTGTCTCCGTGCCTCCACTCCATCCTGGCTTGTGAGCTTGGATATCAGGAGAAGGCTTACGAGATGTACCTGCGTACAGCAAGACTGGATCTCGATAACTACAACAATGACACCGAAGACGGCTGCCACACTACAAGTATGGCGGGAACCTGGATGTCTGTCGTTCACGGCTTCGGCGGCCTTCGTGTAGAGAATGATGAGCTTGTATTGAAACCGTTCATCCCAGGTCATTGGAAATCATTCTCGTTCAAAGTTATGTTCCGCGGCTCCCGTCTGAAAGTCAGCGTGTCTGACAAGGACATCACGGTGTCCAACGAGACTGAGACGCCAGCAGCAATCCGCATCTTCGATCGTGACTACACCGTTAGCCCGCTTGGTATGATCCAAGTAGATAACACTGTCGTGAATGCCTAATTGGCATAAGACCACAACCTAATACATCCACGTAGTGGATGATATTGAAGCGCCGGGGGCCTGTTGGCCCCCGGCGTTTATTTGTGCTTTTAGCGTCCACTCGTGGAACCAGGTCTTTATGACTATGAAAGATATGTGGCAATTATCCGACATAAATGTTGTAGTGCTTTGTACATACATAGAAATCAATTTGATGGGTGGGATATTTATGTTCGCCGATGCTCTGCAGCTGGCCGAGGAGAAACAGCAAATGGTGAGTGTCAAAATTCAAGATGGCCGAATTGTAATTGGCCTGCCACAGATCTCCCGGCAGGAGAACCGGGTCAAGATCCTGGAGCAATCCGGGATCGTAAGCTTTCCCTTTGATGAAATTGTTCATGTGATGAGGCTGATCAATTTCTCTTTCTAACCCCGCACGTGCACGAAGAAGACCAGAAGCCCTGCAGGGTCTCTGGTCTTTTTGGCTTATCTAACGGGAAAATTGGCGCCCCCGCGGAAATAGCTATAGTATACTGAAATAGATAAACTTACGGTGAGTCTTTTCTGCAACTTTCCAGTGCCCAGTGGGAATCAAATGTCCATCATCATATTCTCAAACTAAGGAGAGAAACATATGAAATTAAAACTGCTGCAACTAGTATTGTCGATAGCTTTAGGTTTCTTTACAGGAATATTGCTCAGTGGTAACGGAATCGATATTCAAGATAGCGGAGTACAAATTCTGCTAGGGTGTATTTTATGGATTTTGATATTTATATATTTACGCCTTCCTCTGGAAAAGAAATAATACATGAATGCAGTAGGATATACCGATCCTTGCTGTTAGTCCAATCAATCCTATGCCGCCTCTCATACTATGCAATATAGAAGGGAGGTAATTAGATATGGCATATGTAATAGACCGGGGAAGCTCTGTTGCGTCAACGGGTACCGGAACATTGGCTATTCCGATTCTGGGTCCATCTGATCCGATTGGACTTGCTAATTTTGGACTTTACACACCAGCTGGAGGAAGTGCCTTGCTCAATGCGACTGTAGGCTTTCAGACTACTCTGGGAGCTCCTAATGTCGTCTTCACCATTTACCGGGATGGACAACCCATTTTTAACGTAGAAGCCTCAGGCTTGGCTGCTCTCGCGATCACCCCAGTCAATATCTCATTCCTGGATAACGCCCCGGAAGGATACCATTCCTACTTGCTGGTGGTCACTAACAACAGCACAAATATATTGCTTAATACAGCAAGCATCACAGGACCTGTATCTTTCAACGGTGTATCATTCGGAGATTATTAATGGCTAAGTGAGTCTGCCGGCTAATGCTGGCAGGCTTTTTTGGGGATCCGTGGGTCTGTCGGACTTCACTGTGGGCCCGTTATACAGTAATGAGATATATTTACAAATAAATGGTTTACTTTTAGTGATATATACTATAAAATACCAATGGTACTGAAATAGTATTTCTGGTACCAACATGGAGGAACGAACTTGAAACAAAGAATCATTGATGCAACCATCTCTTTAATTCAACGTAAGGGCTTTAACTTTACTATTAGTGATCTGGCCAGACAGCTCTCAATCAGCAAACGTACGATTTACGACAACTTCTCTTCCAAAGATGACATTATCGAGGAGGTCATTACCCAGCTCATTGGCAAGATCCGAACCAGGGAACGACAGATCGCAGAAGATAACCAGCTTAATGAATTCCAGAAAATCAAGCATATCCTCATCTGCGTGCCTGAGGAGTTCGCCATTATGGACTCCAACATGCTGGTGGAGCTTAAGCAGTACCATTTCAACCAATGGAGGACACTTGATACCTTCCTGAAGGATGAGTGGAGTGTCGTCCGGGATCTGCTGAATAAGGGTATCGAGAAAGGAATCATCAAGAACATTCATCCTCTCTTGTTCACTGAGCTGTACTTGGGGGCAATCAATCAGATTTATGATGTCTCTTCTCCCTTGAGGAATTTATTAACCATGGGCGAAATTCTTAATTCGGTTGTAGATGTTCTACTGGAAGGCATTGTGGTGCCAAATATGGATGGAGCGTGAATGTATATGTACCTGCATTGGATTTATTTGCTGCTAGCCATTCTTTTCGAGGTGGCCGGGACAATCAGCATGAAGCTATCTGCCGGGTTCACCAAATGGCAGCCTAGCGCACTCCTTGTCATATTCTATATCTGCAGTCTGGTATTCCTGACATTGACGCTGAAGTCGATTCAGGTATCGGTGGCCTATGCGATCTGGTCGGGTATGGGCATTGTTATTATTACGCTGGTTGGCTTCTTCTACTTCTCGGAGAATGTCAATATAGCGAAGGCGGTATCCATCGTTCTTATCATTGTTGGCGTCATTACCCTCAACCTGACATCAGAACATCCTGAGCAGCAGCCAGCAGCAGCAAGCCAGTCAAATAAATAAAAGGTACCTCTTACGGGGACTGTTGATTCCCTGAAGAGATACCGGCCATTATGTATTTGAAGTAAGCAAATACATAGAGACTTATTTATCCACTAATATAGGTTGAATGATGTCCAGGCTTCTTCCGATTTGCTCAAATACATTGATCGCATGGCTCAGTTGTTCATCAGTATGAGTGGCCATGACCGATGTGCGGATTAATTCATTACCCTCTTGAACAGCAGGTGAAATAATGGGATTGGTATAAATTCCGTTCTGCTGCAGCAAGCTCCAGAACTTGAATGTGGTTACCGTATCTCCGATTAATATCGGAATAATAGGGGTGTTGCTCTCACCGATATCGAAGCCCATGCCTCTAAGAGCCCCGCTGAACTTGTTCATGTTCGTTAACAGATTGGAGCGCCATACCTGCTCGGTCTCCATAATATCCAAGGACGTTAGGGCTGCAGCAACACTTGCAGGTGTCATACTGGCACTAAAAATCATACTTCTGGCCTTGTGCTGAATATAATCAATTACGTCCTCATTACCGGCAATGAATCCACCCAGACTGCCAAAAGACTTACTAAAAGTGCCGGCAATAAGATCTGTCTCATCTTCTACGCCGAAATGCTCACATGTACCGCGGCCTTGCTCGCCTAGCACACCAATGCCATGGGCGTCATCAACCAGCAGACGGGCACTATACTTATTTTTGAGATATACGATATCTTTCAGGTTCGCCATATCGCCTTCCATACTGAACACGCCATCTACGATAATAAGCTTGCCTGCTTGTTCGGGAACGGCCTGCAGCTTGGCTTCCAGGTCTTCCATGTCATTGTGCCTGAAGCGAACCATCTTGCCCACGCCTAACTTGATTCCATCAATAATGGAGGCATGAACACCGCGGTCAATGATGGCCACATCGTTCCTGCCCAGCAATGCGGAGATCGAGCCCAGATTTGTCTGGTACCCAGTTGAGAACACAATGGCCTTCTCCTTGTTAAGGAAACGGGCAAGCCGCTGCTCCAGTTCATTATGCAGGGCCAAAGTACCATTTAAGAACCTTGAGCCTGAAGAGGAGGTTCCAAATCTGGTAGTTGCTTCGTGAGCAGCCAACATGACTCTAGGATTATTGGAGAGTCCCAGGTAATCATTGGAGCCCAGCATGATCATCTCATGTTCCTCTGTAGCGATGAACGTGCCATTCTTCTCGTGCAACGCTTGAAAGTAAGGATAGCTCTGATTTGCGCGCAAATTTTTGACAAAATCCCAATCCAGGCATTTCTGAAACACATCCATTAGTCATACCTCCGGCAAATGTTTTTGATTGCTCTGCTTTGTCATGTCAGCACAAGTAAGTTAATATTCTGTTTTAATGGAAATTTAATGAAAAACTAACAAATAGATGATATGATACCAATTGATTAGCTGTCAAGTGACGTTTTCAGGAGGAGAGTTGATATGATCAACAAACTAAAATTGGCTATGCGTATGGGTTGGTTCATGCTGTCCGGCAAGCACGCTAACAGTTCCAAAGACTACGACAAGGCAAGCGGAGATTATGATTCCTTCTTCTCAAGCACCATGGGACGACATTCACTGGATCTGCTCCGCAAGATGAACATCGAACCTGGACATGATGTCCTGGAACTCGCCTGTGGCACAGGATTTATTACGTCTGAAATTGCCCGGATCCTGAACGGCCAAGGCTCGATTACAACCGTTGACCAGTCTGAAGGCATGCTGCAAGTTGCCCGAGAGAAGTTGTTACCCTTCGAGACGCTCAAAATCAATCTGCAGCAGAGCGACATGATGGGCTTCTTGAAAGGAGTCCCTGACAACAGCTTCGACATTGTGGTATGCGGGTGGGCGATCTGCTATACAAATCCGGCCCAATTCATGAAGGAAGTTCACCGGGTTCTGAAGCCATCCGGTCAAGTGGGAATCATTGAAACCCGGGAAGATTCAGAGGAAGTGTTAATGAAGGCATTCGAGAAGGTGATCAGCGAGAATCCGTCCTACCTCCAGAGGTATATCCGGGTAGAGCTGCCTTCTAACGATAATGTGTTGAAGAAGTGGTTTGTTAAGGGCAATCTGCGGACCGTTGATTCCTGGCAGGGAGAACAGATACTGCCATGCTCGAACTCCAAAGAAGCCATCGAGTGGGTACTGCGTTCAGGTGCCGCGGCCGGCTTCATTGATGTTATTGACCGCGACCGGGAGAGTGAGATTCTGTCACGGATCGAGAAGCAGATTGACCAGATCATTAACGAAGAGCGCAAATTACGCTTAAGTCACACTTACGTTGCGGGCATAGCCCTAAAGGAAACTTCTTAAACGATTGAGAGGCTTATGATGAAACACTACATAAACTGCCTGAAGGTCTTCTTGGCGATGCTGGTTGTATGGTTTCATACTTCAAGCGGATATGGGGGTGCGGGTGGCTGGTATTTTATTGAGCCTTCTAATGATGAGATGTCCATGTCTGTCCTGACCCTGCTTAACGCCATTATACAGAGCTTTTTTATGGGCTTGTTCTTTTTCATATCGGCTTACTTCTCGCCTAAATCCTATGACCGCAAAGGGTTCTATCAATTTCTTAAGGACCGCGTACCGAGGCTGTTACTGCCCGCGCTCTTTTACTTCTTCATATTGAACCCTCTATGCGTCAACATGGTTAGGGAGACCAAGTACACGGAATCTCTCGGATTCTATAATATGTGGTTTATTATGGCACTTCTGTACTTCACGATCATCTATGCCTTAATCCGGAAAGCAGGCTTGGCGAAGTCAGTGAAAGCCCATTTTCCCGGGGTAAAGGGATTACTTGTATTTATTCTTATTATGGGAACCTTGAATTTTGCAACACGGCTCATCTTCCCAACCAACATCATGTATGTTCATGACTTCTCGCTGGGATATTTCCCGCAATATATTGTGCTGTTCATAGCTGGAATTGCTGCTTATCGCAACGGCTGGCTGGAGCAGTTCAATGAACGTGTGGTTAACATTTATTTCAGGGTATCGTTGGTCTCCATCATCACGCTGCCGGTTGTCTTTCTGCTGGTAGGACCTGACCGCGTCGGGAAGTTCTATGGCGGGTTCACCCTGGAATCTATCTATTATTCATTCTGGGAGCCTTTCACCTATGTAGGGATCATCATGAAGCTGTTAGTTGTCTTCCGGAAGAGACTTAACCGGGATTCCCCTGTTCTGGGGCTTCTTAACCGCTCAAGCTACTCCATTTATATTATTCAAGCACCTTTCATCATTGCTCTGCAGCTGGCGCTTGCGGGGCTGGAGATCAACATCATCATTAAGGTGATCCTAGTCTCCCTGCTGGCTTTTATGCTTTCCTGGGGGGTAAGCCTGCTTCTCCTTCGCATTCCTAGACTCAATAATATACTATAACAATTCTTGTAAATTAATGGAGGAAAGTAATGAGACTACTAAAGCCATTTTTCCTAGTTACGGATATTGGATTCATTATCTACTGGATCGTCACCTATTTCCACATTATTCCTACCAGCTGGGCGTTCAAAGACTATAACAACCCTATTATTATCGCCTGGAACTGGTCCTTCTTCCCGCTGGATATCCTGATCTCAATCACAGGCCTAACCAGCCTGTACTTGTATCGTCAACAGCGCCCTGCTTGGAGAAGTGTGGCCTTGATATCCCTTGTTCTAACCTTTTGCTCGGGTCTTCAGGCCGTTGCATTTTGGGCGTTCAGTTACGACTTCGACATCACATGGTGGTTATTTAATCTGTATTTATTGATTTATCCGCTGTTCTTCATCAAGACTTGTATGCCGCCAGCGCAGCGTGAAGGTGAATATCAGGCTGAACTGAATTTAAGCAGCCGTTAATATGTCAAAATGAGCTCTGGAATAGAATCCAGGGCTCATTTTGCATATTATAGTATTCTCACAAGAACTGACGCCGATAGACTTATCGATAAGGCTTGATTATCTTTGTGACAACAGCTTCGGCATCCCGGCCAACTCCGCCAAGGAGAGCTGAACTGCGATTTCTCTGCCAAGGCATTCCCACATAATACAGTCCTGCCACTGGACTGACACCTTCATCATGGCGCGGCTTCCCCTTCTCATCTATAGCATCAGGGATATCAATCCAGCGGTAATCTGAATAGTAGCCCGTTGCCCAGATGATGTTCTTAACCGGAATTGAAGTGTTATCTTCAAATACGATATCACCATTAACAGCGGCCTTAGTACGCGGCTTGAGGTTCACACTGCCTTTTGCCAGAAGATTCTTCAGTTCATATCCAAAGACGGGATCAGGCTTATTGCGCAGCCACTGCCCGAATCTGGAATGTACACTAGCCTGATAGACCCTGAGCTTCCCAAACCACCAGAATATACTCTTTGACATGAGCTGGACAGGCATGAATCTGATCTTGTGACTTGCCGATAACGTCACGGGATATTGATCCGCCAATTCAACGGCGATTTGAGCCCCCGAGTTACCACCGCCCACAACCAGCATAGGTCCCTCCTGGAGTTGGGATGAGTTCCTGTAGTTAGCCGTATGTAACTGTATAACGTCACTTGATATAGAACCGGATATCTGTGGAATTAAAGGCTTTTGAAACGGGCCTGCGGCAACAATAACATGCCTTGATGAGAATTGCCCTTGATTCGTCTCTAGCAGAAAGCGATCTTCTGTCTTCGATACCTTAAGTACCTCGGTATTCAACTGAATGGGAAGCTCAAAATGCTTCGCGTAGCTATGTAAGTAGTCGGCAATCTCATCTTTCGCTGCATAACCATTAGGATCTCCTTCTAAAGAAAGTCCAGGCAATGCACTGTAGAATCGCGGTGTAAAGAGAATCAGACTATCATAACGCTCTCTCCACACGCTCCCTACTTGATGATGTTGATCTAGCAAAATAAACGACAAGCCCGATTGGCGTAGAAAATAACCCGCGGCAAGCCCTGCCTGCCCGGCACCGATCACAATTACATCATAGGATCGCACAATAAAGCCTCCTTATTCTGCTATACATTTTATGAGAGGTTAATAGGTTTGGAAATAAGACACTTTGTGATATGTTAAGAAAAGTGAATGTATAAGGAGTGAGATCTTGAAGTACTTGTACAAGTTGTTCCTAGGTTCTATTGTTATCATCATGCTTACCACCGCTTGTTCCTCCAAAAAAGAAGAATCTCACCACGCACATGTGGATACAGATCTTCTGGAAACAACCTCATCTTCAGAGGTGATGCCTGCATTCTTATCTAACCAGCCGGATGAAGTTCGCAGCGTGTATCGACTCGCAGCGGTCGCAGAGGATCTTCTCCAGTGGATACCTTGTTATTGCGGGTGCGGCGAAAGCCAAGGACATAAGAGCAATTTCAACTGCTTTATCCAGGAGATTAAGGATGATGGCTCGGTTATTTGGACGGATCATGGAACACGATGTGGGGTATGCTTACAGATTGCTGTTCAGTCGGCTCAAATGAAGAAGCAGGGAGCGTCATATCCCGAAATTCGCAGCCAGATTGATGAAACCTATAAATCAGGATTCGGTAAGCCGACAGATACACCAATGCCCCCTGCATAATAAGCTGTAACCCCCCATTAATTATTGTGGGGGGTTACAGTTGAATCCTGTATCAGGATCTAGAAGGATCACCAGAACGATACCAGCATATAGGCTGTCAGCACAGGCAGGCTAAATAAAACCAGGATGCCCGCCGCAGTCCTTCTATTCTTTCTATCCTGCCTGGACTCGTTCGCTTGGCTACGTCTAAATTGTTCTCCGCTTAAGAATATTCCTGAGATAACAGCCCCGATGATCAATGCCGAAGAGCCAACCCAACCTGCAGCCCGCAAGAAGAATTCATCACTTCCCTTAACCCAGGATAGAATACCAAGAACTAACGCTGCCGCTATCCCGCCTGCTAGACTATATAACTCGCGTCTCACTCTCTTCTCCCCCCACATATCCAAAGCTGCGTTTGGTATATTATAACACTTCCTGGCATCTCCGAACGGTTCATCTATCCTGAACAACAGACGGAAGTTAAGCGGATTCTGTCCGATGAACTTACCTATCCCATGAACTTATCTATCCCAGATCAGACTTACCACGGTCCCCTGCCCTGGGCTCGAGCGTACCTCGATTCGCCCGCCCATGGCTTGAACCAATTCTTTTGTCACCGCCATGCCGAGGCCGCTGCCCTCTATCTCGCTATCCGTACTCAATCCCCTGTAATAACGCTCGAACAAGCGCTCTATCGTCTGCCCATCCATGCCTTGACCGTTGTCCCTGAAATCAATGCGAACTCCCCCAAGCGGGCTGCTCCCGGACAGCTCTATATGCATGGTTGTACCTGGAGGATTATGATTCAGCGAGTTCGCTACAATGTTCCCGATTATGCGCTCCAGCCACGGCTGATAGACAGCCAACACAACCGGCTCAGCAGGTACGGTGCATTGAACCCGGCTGGGATCATAGGCCGGATGCTCTGCGGTCCGGGTTACACAGTCCGTCAACAGAACCCCGATGTCCTTCTCCTCGAAGGATACAGGAATGTCCCCGTTCTTTAGCCGGTAAGTCAGCCCAAGATCATTGATGAGCTTGTCCATATAGTAGGTCTTCTCCAGAATGATGGCCGCGAACTTCCGCATCTCCTCCTCAGACCAGCTGTACTGCTCGGCGGCCAGCATATGAGCGTAGCCTTGAACAGAGGACAGGGGTGTCTTGAGATCATGGGTAACTCCCGCAATCCACTCTTCCCTGTGCAGCTGTGTCTGTTCGGCTGTATCCCGCCCCGTCCGAAGTGCCGTAGTCAGGTTGCCAATCGACTCCATCACTTCACTAAACACCCGATAACCACGGCTCCTGCTCTTCCTCCCGCTTCCCCTCTTCATCGGAGCAGGATCGGTGTAATCTCCCATTCCCAGCCGTTCAATCGAGCCTAGAATATGGAGGATCGGTGTTCCGAACCGCTTAGCATACCACGCTGACAGGAAGATGAAGACCAGCAGGGAACAGAGGAGAAATGCGGCAATCCCCAGAATCATAACCTGCGCTTCCGGCGGCACATTCAGAATCGGGAGCGGTTCTATCTCGGAGTTCTCCATCGGATATTGGATGACCCAGGTTAGCCCCGTCCTCTTGTCATAACTTGAATCCATTACAGCACCATACCTGACTTGCTCGAAGGATCTCATAGCCAGCTCCTGTAAAGTATAGGATTCAGGCGCGTATGCAGGCTTTCCCCAAGCCGCTATCTGCTTTCCTTCCCGGCTTAGCACTTGAACCCATGCCTTTCTTTGGGTTAACAGTGAACTGCTGCTCTCGGAGAAAGACAGACTCTGATTCTTGAGCTCCCCATCATCAATAAGACGCACTAGCAAATCCTCGGTTGGAGACCTCGCGCCATACAGCAGGGTGTATAGATGCCCCTCCTTTTCCTGGATCCACAGGCCCAGCTTATAGGGGAACGGCTCACCACCGATCCAATAGTCCATCAGCTGTCCGGGAACATAGCGTGAAGGCAGATCATGGGGAGCATTAAAGGACTGGATAACATGTCCTTCCGCATCCAGGCTCTGCAGCCATCCCCCATCTTCGCGCAGCCGCTGCAATAGAACGGGGTCTGCAATGAGCCCCTTTGAATCAATGCTGGATTCCTCAATCAGCTTCGAGATTCCCAGTGGAGCAAAATTCCGGTTGAATTCAATGTCCTGGAACCGGGCCAGCATCCAGATCACGATAATTACTGCCAGTACAGCCAGCAGGGAGCCCGCCACAGCAAGCTGGACGGCGAACCTTATGGTTAATCGTCTGCGGATCATGCTAGGTTGTCCCCTTGGGCAGGATCAATTTGTAGCCCATCCCCCTGATATTCACCAGGTACTCGGGCTTCGACGGGTCTCTCTCAATCCTCTCGCGAATGCGGTGGATATGGACCATCACGGTGTTATCATCATGATATAACTCCTCTCCCCATACGCGGCGATAGAGCTCACTTTTGCTGAACAGCCGGTTGGGATGCTTGCACAGGAACAACAACAGCTGGAATACCAGTGCTGGACATGGCGAGACACTCCCCTCCACGGTTAGCGTGGCTTCCGACTCATCCACCTGAAAGCGGCCAAAGTTATAGATCCCGGCAGGCTGGCTGCTCTGCGGCTTCGCCTGTGTGTATCTCCGCAGCTGAGCCCGGATCCTAGCTACCACTTCCAGCGGGTTGAAAGGCTTCGTTATGTAATCATCTCCGCCTACAGCGAATCCCGACAGCTTGTCGAAATCCGAGGTCCTGGCTGTCAGGAACAAGATCGGCGCATCCGTGATCTGTCGTATGAAAGGGCAGATCTCCAGCCCGCTCAGACCCGGCATCATGACATCCAGCAGAATCATCTCATACCGCTGCTGCCCACAGGCGGCTAGCGCGGCTTCTCCATCAAATACCAGATCAATATGGGTGAAGCCTTCCTTACGAAGCACGGTAGCCATCATTTCCGCAATTGACCGTTCATCATCCACGATCAGAATCTTGGCATCATTCATTTGTCATCACCTTATCCAGAATATGCCTTTATTGTATCATGCTCATCTTATCCTCTGGGTACCGGAATCTTAATGGAGCCTTAATTATTAAGCTGATTGCAGGACAATCGTTAAGGAACAATTTATGCCCCGTTCGAGCTGCCGTAAGTCTGGTGCGATATACTGAGCCTATGAAGAAGCTTAGGAGGATGGATTCATGAACAGGAACTATGCAGATAAGTTCAAGTACCCGGGAATTCTTGCTGCTCCCCTGCTTGTAGCTGTTCTGGCTCTGGGAGGCTGCAGTACGGACAAGACAGGAGATAGGGAGGTACAGACCGTGAATCAGCCCCAAGAGGCGGACAAGAATACTACGGACAGAATCGGTGGAAAAGAGATTGCGGATCAATTGCTCGCCGGTGAATACGAGCGCCTATACGCCCAATTTGGAGAATCGCTGAAGTCGGTTGTTACCCTCAAGGATTTTCGGGCAATGGGTCAATCCTTCACAGAAGGTATCGCCTCTTTCAAGCTGTTATCCAGCCTGCGGATTAATGGATACGAATCTCTGGTGTGGAACGAACCCCAGGGAGGAAAGGGGCTGACTGCGGCTATTGATGGAAAGGGCACAATAATCGGAATTCAGATCTTGGACCATCCCGCCCATCCCGAGACCGATGCTGCCTACTCCAAGACGAAATTTAATTACCCTTTCCAGGAGGATTGGCTGGTCTATTGGGGAGGTCATAACCGGTTTCTTAACTATCACTACGAACATGAACAAGTGCGATATGCCTACGATTTCTTGAAAGTGAAGAACGGTTACTCTTACGAGGGTGACCCGAAGCTTAACACAAGCTATTTCGCCTTCGATCAGCCTGTGCTGGCCCCAGCAGACGGGGTGGTGATTGCGGTTACTGACGGTATTCCCGATAACGAGCCAGTAGGCACCATGAATGAAAAGCAGCCCGCGGGCAATGTGGTTACCATCCAGCATAACAGTGGGGAATACAGCACCCTTGCCCACTTCAAGAACGGCTCGATTCAAGTAAAAAAAGGCGATAGGGTAACGGCTGGACAGCTTCTGGGGAAATGCGGCAACTCGGGGAATTCCTCTGAGCCGCACATTCACTTCCAGGTCTCCGCCCAATCCGGCAAATCGATGACCACCATACCTGTCTCCTTCAAGGACGGCAAAAAGCCCATTCGCGCTGACATTGTAACTGGGACGAACCTAAATAAATAGCGAGGTGTGATGATGAAATCTATTCCCAAAAGGAAGATCCAAACTTCCCATGGCACTATGGAATATGCAGAGTCCGGCGAAGGAACCCCTACGGTTATCCTCATTAATGGAGGCAGCGGACCTATCGAGGGATGGATGAAGGTCTACCATGATATTGCCGATCAGACCCGCGTAGTGGCTTATAACCGGCTGGGCGTTGGCGGCAGCGACAAGCCGTCCACTCCCCAGCACGGGCAGGCCATCGTCGCTTCACTCAGGCAGCTGCTGCAAAAGATCGGAGTGCGCCCCCCTTATATTCTGGTTGGACACTCCCTGGGGGGATTCTATGCGAACTTGTTCGCCCGGCAATATGCGGCGGAGGTCGCCGGGGTCGTGCTGCTTGAATCCAGTCATGAGCTGGATCTGGCTATTAACCAGACCCAGGGGCCGTTCATCCGGGGCCTCAACCGGCTGCTCGGCATGTTCGACTCTCTATCCGCTCACCGCAAATGGAATGAGGTGAATTATGTTGAGGAGACAACGCGGCAGATCGCGGAGGCAGGTCCTTTTCCACAGATTCCCTTGTACGTGGTCTCCGGGGGGAAGAAGCCGCCAATGATGCCCGAAAGCGCCTTTGATACCCGACAAAGGAATCAGCTGAATCTGGTAGGATTAAGCCATCAAGGACAGCACATTATCGCGGCTAACAGCGGGCATTTCCCCCAGTTCACTGAACCCGAGCTTGTAAAAAAGGCCATCGCCGATTGTATTCATGCGGCCCGGAACTCTTGGGAAGCGTCTAAATAATAAGCGGAACTATTCATAGTTAGATTAATATTCATAACCTTTGACTTTTGCCCAAATCATCGTATCCGCTGGCGCGCCATGTTCATCCAGACTGGCATTCCGCAGTATGCCTTCCCTTGTGAACCCGGCCCGCTCGGCAACCCGGCGGCTCGCCTGATTATTAGCGTCACATCTAATCTCCAGCCTCTTCGCGTCCAGGTGGTTAACAGCAAAGGCGGTTACTCCCTGAACGGCTTCCCCTGCCAGACCCTGACCTGTACGCGAGGTTCTTATCCAATACCCGATTTCAAAACTGCGAATCTCCCAGTCCAGACGATGCAGCCCGCTGCTTCCAACGAACCGGCCCGTGGTCTTATCGAACAGGTGCAGGACCAGATCCGTCCGTTCTAGAAAGTTAAGTCTAGCCTTGCGTACATAAGCCTCCGATTCCTCTAGAGATGGAAGACTCCTGGCAAAAGGCAGCCAAGGGCGAAGCTCATTAACACTCTCGTGAATAGCTTCATTGATACAAGCTCCCTCCCCGAATCGGGGAGCCCGCAGGATCAGGCGTTCCGTCTCGAACTCTTCTGGGAACGATAATAAGATAGGGTTACTCATCTAAATTTCCTCCTAATTCGTAGTATATTCCGCAACGCACAAGCGGCCTTTCATTTCCAGCATAGATTATAGAATCTTCGAAATGAAAGGAAGTGTGTTCATGGGGGCAATACATGGACGGCGTCTACTGCCGAGATTGGCTCTTTTTAGTGAGGAAGACTTTCGAGGAAGAAGAATCGTGTTCAGAGGGAGCGTAGCGATCCGCAATATCGAGCGAATCTTTGACGAGCCCGAGAGCTTAAGATTCCGGTCCAACGGCAGAGGTGCTACCCTGGTGCTATTCTCGCGCAGCAATTTCAGGGGCAGATTCCGGGTCATCCGGACAAGCAGAAGCATTGCTGATTTGGAGAGAACACTCGGCTTTGAAGTGAATTCCATTATCCTGTCGAGCAACCGGTTAACGTTAGAAGAGATCAGGCTGATTCGGCGCACGGGAAATCTACCCGGCGGATTCCTCGTCATTTAAGATCGTGAGCTTGAAGAACCGCCCTGCCAGGGCGGTTCTTCTGCCTTTTTCCCATAGCCGCTGCAACAACTGCCCATACATACCCTAATCATAACTCCGCAGCAGTAAATAAACATTATATTTGAACACCCCCTATGCGATTTCCATTTCTTGTCTTAAAATTAGAATATTCATATGTTCGAATATATTGAGGCAAAAAGGAGATTATGTATTTCATGTTAGAGAGTCATTATCACTCAGATTCTTCATCAGTCAAAAGCCCCCGCCATCTGCAAGCAGACTGCGAGAACTGTTTTGGCTTATGCTGCACAGCACTGCCCTTCGCGGCATCCGTGGACTTCGCAGTGGACAAGCCGGCCGGGCAGCCCTGTCACCATCTACAGTCCGA
>NZ_CP084530.1:82500-175000 GCF_023704175.1 Paenibacillus sp. YPG26 | reverse complement strand
CTTGCGTTGAAAATCCCGATCCAGCTCCTGCTGCCTCTTAATCTTATCTGTCCATCTGTTCAATAGATCCATGCTTCCCTACCTCCAAAGGCGCAAACAGGCGGCCTTGGGCCTGATATGCACCCAAGCTGCACCCACCTCTTCACGTTCATTTACTCCATACATATCGGGATAGGGACAAACTTAGAACACAAAAAAAGAAGCCTTCAAAGAGGCTTCCTCAAATAGTATATAGTCTATTCTGTGCTGCACTGCAGGCGTCAGCTAAGCTCACGGCGTCCTTCAAGGGCTTTGGACAGCGTAATCTCATCTGCATATTCCAAATCGCCGCCCACAGGCAGCCCGTGTGCAATTCTTGTCACCCGAATGCCGAAAGGCTTAACCAGGCGTGAAATATACATCGCTGTAGCTTCGCCCTCAATATTCGGATTGGTCGCCAAAATCAATTCCTGTACCCGCTCATCACTCAGACGCCCCAACAATTCCTTAAGCCTAATCTCATCCGGGCCAATCCCCTCCATCGGAGAGATGGCGCCTTGCAGGACATGATAGTACCCGTCAAATTCCTTCGTTCTCTCCATAGCCACTAAATCTCTTGATTCCTGAACTACGCAGATTACAGAAGCATCACGGCTCTTATCCTGACAAATCCGGCATGGATCGGTATCGGTAATGTTACAGCAGATGGAGCAGTAATGAAGATTCCGCTTCACACTGACCAGCGCTTTAGCGAAATCGACAACATCATCGTCTTTCATACGCAGCACATGGAAAGCAAGCCGGGCCGCAGTCTTCGGCCCAATTCCCGGCAGGTGCGTAAATGCATCGATCAGCTTAGCGATCGGTTCGGGATAATACAAATTAAGCGTGCTCCTTCAATATTATGATTAGAACAATCCTGGAATTTTCATACCGCCTGTGAATTTGCCCATATCCTGGTTAGCCAATTCTTCAGCTTTGGCAAGAGCATCATTAACTGCGGTCAGGATCAAATCCTGAAGCATTTCCACATCGTCCGGATCTACAGCCTCTGGCTTAATATCAATAGATAGAACTTTCTTGTGGCCGTTAACCTTCACATTCACAACGCCGCCACCGGAGGTACCCTCCATGACTTTATCACCAAGCTCCTCCTGAGCTTTCAGCATTTGCTCCTGCATTTTCTTCACTTGCTTCATCATCTGGTTCATATTATTCACCGTCAACACTCCTTTAGATTGGTATATAAAGTTACTCTTTGATAACTACAAGGTCATCTCCAAACATCTGAAGCGCCTCATCCACCCACGGTTCCTTGCTTGCTCCGCCTTCACCAGGACCCGGTTCCAGCTCAAAGGGCTCTGGTGACGGGGTCCCCGCACCCTGGATAGCCTCATTCCAATCCTTCTGCATCATGCTGACAAGACGGAAAGGGCCTCCGAGCTGCTGCTCTAATATACGCTCAATCACTTCTTTGTTAGCCGGTTTCTCCGTGGTCTCACGGTGAATGTCGTTCTTGAAAGCTACAAGCACGTTGTGATCCAGCATGGAGACAGGTTCCCCATTCATGAACCAGGCGTGAATCGTAACCTTCTCCTCCTTCACACGCTGCAGGATCTGATTCCACTTATTCTGAATCGTGATGAATTCCGGCGAACTGCGCTGAGCAATATACTGGTCAATATTCGATGGAATCTTCGCAAGTGACGAGATTCTGGGCGAAGGAGACCTGCTGGCTTGTGAGCGGGACGGGCCCGAAGAGTCGGAACCGCCAGCACCAGAAGACAAGCCATTCTTGAGCGCTTGATCCA
Source organism: Paenibacillus sp. YPG26 (assembly GCF_023704175.1). Lineage (NCBI taxonomy): Bacteria > Bacillati > Bacillota > Bacilli > Caryophanales > Paenibacillaceae > Paenibacillus > Paenibacillus sp. YPG26. The sequence goes on along the minus strand of NZ_CP084530.1, from coordinate 173,210 downwards.
GCTTCTTCTCAAGCTCTAACAGCTGGCGTCTAAGCTGCTGAACCTCGGAGGCATCCGCACTCTTGTCAGGAGCCGAGGCCTGGGCCGATAGGCTTGGCGAATCTTCCTGGGCAATGCTGCATAACTTGAGCAGAGCAACCTCAAAAAGCATTTGCGGCTGTGCCGCATACTTCATCTCGGTCTGATAATGATTCAACGTGTCGATAATACCGAACAGCTGCGGCTTTGTAAAGGCTTTCGCCATTTCTTCAAAATCCCGCGCATCCAGAACCCGCTCCGTCATGTGCCCAGCCTTGGGTACCATCTTGATCATCAGCAGGTCACGGAAGTAGTAGAGCAGATTCTCCATACATTTATCCGCACTCTTGCCTTCCTGCATAAATGCTTCAATCATCTGCAGCACGCCGCCGATATCTCCCCGCGACAGAGCCTCGGCAAGCTCGGCGAATTGGCGTGATGGAATACCGCCGGTCATGGCCAGTGCTTGTTCATAAGAGACATGTCCATCGGTAAAAGAAGAGATCTGATCCAGTATGCTTAACGCATCCCGCATTCCGCCATCTGATAGCCGGGCAATATACTGTATGGCCTCATCATCGGCGGTGATCTTCTCCTGTTCGCAAATCAGCTTCAGCCTGTCGCTCTGCTTCTCCAGGGATACCCTGCGAAAGTCGAACCGCTGACATCGCGAAATCACCGTGGCCGGAAGTCGGTGAGGCTCCGTTGTAGCCAGAATAAACATCACATGCGGAGGCGGCTCCTCCAGTGTCTTAAGCAGCGCATTGAACGCTTCCGTCGTCAGCATGTGAACCTCATCTATGATATATACCTTGTGCCGGACCTCCGTTGGCGCATACTTCACCTTCTCACGCAGGTCCCTTATCTCTTCGACCCCCCGGTTGGAGGCCGCATCTATCTCGAGCACGTCCATTACAGCTCCCGCTGTAATGCGTCTGCAGGATTCACACTCATTACAAGGCTCAGCCGCCGGTCCACTCTCACAGTTCACGGCCTTGGCTAATATCTTCGCAGCACTTGTCTTCCCGGTTCCCCGAGGCCCACTGAACAAGTAAGCATGAGACAACCGGTTCTCCCGGATCGCATTCTGAAGCGTCCGGATAATGTGCTGCTGACCTACCATATCTTGAAACGACTGCGGCCGCCATGCGCGGTACAGCGCGATATGTTCCACTTGCGGCACCTTCTTTCAGACTTCCCGTTAATTACATGAAACGCATACCTCTATTATACTATACTCCTTGGACGAGAAAAACTTTTTAATCGACTGAAAACAGGGAAAAAGCCGACAAAAAAACATCTTCACCTGTCAGGGCAAAGATGTTCATGTTAGCTATAGGTGTACCGTGCACCTATTATCGATCATTGCGATCCAAGCGGCACCCTTGCAGATCAACTCGGGCTAGGCCACCCTCCGGCACAAGAGTGGGACTGCTTATGGCTGCTTCCTTCCGGACCTGACCAGGTTCACAGTTACTCATTGCGGAGGACCCAGCCGTCAACATTGACTGCAAGAACCAAACCTCACATCAGCAAGACCTCTAATAGGAATTCAACCTCGCTACAGCGGATTGCGAGTTACAGGGCACCGCTACCTCCCCATCTAGCACGGTGAAAATAAGTATATCTCAAGCTTGTACAAAATGCAAACAGTTGGAGGAAGTTAACAAAATAGCCCGACGCAATCCACATTTCAAATATAACTATATATTCCAATTTATACTAAACTATTGATATAATTAATAGAGTGCCTGAATAACATATTCGAAATCTTCGTGCCGCACTCAATAATATTCAGCGGCGACACTAATGTAAGCGGGAGCTCTGATGTTTAAGCTAGCAAGTACCCTAAGGAAGGTGGCTAATTGGTATAATGAATCCTTTTAAGAAGACAAAAGCTATTCTTGGCCTGACCCTGGCGATCTCAGCATTCGGAGGACTAGGAACCAGCCCGGCCAGCGCCGCCGGCAAAGTAAATATCTTACTTGACGGTTATCCGCTTCCTTTTCCAACCCAGCCGGCGATTGTCAAGGGAACAACCCTGGTCCCTTTTCGGGCCATCTCCGAGGCTCTTGGAGTAACCGTGAACTGGAATGAGAAATCGAAGTCGATCACAGCTGTCAAGACCACAAGCGGAGTAACCAAGAGAGTAACCTTAACACTCGGCAGCAAGAATGCTCTGGTAAATGGTCAAAAGGTAGCTATCGCACTGCCTCCGCAGACGATTGGCGGCACCACGATGATTCCACTCAGCTTCTTCAGCCAGCAGTTCGGAGCCGCAGTGAAATGGGACGGGCCGTCGAACACCGTAACTATTGGATCACCCCGCGAGAAACTCTACACACTGGCTTTCTACGCAATGAACTCATACAGCGAATCCGCTATGATTCCTGACTTTGATGCTGTAGGGTTCGGATGGAGCCGAATTGACGCCACAGGCGCTTTCACCACTTCGGGAACAGATTTCAGATGGCCAAAGCCAGCTGGCGAGGTCACACCTGAAAGTCTGGTTATTGACACTGCCGCGGCGGGGACACTCCCCTATCTGCTCGTCTTCTCCGGAGACACCAAGGGAGAGCTGACTAAGATCGTAGAGGACCAAACGGCGCGCGAAAATGCCATCAAGCAAATCATAGATACGGCGGTTAAAAGTAAATTTAAAGGCGTTCTCCTTGACCTGGAAGGACTAGGCCTGACAGGTGACGCCAAAGCCGTGCAGGCTTCATACAACAACTTTGTCCAAGAGACTGCGCATGCAGCACATGCCGCGGGTCTAAAGCTGTCGCTTGCCCTCCCACCGCTTAATGGAGCTTACCACGGTTATGACTATAAGAAGCTGGGTGAGCTGGCGGACGAACTTATTATTATGGCTTATGCCTATACGAATGAGAAGCTCCCCCAACCGGCGGATCAAGTAGATAATGCCATCAAGCTCGCGCTTAAATCAGTTCCCAAGGACAAGCTTGTACTGGGTGTGAACTTGTACAGCGAGAATGAGCATACGGTGAATACCAAGGTTGGTCTGGCCAAACGATATGGTCTGAAAGGTCTCGCCTTCTGGAGACTTGGATTCGGCAAACAGAACGTATGGGACAAAATCAACGAGTCGATTGAGCTCACAGAAAACTAAGTAATTATACGGAATGAACTATAGAATTGAACGTTTGGATTCTGACAGCCACTTGCTGGGGCATGAAACCATTCACACAGTCTATACTTCAATTATATAGAAATCCATCTTACTTTGAACGTATCCAAGCTTCTAACATGGTAACGTCCATTATGCTATTAATTGAATTATTTATCCTTTAAACACAAGAAAAATCCCCTCTGACGAATCAGAGGGGATTGACATATATCGATCAGGCTGCAGGGCAGATGATCGTATTAGATTCCGTATTTCTTCTTAAATTTATCAACGCGGCCGCCAGCATCCAGGAATTTCTGTTTGCCTGTGAAGAACGGGTGGCAAGCGGAGCAAATCTCCACGCGAAGATCCTCTTGAACAGATCCTGTTTCGAACTTATTACCGCATGCGCAAGTAACAGTAGTCACGTGATATTTCGGTTGAATAGCTTGATTCATGACTTTCACCTCTTTCCGCCCTGAGTCTCATGCGTACCCAGAGTTATAATAACCAACTATGATTGTACCATAGTCAGACCAATAATTGCAATTGCTTATTAAGCGTTGCGGATACCGTTCTTGAACCGCTTAAGCTCAGCTGGCGGCACATGAGAGTAAGACCCCATCACGACATCCGGCAGCTCCTCTTGGAATATCTCGATCGCCTGCTTCATGCCAAGAATGTCACCCTTGGCTTTGGGGATCAGCCCTAGATAACTCTCGGGATCGATATTCAGGTTGCGCCACTGAATCAACCGAAGCTTGGTGCGTCTAGCGAATTCGATCATCGCCTCGATCTCTTCTTCACGGTCAGTAACACCAGGGAAAATCAGATAGTTAATCGAAGTGTAGACACCTTGGTCCGAAGCATAACGAAGAGACTTCTCTACATTCGCAAGAGTATACCCTCTCGGCTTGTAGTATGCGTTATAGTGGTCATCCAAAGCACTGATGGTACTGACGCGCATCAGATCAAGCCCTGCATCCACAATGCCACGAATGTGATCGCTCAGGCCCGCATTTGTGTTGATATTAATATATCCCATATCCGTGATGTCACGGACCTGGCGGATCGCATCAATAATCAGCTTGGCTTGTGTAGAAGGTTCACCCTCACATCCCTGCCCAAAGCTGATAATGGACTCCGGCGTCTTCAGATGCTCAAGCATTACTTCTACGATCTCCTCGGTTCTAGGGCGGAAATTCATCCGTGTCTGCGGTGAGACAAATCCGCTGTCATCCGGCTGCTCGGAAATACATCCAAAACAGCCCGCATTGCAGGAATACGACACGGGTACCGCGCCTTCCCAGCGGTTCAGGAAGGTGTTCGAGGCTGTTAGACACTCATAGCCGAGTGCACAGTTCGAGAGATGCTCATAGAGCCGGTTCTCTGGATATTCTTCTCTCATCCGCTTCACTTGGCTCTTAAGCTCCAGGGGGTCGCAGTTCAGCGGGTTCCATTTCTCAGGGTCGTCAGTTAGACGCGCTGTCACATAGAACTTCCCTTCACTCCACACTACCGCAGAATAACCGAACAGAGGCAGCTTATACTCCTTGTCCGTCTTCACATAACCAGGCAAGCATAGACGTGTAAAGCCCTGCGGAAGCAGTGCTCCCACCGCTTGCACGTTGCCGGGAAGGGCCTGCATCTCTCCACTCTCAGGATCAAGACCCACCGGACGGGTGCTCGGCAGACCGACCAGCGTAGCCCCATCAGGCAGAGGGATCAGCTCATCTTCCATAATCTCAACGATCATATCCCCACTCCGGGCGAGCCCGTACAGGGAAGGATGATCGAATACATTTCCTTGTTCATCCGCATATACCAAATACATGTTGTTCTCCTCTATAGCTTAGTAGTTCTGCAATCAGACCGCCAAGCTGTGTGTTAAGTGCTTAAAGGGGATGGTGCTTGACGACTGGAACGGCGCGGGCCTGAACTGCCGGACGCAGTAGATGCCGGAGCATTGCCAGCCGTATCAAACGAGGCCAGGAATTCTTCATTCGTCTTGGAATCACGCAGCTTCTTGAGGAATCCCTCCACAAAATCATAACTCTCATTCATATTCTTGCGAATAGACCAGATCGTATCCAGCTCTTCCTTCGTGAGAAGCACCTCTTCGCGGCGGGTACCCGAGCGCCGGATGTCGATCGCCGGGAAGATACGCCGTTCAGCCAGCTTCCGGTCCAGATGAAGCTCCATGTTCCCTGTGCCTTTGAACTCTTCATAAATAATATCGTCCATCCGCGAGCCGGTATCCACAAGTGCGGTGGCGAGAATCGTCAGACTGCCGCCTTCCTCCACATTCCGCGCAGACCCGAAGAACCGCTTCGGCCGGTGGAACGCAGCCGGGTCAATACCCCCGCTGAGTGTCCGTCCAGATGGCGGAACAACGAGATTGTACGCACGGGCAAGCCGGGTAATACTATCCATAAGAATGACCACGTCTTTCTTATGTTCGACAAGGCGCAGGGCGCGCTGCAGCACAAGCTCGGCCACCTTGATGTGGTTCTCAGGGAGCTCGTCGAAGGTGGAGGCGATAACCTCTCCTTTTACCGAACGCTGCATATCCGTGACTTCCTCCGGGCGCTCATCAATAAGCAGCACAAACAAAGAAATGTCCGGGTTATTGGTAGAAATACTGTTCGCAATCTCCTTAAGCAGCAAGGTCTTACCAGCCTTCGGAGGCGCCACGATGAGTCCGCGCTGTCCAAGTCCAACCGGAGCAAGCAGGTCCATAATCCGGGTTGACAACGAGGTAGGCGAGGTCTCAAGCGAAAGCTTCTTCTGAGGATACAGCGGCGTTAATGCCGGGAAATGAAGACGTTCGGAAGCCTGTCCCGGGTCCTCACCGTTGACGGCATTAACTTGAAGCAGACCGAAATAACGCTCGTTCTCCTTCGGCGTACGGCATTTACCGGATACCAGATCACCGGTCCGCAGATCGAACTTGCGAATTTGGGATGCGGAAATATAAATATCCTCCGTACTTGGCAAATAGTTGATGGGACGCAGGAACCCGTAGCCTTCCGGCAGAATCTCAAGCACACCCTCCATGAACATAAGACCGCTCTGCTCGGCTTGAGCGCGTAGTATAGCAAAAATCAGTTCTTTCTTCTTGAGCTGTCCGTAATACGGAATTTGATACTGCTTGGCAAGCTTGTACAAATCCGTCAGCTTCTTGTCTTCCAAATCAGCAATCTGAAGATCCATGTAATTAACCACCTATTCAATTTATAATTCAATGTCATACAAGCCGGAAATGAAAGATAAGAAAATATTAGCCAGAGTAATACACGAGGGTAATAAGAAGTTCCAATCCGAAGAGATGGAGCATGATTCTATGAATGGTTAAATCTATGATAACAACTTAAGAGTTATAGAATAGTTATACCCGTAGTGGGGGGAGTTATGCGGACTAGAACAAAAATCTTCCTTAGAGGGCTACACTGAAGCAATCTTACAGGAGCAGACCGGCTCTTAAGCGGCTGCTCCTGTCGATTCCTTAAAACTATCCGAGAACTATTCGGTCTGCCGCCAAACGTCCGCGCCAAGCTCACGCAGATTAGTGACAAGATGATCATATCCCCGATCAATGAACTCAACACCAGAGACCTCGGTTATACCTTCCTCTACGGTAAGTCCGGCAATAACCAGCGCTGCACCTGCTCTCAGGTCAGCCGCCTTCACCTTGGCCGCGTTAAGCTTGCCGCCTTCAATGATTGCAGACCGACCCTCAACGCGAATCTTGGCGCCCATACGCACAAGCTCAGGAACGTGCTTGAACCGGTTGCTGTATACAAAATCGCTAAGCACACTGACCCCTTCTGTCTGGGTTAACAGACTTGTCATGGGCGACTGCAGATCCGTAGGAAATCCAGGGTAGATCAGTGCCTTGACATCAGCATGCCCGTAAGAAGCAGCGCCGATAACGCGGATGGATTCATCCAGCTCCTCAACCGTTACGCCCATTTCAATCAGCTTGGCAGTCAGAGCTTCCAAATGCTTGGGAATCACATTATCAATAAGAACATTACCACGGGTTGCCGCCGCAGCAATCATATAAGTCCCCGCCTGAATCCGGTCAGGGATAATCGAATGCCGACATCCGTGCATCTCCCGTACGCCTTCAATGCGGATCGTCTCGGTCCCGGCTCCTTTAATAATCGCACCCATGGAATTAAGCAGAGTAGCCACATCTATAATTTCAGGTTCCTTGGCAGCATTCTCAATAATCGTAGATCCCTTAGCTCTGGCCGCAGCCAGCATAATATTAATCGTGGCGCCCACACTGGACACATCCAGATATATCTTCGCTCCGGTAAGTTCCTTGGCATACAAATGAATCGATCCATGCTCATTCGTTACTGTAGCGCCGAGCGCTTCAAAACCTTTGATATGCTGGTCAATCGGACGGGGTTCAAAATTACACCCTCCTGGAAGTCCAATCGTAGCTTCACCAAACCGGCCGAGCAGAGCTCCCATCATATAATATGAAGCCCGGAGTTTCTTCACAGGCCCATTAGGCATAGGAATAGATTTGATTGTGCTTGGGTCAATCCTGATCTGATTCCCGGACCAAGTTACGCTCGCACCCAAATCTTCAAGAATTTCAGTAAATACAGCTACATCGCTGAGTTCTGGCAAATTGTCCAGAACGACTTCCGATTCAGCTAGAATCGCTGCTGGCAGAAGCGCAATCGCACTGTTCTTGGCCCCGCTGATCTGAACGGTTCCCTTAAGCGGGCGTCCGCCGCTGATCATTAATTTTTCCATCAAAGTGAGGTTCCTCCTGCAGGCAAAATAATTCTGACAATTCCTTTCCATGATACCACTTCTGCCTCATAAAAGCACCTTTGTCTATCTTGAACGCAAAGAAGAGGAACTCCGCTCAGGCGAAATCCCTCTTCTATAACTGAAGCTACTATTAAGCTTGGTTGTTGGAACCGAACTCGCGGATCTTGCCGATTACGGTTTGTTTGATTGCTTCGCGACCTGGTACGATGTATGTACGCGGGTCATAAGCTTCCGGCTTAGCGGCAAGCACTTCGCGAACCGCTTTAGTGAACTCGATTTGGTTCTCAGTGTTCACGTTGATCTTGGAAGTACCCAGGGAGATCGCTTTCTTGATGTCATGAGTCGGGATGCCTGTACCGCCATGAAGAACCAATGGAATGTTAACCGCGTCGCGGATTTCTTCCATCTCAGCAAAACCAAGGTTTGGTTCACCTTTGTATGGTCCGTGTACAGATCCAAGTGCTGGAGCCAGAGTATCGATGCCTGTCTCTTTGACGATACGAACGCAGTCATCAAGCTTCGCATACATCACATCAGCTACAACATCGTCCTCTTGTCCACCTACAAGACCTACTTCTGCTTCAACAGAAACACCCTTGGAGTGAGCATATTCAACAACTTTCTTGGAAGTCTCGATATTGTGCTCGATAGGACCATGTGAAGCATCGATCATTACAGAAGTGAAACCAGCGTCGATAGCTTCCTTACACTTCTCAAAGCTTGATCCATGGTCAAGATGGATAGCTACAGGAACTGTAATCTTCATATCATGGATAAGACCTTCTACCATCTTAACAATAGTGTAGAAACCGCCCATGTGGCGTGCAGCGCCTTCGGATACGCCAAGGATAACTGGTGACTTCTCTTCTTCTGCGGCAGCCAGAATCGCTTGGGTCCACTCAAGGTTGTTAATATTGTATTGTCCTACAGCATATTTCCCCTCAAGTGCTTTGTTCAACATTTCTTTCATGGATACTAATGGCATGGTTTCGTCCTCCTAAAAGTGGTCTACATAACTTACTACCCGATTCTCACACCTACATATTATACCACATAATCGACAAAATACTAAACCACCTTTGGAGCCTAATCGTGACAAAAAAAAGGACTCCGTTCCCGGAGTCCTAGATCATTGCGCCGCCTTTCAGCTGCATATTCACGGCCATGCGCATCTCATCGATATCAAACGGCTTCGTGAAATGCATCAAAGCGCCAAGCTCTGTCGCTTCCTTGATCATATCAAGCTCGCCATAAGCCGTCATCATGATGACTTTAATGTCAGGGTTCGCAGCCTTGATATGCTTCAAAATCTCCAATCCGTCCATGCCCGGAATCTTCATATCCAGCAGGACCAGATCCGGTGATTCACTGCGCACAATCTCTAAAGCAAGCTTGCCATTTGCTGCTTGATATGTCGTATAGCCCTCGCTGCTGAATACTTCCATTAACAAAATCCGGATACCATTCTGGTCATCAACGATCAGAAGCTTCTTATCCATTCAAACACAACCCTCCCGAAATCCTCTAATCATCTTGCAAATACCGCCAGTGCCGAGCAGCCTGATGTGTTAGATATTCGCCCAAAAATTTGAAATTCCTGCTAATTCCGGGAGGTTATTTTCACTTTTTAGAAACAAGTTGATACAGGATTAAGATTTATGGGTAATAGAAGCTTTGACAAACTCACGGAACAAAGGCTGCGGACGGTTCGGACGAGACGTAAATTCCGGATGGAATTGCACGGCCAGGAACCAAGGATGATCCGGGCACTCCACAATTTCAACCAAACGGCCATCCGGGGAGGTTCCCGAAATGCGCAGTCCCGCCTTCTCGATCACTTCACGATAAGCATTATTGAACTCATACCGGTGACGGTGTCTTTCATATACAAGCTCATCGTTGTAGCACTGCTCCGCAAGAGAGCCCGGTGTAAGCTTACAAGGATACAGACCCAGACGCATCGTTCCGCCCAAATCCTCGATATCCTTCTGCTCCGGAAGCAGATCAATTACCGGATATTCTGTAGCCGGATTAATCTCCGAGCTGTTCGCGCCATTCAGACCCGCCAGGGAACGGGCATGCTCGATGACAGCGACCTGCATCCCGAGGCAGATCCCAAAGAACGGAATCTTCTTCTCACGGGCATAACGGATCGTGCAGACCTTACCCTCGATTCCCCGGTCACCGAAACCGCCAGGAACCAGGATGCCGCCAACGCCGCCCAGCATCTCCTCCACGTTCTCATCTGTAACCTCTTCTGCGTGCACCCAGCGGATCTTCACGTCCGCATTGGAGTCAAAGCCCGCATGGGAAAGAGACTCAACCACACTGAGATAAGCATCGTGCAGGGCCACATATTTACCGACAATCGCGATCTCCACCGTCTTCTCAAGCTTGTTGATCCGGTTAACCAAACCTTCCCACTCCGTCATATCCGGGGCCGGGGTAGTCAGCTTCAAGTGATTGACCACAATCTCATCCAGTCCTTCTTCACGAAGGTTCAAAGGCACTTGATACAGCGTATCCGCGTCACGGCACTCTACCACCGCACTCGCATCGATATCACAGAACAGGGCGATTTTGGCTTTCATATCCGAAGACAACTCATGCTCTGTACGGCATACGATAACATTCGGCTGGATCCCGATACTGCGAAGCTCCTTCACGCTGTGCTGAGTCGGCTTGGTCTTCACTTCGCCGGCAGCCTTGATATAAGGGATCAAAGTAACATGAATATACATTACGTTCTCACGGCCGATATCACTCTTGATCTGGCGGATAGCCTCCAGGAACGGCAGACTCTCGATATCACCAACCGTACCGCCGATCTCGGTAATTACGACATCCGAGCCAGCTTCGCGGCCGGCACGGTAGACACGCTCTTTGATCTCATTGGTAATATGGGGAATAACCTGAACGGTACCGCCGAGATATTCACCGCGGCGCTCTTTGCTGATGACCGATGAATATACTTTACCAGTTGTCACATTGCTGTTCTTCGATAGGTTAATATCAATAAAACGCTCATAATGGCCAAGGTCAAGGTCCGTCTCGGCTCCGTCATCCGTAACGAATACCTCACCGTGCTGGTAAGGACTCATTGTTCCCGGGTCCACGTTAATATAAGGATCGAATTTCTGGATTGTAACCTTCAAACCTCTGTTCTTGAGCAGTCTGCCGAGGGAAGCGGCAGTAATCCCTTTACCCAGGGAAGAGACTACACCCCCGGTTACGAAAATATATTTTGTCACAGTCTTAAAACCTCCTATAAGTAGTCCAGTTAAGTAGTCCAGAAATCCTTGAAGCTTGTACAGAAAAACGATCAGTATCCAATATAGCGTAACCCGATGAGTTAGAAATCACCCTCAAAAAGGCACGTAAAAAACAAAAAAAGTGACACCCGAACAAGACGGGGCACTTTTTAAAATTGATCATATTTATAGGTCTGAATCATAAGCCCAAGCAATAGTTTACCTGTAACCGCCCCCCCTGTCAAGTAACGCAGCAGGGCGATTTGGGAACATGGCGGACAGGCTTATATCCGTGAGAGACTACTTATCTTCGAGGTCATCCTCTGCGTCTTCATCATCGGAATCCTCGGAGTCTTCATCCTCATCTTCATCCAGATCTTCGCCGTCCAGAATCTCTTCGTCTTCCACATCGGCGTCATCTTCTTCATCCGGGAACAGTTCATCCTCACCGTCTTCATCAACGGCCTCGTAATCGTCATCATCGTCGGACGCGTAGGTCTCTTCCTCTTCTACGAAGTCATCCTCATCATCATCTTCATCGTTAATAATGCGCGGACGCTTGGAATTCGCTACCGGATCTTCGGAACGCTCGATTGGGTACCAGCGCTTGAGTCCCCAAAGATTCGTACCTACACAGGCAAAACGGCCGTCGATATTAATCTCAGTATATAACTGGGCAATGGCATCATTAATCTCGGCTTCCGACATGCCGCGGAGCTTGGCTACCTCGTTCATCAAATCACGGTAGTAGTATGGCGTATTTGCCGCTTTCAAAATCATAAAGGCCAAGTCGACCATCGGAATTTCGTGCACTTTCTCCGGATCAAACTTCAAATTGAGCGGTGTACTCACTTACACACGTCCTCTCACACAATGTTTCAAGCAGAAGTTGGGGGGAACCCCCATTCATCCATTCTGTTCTTTATCACACATAAGTAAAACCTATTTGGCAGCAAAATGCAAGTTTATTTGGACGAAATCCCCTGCTGGATTATGAAGGAAGTGAGCGGCCCGTGGCAGCCTGTGATGTCACGCTCAAGGAAAAGACGGAGAGCATCGCTCTCCGCCTTTTTGACTGTATCCGCTCTCTGAAGAGTAATTCGCGATCTTCAGAAATCGCAAGCTGAAAGCCGGTTCCGGCTCTCTTCACATCCTATGTGTTATTCCCGATTTTGACACGGATGATTGCATCTATCTACAAATAAATCTGTCCCCTGCCTATTTCCCGGTGTAGGGGGCATGTTACCCACTCCTGTCCGCGGCAGCATTCATACAATATTTCTACAACACGCTTTGCCAAAAGGGGCTGCTCGCAATGGACTATGCCCGATTCCTAAATTTCATTCAGGAAAAAACCGGGAGTGCTGCGCCAAAGGAGCAGCGGACCATTATCCGGTTCGCCCGTCCGGCGGCTTATCAGGAATGCCTCAAACAGCTTAACCGGATGAAGCGCTCAATCCCTCAAATGCGTCAGATCCGCAGCTCCTCCCTGCTGCACGCCTTCATCTGCCCATTCTCCCTCACGGACCTTCCCCAGAGCTGCAGGAAAGGCCTTATTCCCGAGCCTGATGCCCAGATCAGCGTCCATGCTGTGCCCGCAAGCGGCATGATGAATACCCCCGAAATTCCCTGGGGAGTGCGTCATATTCAGGCTCCTGACGTCTGGTCTTCCTCAACCGGCTATCAGGTTCGGATCGCCGTCATCGATACGGGAGCTGACTTCAGCCACCCCGACCTGCGCCATTCTCTGGCCAGAGGCGTGAATCTCCTCAACCCCAACATGCTTCCCCATGATGATAACGGTCATGGCACTCATATCACAGGAACCATTGCAGGTGCGGGCGGCATGCAGGGAATACTGGGGGTTGCCCCCCGGGCCACAATCTACCCGGTCAAGGCCTTCGATCATAATGGAGCGGCCTATGTCTCGGATATTATCCTGGGTATTGATTGGTGTGTCCGAAATCAGGTGGATATTATTAATATGAGCTTTGGCATGAAATCCAAGAACAAATCCCTGTTCAATGTAGTCAATAAAGCACTCCAGGCCGGAGTGGTCGTTGTCGCGTCTGCCGGTAACGACAATAAAAGCCGCAGCGTGGATTATCCAGCCCGTTATCCGCAGACGATCTCGGTCGGAGCCACCGACCGGAGCCGCAGGATCGCCCGCTTCAGCAACAGCGGCCCGCATGTTGATATCTACGCTCCGGGCGAAAAGATCTACTCCTCCTGGCTCGGAGGCAGACATAAGGAAATGAACGGCACCTCGATGGCCACGTCGCATGTCAGCGGCTCCATTGCGCTGCTGCTTGCTCTCCGGCCGGGTCTTGCACCGGCAGAGATCAAGCTGCTGCTGCGCAAGAGCGCCCGGCCGGTGCTCACGGCCCGGAAGCATTCCCGCGGCGGGCTGGCGCCCGTAGAGGTGAACGCGATGCGGCTGATCAAGCGGGGGGCTCCTTGAGCCCCGCTGGGCGGCGGCGGTCAGCCGAGGGCAACGGCGGTCAGCCGGGCGGCGGTGGTCAGCCGAGGGCGGCGGCGGTCAGCTGAGAGCGGCGGCGGTCAGCCAGGCGGCGGCGGTCAGCCGGGCGGCGGCGGTCAGCCGAGAGCGGCGGCGGTCAGCCGGGCGGCGGCGGTCAGCCGGGCGGCGGCGGTCAGCCGGGCGGCGGCGGTCAGCCGGGCGGCGGCGGTCAGCCGGGCGGCGGCGGTCAGCCGAGAGCGGCGGCGGTCAGCCAAGGGCGGCGGCGGTCAGCCGAGGGCGGCGGCGGTCAGCCGGGCGCGAGGGCAAAGGTGCCGGAAGCAGGACGGCGGCTTGCGGCGCAAATAAGGCCCCGCCCGGGGATTCCGGGGCGGGGCCTTGCTGTTGCTGCGGCGGCAAATGCTGCCGCAGCCGCAGGGGCAGCCTGGCGGGCGAAGCCGCGGCGGCTTGGCTTGCCGCACTGGCCGGCGGATTGCCGGCTGGGCGGGCATTGGCCGCATGAGCCGATGGTGTGTCGGCTACATGCGGTCTGGGGCTTCTACGCCGATGAGCGCGAGTACGCGCGCGATTACACGGCGGGTAGCGCCGAGCAGCACGAGGCGCGCCGCGGTCTGCTGCGCGTCTTCGGTGATGACGCGCTCGGCTCTGTAATAGCTGTGGAACAAGGAGGCAAGTTCATACACATAGCGCACAAGACGGTGCGGCGCAAAGTTAACAGCCGCTGTCTCAATCTCTTCAGGCAGCTCGCCGATCTTGCGGAGCAGCGCATATTCATGCTCGGCGGTCAGCTTCGTCAGGTCTACATCAGCCGGAGCTGGAATAGCAATTCCCTGCTCTTCAGCTTGACGGAAGACACTGCAGATCCGCGCATGTGCGTACTGCACATAGTAGACCGGGTTCTCGTTGGAGGTCGATACCGCGAGATCCATATCAAAGTCCAGATGCGAGTCCATGCTGCGCATCGTGAAGAAGTAACGGATCGCGTCTACGCCTACCTCGTCCATCAGGTCGACCATGGTAACTGCTTTACCTGTCCGCTTGGACATTTTTACTTTCTCCCCGTCCTGGAACAGGCTGACCATTTGGGCAATCAGAACCGTCAGCTTGTCCGGGTCTTTGCCCAGGCCTGCCATAGCGGCTTTGAGACGTGGGATGTACCCGTGGTGGTCAGCTCCAAAAATATTGATCATACGGTCATAGCCGCGGTTGAACTTGTTGCGGTGATAAGAAATGTCCGGCGTGAGGTACGTATACGTGCCGTCATTCTTCACGAGTACGCGGTCTTTATCGTCGCCGTAATCGGTCGTTCTAAGCCAGGTAGCTCCGTCAAGCTCAAAGGTCTGGCCTTTGTCCTTAAGCTCCTGAAGCGAAGCTTCCACCTGCCCGTTCTCATACAGGGAGGTCTCGCTGAACCAGCTGTCAAAATGAACCCGGAAACGGCTCAAGTCGCGCTTGATCTTGTCCAGCTCTTTGTCCAAGCCGTACTTGCGCAGGAATGCTGCGCGTTCACCAGGTGTCCGGGACAGAAGAGAATCCCCTTGATCGGCCACTAATTCTTTGGCAAAGCCTTTGATATCTTCACCGTGATAACCATCCTCCGGCATCTCGGCAGACTGGCCAAGCTCCTGCAGATAGCGGGCTTCAATGGACTTCGCCAGGTTAGCAACCTGATTACCGGCATCATTGATATAATATTCGCGGGTTACGTCATATCCGGCATGTTCGAGCAGGTTGCATAGGGCATCTCCTACGGCCGCGCCGCGCGCGTGCCCCAAATGCAGGCTGCCTGTCGGATTCGCACTGACGAATTCAACTTGAATCTTCTGGCCTTGGCCAAGATTAATCCGGCCATAGTCTTCCCCTTGCGCATAAACCTGCTCAAGAACGGGATAGAGATAACTCTTGGTCAAGGTGAAGTTAATGAACCCCGGACCGGCGATCTCGGCTTTTTCAATAGAAGCGCTGCTATAGTCCAAATGCTCAAGAATGGCCTCGGCAATCTGACGGGGATTCTTCTTCGCAATCTTGGTCAGCTGCATCGCCGCATTAGTGGCCAGATCGCCATGGGTCTTCTCCTTAGGTACTTCGAGCTTGATCGCAGGGAGCTCTTCCTTGGTTACGAGTCCCGCAGCCAGGATTGCCGCCGTGATGGCTTCAATTACCTTCTGGTTAATTTCCTCTAATGGATTGTGTGTCATGTCCAACTTCCTCCTGTATATGTAAACTGATGTCGAACTGTCCAGCTAATTCATCATAGACGTACAGATCATATTTCCACCTGGCGGTCCCCGATAATCCATCCAGATTCAAGGTTAGACTATGGGTCTGTGTGGACAAGTTAAAAGACGTGTAAGCCGCCCGGTAATAACCCGGAAGCCTTCGTCCCTCCTGAAAGGACTGTGACGATTCGACTGATCCGTGCCGGATGAGCTTCAGCTCGCCTGGGGTGATTAAGACGGTGACCCGGGTAACCTCTTCGCCTGTAGGCCCTTGACCTTGTTCCTCATACTTGAGGAAGATTCCACTGCCTGAGTTGAACACCTGGCCCTGGTAGCTCTGAACCGTCTCGGCCCCATCCTGCAGGCTTGTCAATGTAATGGATGCGGGTGTGTAGTCCGGCATGGTCACTACTCCAATCTGTTCTATCTATTGTACTATATGGCATGAGCTAAAGAAACGAGTACTTCACACCTTCCCTTTAACCTCTGCCATCTTCATTCCATATACTATATCCAGTTCGCACGAACAGTTCAATGGGAGAAGGGGATTTTGCCCATTCTGCAGGTGTTAGCCGTATAGAAGAACCCTCCTTGTCAGAAGGAGGGTCCTCGTCGTCCATTTTTAATGAGAATAAGATCGGTTCCGTTACTTCTGAGACATGGCTGAGACAGCGTCAGGCAGTGAGAATCTCTTATTCCACGAGACTCCGCCATCATGGGTGACATAGACCGCTGTCTGTGTCGCACTTGTAACCGCGAGCCATCCTGTCTTCTGTGAAGGGAAGGAGATCCGGGCATCATACCCGCCCAGTACAGCGGGAACATTGCTCCACGAACGGCCGCCGTCAAAAGAACGCCCAACCCCCACCTTGCCTCCAGCCGGAGAACCTCCCGCAAGGTAAGCCGTACTATTCCCGATCAGCTTCATATTTCCCGGATGCCCACCAGGGCTGGCCGGCCCTTTGTTAGCAAGTGCAGGCCCCCTGCCGGGGGCGGGTCCCCCGCCTGCCGTACTCTGTGCGATGACACGGTTCCAGTGAGCGCCGCTGTCATGACTGCCGTACAAAGCGTAAGATACCTGGGACATGCCGGTCCCCCCGTATACAAGAGCCCACACTTGGCTTCCTTGGCTGTACAGCTCACCTCCATAAGGAGTCCCGAATGGAATGGTCAGCCTCGTGCTCCAGCTGGCACCGCCACTGGTTGTCTTGTGGAGCTTATAACCGATACCTGGATGAACCGTCAGCGACCATCCCGTACGGGCTGTCTGATCCGTGAAGACAGCTGCCCGGGTATTTACCGGTGTCTTGATCTGTGTCCAGGTTGTGCCTCCATTCAGGGATTTATAGGCTCCGTTCGAGGTATATCCCACAATGTGATTCGTCCCCAGCACATCAATCTTCTTGAATTGCTGGCCTGAGGTGCCGATTATGCTCCAGCGCGAGCCTCCGTCCTTCGTTGCGATTAGCTTGACCGGACCTCCGGGAGATATACGGGCCAAGGCCCAACCGTTCACGTTGTCCGGGAATACCATTTGCTCGAACTGCCACTGTCCTGTATAGATCTCCTGCCAGTTGCAACCTCCGTTAGACGTACCGATGAGAAAGCCATTTCCCGCAGCCCGCCCCGTTGTATCATTCAGAAAAGCAATATCTGTAATATGAAGCGGGTCCTGGTCTTCTGCCGCGTGCTTCTTCTGGAGACTCTTAAGCAGTCCATGATCTCCGCTCTGGCAGGGTGCGGATGCAGCGGCTGCCTCGGATTTCTCGATTACAGCCGTACTACTGCCAATCCCGATGGATAGGACAAGGGCCGCTGCTGTAAGCACAGCAGATTTGAAATGTCGTATTGTCATTAGATGCTACCTCCCTCTCGTATCTAATCTATAAAGAAGATCGTACAAATATCAGTAACGTTGTCTTATAAGCACCATATATAATTTTACCCATTCATTGGGAGAATCAATAATAGCTGGAACCCGCATAGCAATTCTGTTAAGCAGGGATCTGATAAGGAGGGCTTAAGTAAGGATGGCTTAGATAAGAAGCCTCTGTTGAGCCGGATTGCTGATCTATACAGCAGTTCTTGACACCTGGTGAGCCGGACAGTCGATATGGGCGAAAAAACATTTTAAATGCGAACAGATGTTTGGTATAATGGATGTACTGCTGACGCACTGTATGTAATATCCTAATTTGAATCATATGCCGTGCCTTGTTAACAAGGTCAATTAATATATAATACCTCACCCCGAAGGAGGAGATCCGTATCGTGCCTGAGACTACCTACGAGCATGTGAATACCAAGCAGACACTTAACCGGGTAAAAGAAGAGCGGATGCCCTTCGACTGGTCCATCAATCCCTACCGGGGCTGCGCCCATGGGTGCAGCTTCTGTTATGCCCGGGCCTTTCAGTCCTTCATCGGGCGGGGCGCTGAAGATGAGTTCCAGCATCATATTGTTCTGAAGCAGAATGCACCTGAAGCACTGGAGGGCCAACTATCCCGGATGGCGGGAAAGTTCGGGTACGATATCGAAGCGATGCGAAGACATATTGGTCAGGTTACGATTGGAACAGCTACAGATCCTTACCAGCCGATTGAGGCAAAGGCCCAGCTGACCCGTGATTGTCTCAAGCTGCTGGCCAAGTACCGGATCAGAACCAGCATTACTACCCGATCGCCGCTTGTGGTGAGGGATCTGGATATCCTGACCCAAATGAGCGATCTATCCATGAACATCAGTCTCAATTCACTGGATGCGGAGCTTATCCGCCGCCTGGAGCCCGCCTCCCCGCATCCCCAGATGAGGCTGGAGACCGTGCACAAGCTGGCCGAGAGCGGCATTCACACAGGAATCTTCGCGGCGCCTGTGCTACCGCTGCTATCCGATTCCGAGGATAGTATGGATGCCCTGCTCTCGGCTGCCAAGGAACGCGGTGCCGCATTCGCCATGGTATCCCTTTTGCGCCTATCCAGGGATGTTAAGGCCTGGTATATGAGTACACTTCGTACCCATTATCCGGAGCTCGTCCCTGCTTACGTAGATTTGTACGGGCAGGGACATTATGCCGATCGTCGATATATCGACAGGTTCACAGAAATGTCCAGCCGCTTACTCCGTAAGCATAGGTTATCCGGGCTCCCTGGAGGAACTGGAGCGGTTGGGGTTGGGGTTGGGGTTGGGATTGAGGTTGGGATTGAGGTTGAGGTTGAGGTTGAGGTTGAGGTTGAGGTTGAGGTTGAGGCGGGAGTGGTTGGAGCGGGAGAGGACGGCAAGCTTCTTCCGGAGAAGCCGAAGAATCCCGCGCCTGTGCCCCCAGCCGTGAAGGCAGGCAGATTCCCGGCTCCCGCTGCTGCTGTCACGAAGGATGAGATTCAGTTGGAGGCAGAGCAGCTGTCCTTCCCGTTCTAGATTCCTGTTATGCAAAAGCACCCCATTCCAAGTCATATTTCTGGCTCGGAATGGGGTGCTTATCTTATTCATCTAGATTAACCCAAATTATTTCACAAATCCAAGCAGCATTTCACGGATCAGCTTGGCGGCAACAATCTGAGTCTGTTCTGTTGGATCGTAGATCGGCGCCACCTCTACCAGGTCACAGCCCACTACGTTCACATCGGAGCCGGCGATCAAATGCACGGCTTCGAGAAGCTCTTTGGATGTGATTCCGCCTGCTTCTGCGGTACCTGTACCCGGTGCTGCAGAAGGATCAAGCACGTCGATATCAATGGTTACATAGACAGGACGACGGCCAATCTTCGGCAGAGCCTGCTTGAGCGGAGCCGCAACTTCAAACGGATAGAAGTTGATGTTCTCGCGTCCATACAGAAACTCTTCCTTGGAGCCGGAACGGATTCCGAATTGGTAGATATTCTTCCCGCCCATAAGTTCAGCTGCCTTACGCACAGGGGTGGAGTGGGACAGCGGCTCGCCTTCATAGTTCTCGCGCAGGTCTGCATGCGCGTCGATATGAATGAGGGCCAGATCCGGATACTTGGCGTACACTTCCTGGAAGATCGGCCAGGAGACGAGATGCTCGCCGCCGAGACCGATCGGGAATTTGCCGTCAGCCAGCAGGCCGCGCACATATTCCCCGATGACCTCAAGGCTGCGGGCTGCGTTGCCGAATGGCAGCAGCAGATCGCCTGCGTCGAAATAGGTCATATCGACAATGCTTTTATCCAGGTATGGGCTGTATTCTTCAAGTCCTACGGAAGCCTGGCGGATACGGGCTGGGCCGAACCGGGAGCCCGGACGGTAGCTGACCGTGAAGTCCATCGGCATCCCGTAGATGACCGCTTTGGACTCTTCATAATTGTCGGAGCTGCAGATGAAGACATTGCCGGAATAGGCTTGATCCAATTTCATATGAACAGCCTCCTATTTCACCAGATCTTCAACGAATTTAGGAAGCACGAACGCGGCCTTGTGCAGGCGCGGTGTGTAATATTTCGTATCGATCTCAGGAATTTGAGTCTCGTCCACTTGCAGCGGATCATGGGTTTTGCTTCCAAGCGTGAACGTCCACAGACCACTTGGGTAAGTAGGGATGTTCGCACCGTATACACGAACGATCGGGAAGATCTCCTTCACGTCTTTGTTGACCTTCTGGATCAGGTCAGCCTTGAACCAAGGGTTGTCCGTCTGAGCGACGAAGATACCATCTTCCTTCAGAGCTTCATGGATGCCTTGGTAGAAGCCACGCTCGAACAGCGGAGCCGCAGGGCCCACAGGTTCCGTGGAATCCACCATGATGACATCGTATTTATTTTTATTTTCGATAATATGCATATATCCGTCATTCACCAGAACCTCTACACGAGGGTTGTCCAGCTCACCGGCAATTTCAGGCAGGTATTGCTTCGAGTATTCGATAACCTTGCCGTCGATCTCAACGAGTACCGCTTTCTCTACACCAGGGTGCTTGAGAACTTCACGGATAACCCCGCCATCTCCACCGCCCACAACGAGCACGTGCTTTGGATTAGGATGGGTGAACAGCGCCGGATGCGCGACCATTTCATGATAGACGAATTCATCTTTGATCGTAGTCATGACCATGCCGTCCAGGACGAGCATACGTCCAAATTCCTCAGTGTCAATCATCGCCAAATCTTGAAAATCTGTCTTCTCCGTAACCAACGTTTCCCGGATCTTCGCTGTAATGCCGAACGCCGGAGTCTGTTTCTCAGTAAACCACAATTCCATCGTATATACCTTCTTTCCGTCAGAATAGTGTTTAGCCGCCATATAAAGCCCCTAACCAAAACGGGTTCTCCAGTTACACTTCTCGCGAAAGCTTCACTTCCTATATTGTACCAAACAAATTGTATAATAACACAAGATGACCCTGGATGCGACCTATGTCATGGTGATGTAAAATGGACCCAGAAAATGCAAATGACCCATGTACACAGCAAGCTGCGAACACGGGCCAATCTGAACGTTAGTTCCCTTATTTAAGCTTTTGAACTTTGTATACGAATTTCCACGTTGCTGTATTTCCTGAATATCTGCCCCGGTTCTCTTCCACCACGACATTTAATGACTTGGTTATAGTCTTGTTAATTATCCAATTTGCTTATAACTACTTCCTAAATTTTCAGCAAAATTGTGGATCGTTTGATAACCAAGCCACATAATGAACCCTATGACAACTAACAATATAGTAACTTTCAATAGTTTTGGCGACATTTGTATCCCCCTTTGTTAGTTGTTAGAAATAGGAGCTTCGTTCAACACAAAACTTGATGATTGTTATGTCAGAGCGGCTCTCCGTTAGTCTAGGCTCCGGTTATAGTTGGATTATAGTCCCCCATACCCGCTGCAAGTGAGCATGGCTGCCGCTTACCTCAAGTAAATACACGTCAGGATTAGATAACCTCCTCCATTCCTCAAAGCCAAAGTCCAGTTGATAGTGTCTGATTAACAAGGATAATAGTACACCATGTGTTACCATGGCTAATGTTCTCTCCGTCCTTGTCAGAAGTTCCTCAAGAACAGCCACCCCTCTGCCTGCAGCCTCCGCAGTAGACTCGCCGCCTTCAAGAACAAAGTCCTCCTCAGCATAGGTCCGCTCAAGCAGCTCCATCCAATTCTCAAGCGGAGCTGGACTGAGTACTCTCTCCTTCAGACGGTCATCCGTGTGAATCCTAATATGGGCAAGCCCGCTTAATGGGCGTATGGTCTCAACTGCTCTAACGTAAGGGCTTGAGACTATGTACTCGATCCCTCGGTCTTTAAGGAAACTGGCCAGCTGCATAGCTTGGGCCTCTCCTGCCTCAGTGAGCGGAGCCTCAGGCTCCTGGCCTGCTGCTGCCGCGTGACGGATAAAATAGATATGCTTCAATTCCTTCACCACCTATATGGCTTTGATCGGGATTGCGCGACCATGTTATACACAACAAGTGTTAGCTTAAATTCAATCGGCCATTTCTTTAGTTCTTTCCATATTTAAGCTTCTTGTAATATAAAACCGTAGTATCTAAAGTTCCCCCCGCCGACTGTGCGAACTCGGGGATACGGCCTGCTTCGATATAGCCTAATGACTTGTACAGGTCATTAGAGGAATCTCCCTCTCTGGTGTCCAGCACCAGCAGAAACCTTCCTTCTTCCCGCGCAGCTTCCTCCAGGGTCTTCATAAGCAGGCGGGCTACGCCGCTTCTTCGGTGGTCTGGATGAACCATTAATTTGGCGACCTCAGCCCGGTGAGAAGCGTTCTTTTTCCCGGCTAAATGAAGCTGAACGGTACCGAGAACCTGATCATCCCGGGTCGCGATCCACAGCTTCACGCCCCGTCCGATCACCTGCTTCCAGTATGTAGCAGCTTCCCCGAATTCAAGCGGCGAAAGAAAGCCAATGGAGGCGCCTCCCTCTACGATGCGCACGAGTAAATCCGACAACTGCTCTAAGGCTGATGGCTCCAAATTGTGGAGCTCCATAATTTCGATAATCGCTCCCATGTTACACACTCCTTGTGTTGGCAATCTCCAGCTGATCTAATGGATGGCCGGGTTGATTAACTGGCCTTCTAGTTATGAGGGGCATAGGGAGTAACCTGTACTATGGCTAAGGCCAGTAACCCAACTATTAGGGGCAAAGCTCTTAGCAGCCAGGTAGAGTGGTAACGGCTAAATATGAAATATAGTCCAGAGAACAATAGAGATCCGCAGAAGAAAACGTAGCCGAGCAGCAACAGCGGCACTGTCATGAATAGGGCCCATTCATCATGGATGACCCACTTGAGTGTATGAAGAGAGAGGATTAGAACGCTGCTGAATGCGCTTAGTATCAGCGTCAGCTTGTACAGGACTTTGGCTCTCTCCTGTTTAACTACCTGATCCATTGTTGTTCACCTCGTTCCACGGGAAATAATCAGTGGTCCCAGACCATGAATGTGTTCCGGTTCGCGTTGCATGGCAGTAGAGTTAGTACTTAAGCAACCGGAGAAGGCACTACGATCTACAACAAAGCCTTGATCACGGCCAGGTACTCTCGGATCATGTTGATCGGCTTAAGATATAGGGGAGAATCCCCCGATATGCCATAGGCTTCATAGCCGAGTGTCGCCGCAATATATTTGGCTCTGAACAAATGATAGTCACTGGTGACAATGATGATCTTAGGGCGGCTGCTTTCACTGCGCTGCATTAGCTTCTTGGAGAAAGACAAGTTCTCCTTCGTGCTTGTCGATTTATCCTCCAGCTTGATTCGGTCTCCCGCGACCCCTTGGCTGACAAGATACTTCTTCATGGCTGCCGCCTCGGTTATGTCCTCCCCCGGTCCTTGGCCTCCGGATACGATAATAGGGATCTCCGGGTGCTGGTTCACATAAAGCAGGCTTGCATCCAGCCGCTGCTTCAAGGTTAGTGACAGCCGTGTTCCCTTGAGGCCCGATCCAAGAATTACAACATAATCGGCATCGGTTACCGCACGGTCATCTGTGCCGAAGTCTGACAGTACAAAGGACTCTACAATCACAAAGGAGACTAACAGCAGGACAGAGCAAGCAATCAATGCTCGCTTTAGAATTACGTGCTTCTTGAAATCAATCCTTCTTAGGATGATGACGGCAAAGACCACGCCACATATCAACGCGATGGCGAAGTTGTTTCTAAAGAGTAATGCCATCAGCAAAGCGGCAAGGGCGATCGATAATTCCAGATAAGATGTGCCGCGTTCATTTCTCGGGACGAACTTCATGCGCTGCTCCTTCCAGCAAGGGGGTCTTGTTCTGTTCATGTATAGGTCGATTCCGCTGCGGTTATTAAATCGGAAGTGAGCGTCTCTAAAAAGAAAACACCCTTCCAATATTATACATCACAGGGATTGGAAGGGGTAATTTGTGCACGCCAGATGCTCTCCATCTTAAAAAAACACCAACAAAACACCGCTTTCCGGTGTTCTTATACTATGACTTACAAATTATCTTCAGGCGGTGATGTAGTCATGAAGCCAAAAGATCTGTTTTGGTCCATTGTGCTTAATGGGTTTCTCGGTTATTTATGGTCGCTTTTCTATTGGGACATCACGGATTTAACCCGGGTGTGGGATCACTTCTTGTCTAAAGCCATTATATTCATCTTAGGATCCTTCTTGTTCGGCGAGATTGTCAACAGGGTGTCGCCGCTGCATGAGTACAAGTGGAACCACCCTATAAGGATCATCGGCGCTGCTTCATATTTGCTAGTTGTATTACTCTGTTTCTATGCCAGGTAACGCTTTAAGCACAAGGAGTCACCAACCCGGCACTTCGATATATTCCGAGACTCTTGCTTTCAGAATTTCGACCAGTTCCTCATTCATAAAAGGATAATCGTCTGGAATATCCAGCCAGATTATTCTTTTGCCGGTGAGGCCCGGGCCGAACTTCTCTTGGAGTCTGCGCGCATGCTTGGTCTCCATCACAAAAACAAGGTCAGCCCACCCAATGTGGCCTGCCGTTACTTTAATTCTCGCGTTCTCTTCAGTCCCCGCGGACCTCACTTGATACATGCTGTACTGCTCAAAGACTTTCTCAGCCGTCAGGCTTCTCCATTTATTCCGACTACAAATGAACAGCAGCTTGATTGAAATCACTCCCCGCCAATCGTCTTTACTTAAACCTGTCCCACATTTCATTGAAGAAATGCTGTCCCCCTGCTGCCCAATATTGTTCTTGCTCAGGCACCTCATCAAGAAAATCCTTGTACTCTCCCGTCCACCCATCAGGGACATAATCCTCAAATGACATCGGTTCAGGGAATAGAGAGTAGAGCACCTTCTCGTCAAAGTTCACATAAATCGCAGGAATGAATTCCAGCACCTCGTCATAGCTTTTGAACGCGTCCCTCAGGTCATTCAAAGTCTGTGCCAGCTCAAGCGTAGATACCTTAAGATCTTCGATTCGGGTTAAAAAGGCTTCCGCAGTATTTTCATCCAGGATTTCGATACCGAACCGGTCCTCCATCTCCGTGTTGAGGAACCAGTATTCTCTCTCCGTAATATACCAATTCCAGGTCCCGCGAAAGATAACGCCTACGATCAGGACCTGCGCATAGTCAGGCATTAGCTTCATAAGCGACCCCTCTCTTAGAAGTTAACCAGCGCTTACTGCTCCTAGTACAACACGGGCCCGCCTCATAATCTCTCTCAGACTGGGCCTGTGGATTAACAAGTCTATTAGGCATTTTCTATTCCCAAGCCTAGGTTCCCACCGCAATCCATCTTCCACTATAGTTCATGCATCCGTTCTGCCAGGTCTCCACCCGGTTGTCTGTGACCATATATGAGCTTGGCGCAGAATATCCCATACAATAGGACCTTTTCCCTCTACATACTTAGATCGTTCGTTATTGTACAATCCCATCAGACGATGCTTCTCCTGGACGTATCTGGAGCAATCCTCCGGGTGAACTCTTAAGTAATCGCGAAAAAGCAGGGTCATCTGCTCCGAGAAGCTGCCTGCTTGTCTTACATGGATATGTGTCCTTCTATGTCCAGGTAGTTCCCGGAAATACTTCTTGGTCTTATCCGTATTCTCCTCACGAAGCTTATAACCTAATCTTTCAATGGCAGACTTATAATCGGATTCAACGTCGAAATTCTGCACCGAGATCTGAATATCTATGATCGGCTTCGCGTCCAAGCCCACAACAGATGTAGATCCCACATGATCTATTCGTAGTGCGGTACTTCCCAGGGAGGCTCTAAGCCTGGTTCCCAAATTAACAAACAGACCCGTCCACCACTGCGGCTCATAAGGTGCTATTCTCCACTGCTGATCCATGTCCGCTTCTCCTTTGGTTAGGTAGTAAGGCTCGTAAATTCAGCAATCTCCAGCTCGTTCAGAATCTGATACCATTCCAGTACAACCGGGGGCACCCGTCTGATCTTGGAGTCCAGGTATAGATTCAGTTCAGGAACCGGCCGAGCGTATTGCTCCCGGACCAAGTGATTAATAGAGCTTAACTGCGTGTAAGCCCCGAGTTCAGAGAGATCGAACCCTTTTTGAGTCAGAGTCTCAAATACAGCTTCGCTTAGCAGATAGAGCGCGGAGAAATCAAGGGTTATCTTGCGGTACCTGTTGCCGGGCTCCTGATCCGTATGTAAGGGTCTGTTGTAGTCCTTGGTACTCAGGTGAATTTGGTACCTGTAATTGTCATCATCGGTGCACAATATCTCCGCATGGCAGACGTCACAGATCACCGTCCCGACCTGTCCATACCTTGATCCATCGTAGTGGTACATGCCTCCCGTCTGATTGCTGCAAGCTGTGCAGTATATGGGAGTGATCTCGGTATCTACAACAACCCGTGTGTTGTTATAGAACTTGACGTTCACATCATACTCGTAGATTTGTTCCTCGGTCAGCTTGGAGATACCCATGGTCCGGCTCCTTTCTTGTAAAGTCTAGCGTCCTCTACTTTTGATAATGCGCTCATCAATCGTGTTAAAAAGCAGCTCGAAGTACTCCGGCGAATTCAGTGCGATATCCTCTCTGCCGATCTCCCGCACCACCGGGCTAGTCACTCCCTCAAGCTCATCGTGCAGGACACCTGCAGCCGAAATGGTCGTGCGTCCACCGGCCAGAAGCTTCTCGAACTCCCGAAGATTGACCATGAACAGGCCCGAAATCTCACTCAGTTGAAAATGATACTCCTGGAGCGGCTTATCACATGCATATACAAAAATGTGATTGAACTCGCGGTCAATGAGCCGTTCGGATAGCACATATTCCTCGGCCACACGGCCGCAATAAAGGAGGTCGCTCAGGGAGACGGACAGCCCAAGCTCCTCCTCCAGCTCCCGCACCCCGTCCTGTATCGTCTCCCCAGCCAAGAGATGTCCGGCGCATGAGGTATCAAGCATGCCCGGGAATGTATCCTTATTCTTGTGGCGCAGCTGCAGCAGAAGGCTCGGCCCCCGCTCGGCTGATGGATTCAGAACCCAGCAGTGAAAAGTCTGATGCCACAAGCCCTGGGCATGTGCTTCCTGGCGGCTGGCCGTCCCCAGATGGTTCATATCCTGATCAAAAATATCAAGCATTTCGGTGGTCGTCATTGGCGGCACTCCTATTATGTGGTAATCCCTCTGTACTTCGCAGTTCTGAGCTCCTGAATATATTCATTCAGCAGCGGCATCCCGGCATCAACAGCCTCCTGAATAGCCGCCTCAATATCATAAGTCACCCTTATGAACTGAATATTCAGATCGGCCGCATCCTGGCTGCCGACCTCGCCTTCCAGTATTACATAGGAAGCACTGGTCAGATCCAGCGGATTCCCTACGCTTCCGGTATTGAACAGTGTCTTCCCATTCAGATGCTGGAGATAGGCGTTGTGGATGTCCCCATACCCGATCACATCGGCCGCCCTCGGGTCCTTGCACAGCTCAGATCCTTCACACAGCGAGAGGCGGCTTTCGTAGCTGTCCCAAGGCTGGATGCGCTCATATAGACTTCTTGGAGAGGCGTGGAACAGCCGAACATATCTGCCGCTCATCAGGAATTCGATGGAGAAGGGGAGCGTGCCCAGATATTCCAATCGTTCCGGTCCCAGTTGAGCCTGATGCCACTTTAATGCGTCGTTGGTGGTTTCTTTTCCAATAAAATCATCCCAGTTCCCCCGCACCACCTGTTCACAGCTTGCCTTAATCACATCCACCGCCACATGACCGCCCGGCCCCTTCCCGATAAGATCGCCCAGGCAGTAAATCGTGCTGACGCCGCGCTGACGAATATCTTCAAGAACAGCCTGAAGGGCTGGAATATTCCCGTGAATGTCGGATATAATTGCAATTCGGTTCATGGACCCACCTCCGGTAAAGTTGCTTCGTGTCCCTTTTACTTCTGGAAAGGCCCTGAATAGGTGCCGGCTCTAGATTCTATACTTTCTCTGTGTTCCAGGTAACAAGGTGACTACCTGTATGACCAGCCCTAGCAAAATATAGACGAGATGTATGATTGAACATGCATTTATTATGTAGACCTGAATGGCAATCCATATAATGAGGGCGAAGCCTGAGTATAACGAAAAGGACCAGGACCAGTGCATGTTGTGGAAAACATTGAGTTTGTCGGCCAGCCTCCATTTCCATCGAATGATAAGACCTAACGAGATGATGATAGGCATGATCCCAAGGACAGCGAGCAGCATAACGCCCGGGATGAGATAGTTCGGAAAAGGAGATCTATCCAGCATAGAGAGAGACATTCCCAGAAGCGCCCCAGTCGGATCAATCATTAGCGAGGCCCCGCCGAACAAGGCTCCGATTCCCAGAATTAGTTGGAGAACAGATAACCATCCCGACCGCTGCTTATTCTTATTATTCATACCATAACCCTCTTCCTGATCAGTTTCCACGATTATACACGAGCCTGCGCGAAGCGCAGACCCCAGAATGACCACAGACCGATCTGAAATTAAGTCATTTTGATGAATTCAGGCGAATCCATGCTGCGGCTATAGCTGGAACTTATCCTTAATAATCTGAGCCGTCTCCGCAGGGCTAATCCTCGTGTTGTTGATTCTGAGGTAATTCTCCTTATTAATCTCACCTTCGCGGGAATTGAGCCTGTATCTCTCGGCGGTTGTTATCAGATCCTGTTCAGATCGCTCGAAGTTCCGCTTGGTTGGCTTATGCAGCAATCGGTGTGGACTCTTGTTACGCTCAAGCCTTGCCCCAAGATCCGCTTCAAGCTCAACCAAATACACAGTGCCGCCTCTGGATTCAAAGATATGGCTAATCTCCTCGACATAATCCCAATCAGACTTCAGGTCAAATGCCCACACATATGTGAAAATCATACCCGCCTGGCCGCTCTTGGCCATCTCCTCAAATATCTCCCGGCGGAACAAGCTGACCAGACGTGCCCCTGCAGCCGTACCATAATCGAAGAAGGGATTCACCAACTCAATCGTCATATGATTGTGAAAAAGCTTCAGCCCTGTCAGTCGCTCCAGTTCATGTCCAACGGTCATTTTGCCGACAGCCTGCGGCCCAAAAATAATGACAAATTTCATAGATCCTCCTTATGATTTCGCCCTGCCTATGCCATTAATCCTGCTTGAATGGGTTGGGGCGGTTTTTTTAAGGAAATAAACCAGCCCTCAGGATTATTCGGATTCCAGGCTGGTTCAAGTGTACTTATTTGGGTCTTAAATAAGGGTGCCAATTTCAACTGGATATACAGGTTCACTTGTCTTCAGAGAAGGCAAGCCCCTTGTTCTCTAAGGCAGCACGAATCAGCTTAAGCGCGTTAGGCCCGATTCCGTGCAATTGCTTAATCTCATTCTCGCTCCTTCTGGAGATCTGTTCAAGGTTCAGCAGTCCCGCATGGGTGAGCGCCCTTATAGCAGGCTTGGCCAAGCCCGCTGGGAGATCATTAAACGCATGTGTCTTGTTCTCATTCACACTGCTCAGCCCCCTCTCTTCTTTTGACCTGTTGGTTCTTGGTGAACAAGTCTAATACATACTCAATTATCGCAAATAACAGAGCGGCGGTGATTCCAAACACGGACAGAGGCCTTACATCCTCCCAACCCGGTGCCAGCCCCCTTGGCAGCATTACAGCAGCAGTATAAATAAATGTCCCAATGAACCCGGCAGCCGCATAGGCAAGGAGGATGACCACCATATGAAGTGCCTTGCTCCTGAGTCCCAGTCGGTCAACTACTGCCCCTATTAGGATAGACAAGGCCAGACCCAGGATAAGAATAGGCAGAGTACTATAAATTAAAAAAGCTATAAAATAAAATCTGAAGTCATACGTTTCATTCATAAAGCAGAGGCTCGCGATCAGTGAGAATAATATGGGAGTGAGACAAGCGGCGGCAAGTCTGATTTTAAAAGAGAACCTCATCTCATGCCCGACCTAGCTTCTTCTCGGGAAACCGAATACCAGAATCACAAAATCAATCAAGAGCTATAATCAGAGCCGAGGATATATGCGCTGTGATTCGCTCCAACGTGTGCAGGATGGCGCTTAATGCCATGAATAGGGAACCTAATATTTTGTAAAAGTTATTGCCCATTGGTGGAAACACTCCCTTATATCATTCCATATGCTTGAAGTTCTTATCTTCCTTGCCGTTTATGGCCCCAATTCCGCTAGAATTGACTTTATTCGCATCTTCATCATACTCGTAGTAATAATCGACGTCTTGCTCATCCATATATTTAACACTTATACGGTAAGGATTATATCCAAACAGCTTATTCTCCCAATGGTGTTCAACCTCCACATTGAACTCGCCCTTTGAATTCCCCTTGTCAATTATATGCTCCTCCATCAGTGCCTTAACTTCACCCAGGTTCTTATGATTGATTACTATTCCGAAATAGAATAAAGCTGCCACAATAAACACGGTAACGCTAGTTATTAGAGTGAATTTGCGTATGGTGCTCCCCTCCCTTGCGGATAAATTAGAGCCTGTCGCCTTGATTAAAGTATGTAATTTCATTGCCGTTAATCAAGCTTCTAAAGCCGCCCCTATAATAGGACATGAGCTCATCGGCCCGCTCAATATCTATCCAAGCAATCTCAGAGATTTCGTCTGGCCTTAATATTTCCTCGTTCCCACCTATAATTTCGGCTCTGAATGTGATAAAAACAGCATGTTCTCCCAACTCTAGAAATCTACACTCATTAACGGCCACAATACCGTGGACCCTGACATCGAGCCCTGTCTCTTCCTTCGCCTCCCGAACAGCCGCTTGCTCTAATGACTCATTTGGTTCAACGGCTCCCCCAGGGAGAGACCAGCTCGAACGTTCTATGTTATTGACCGCTAGAATCTTAGATTGGGATTGGTCTGTTATTAAAGAGTACACTACATCGACTCGTTTCACTGCTCCTCAGTCCCTTCTAATATTACTTCTCAGGCCCCCTAATTCCCCTGCAATCGGCTTTCTATGATTGTATATGTCTCTTTATTGCTATCCCAATATAGTAGTTTGTTCACTTTAGTGGAATGTACCCAACTGTATCCTGTATGCTCGCTTGAAATACAAACCTCAAATGGCTTTTCCAATCTTAGAATAAATACATCTTTAATAATCTTCAGGAGTTCTTCTTGAATATATACTTGGTATCCATTTATTATCTGCTCCAACTCATTTGGCCTTACATGTAATCCTGTCTCTTCATAAATCTCTCTACACACAGCAATCAAGCTGTTCTCACCAGGTTCAATCCCGCCAGTGACCGGTTGTAAAAACTTTGGGTGCCCTTTTCCTTTATCTACTTCTAGTAGTAATACTTGATTGTTGGATACAATCCAGCACTCGACACTATTTTTGATCTTCATACTTCACCCTTATACCTCGAATTCTATCCCTTGAGCTTCTTGTCCATGATCCAATCGGTGAACGGGCTAACCCTCTAAGGAAGACTTGTCTTTAAATAGGGATACTCACCAATGTTGCCGTTGCTCCGAATCCAATTAGTGCACCGAATGTATTCAATATTATGTCGTCCACATCGAAGCTCCCAACCCTCGTAAATAGCTGGATCAGCTCAACTGTCAATAAGACAAGGACTACAATTCGGGTGAAGGGAAGGACTCTAAGGTACCTTCGGCTTAGCAGCGGAAATATTACACCCAACGGTATGAATAAAATAATGTTACCAAGCAGATTTTTCACCCATGTGTCTGGGTTATAATCTTGCCGGTGGAGCACATACTGCTGAATGGTCTCAAAAGGCACCAGGTTATACCTGTATGCAGTTCTGTAATAGTACGAATCACCACGTAAAAACAGTAATTTAATCATGATCAATGCGTAAACCAAACAACCTGCAAAGATCACTATGTTTATATACTTATTATGGAAAAAAGGATTCCTAAACATCTCAGCTCTCCTGTTTTGTTATGATTTTCCCAAGCGTTCTATTCTTAGTTGCGGCAAGAGCTCTTATCTCACCAAAGTAACTATTTTCCCCTTCTCATTAATACCTCTAAATACAAATTCTCCAGTATTCTGTGGATCTAATTCTACCCAAGAAGCCGCAGTGCCATTTTCCAGTTTCAATTCGATAAATACCGTAGAGTTCTTTTTTATCTCTTCAAGATCTTCAGATGCATTGTCAATATTATCATTGCTTACAACTACTCTCTTAATCTCAGGGTTATCCGACCGCGCCGCCAGTACGGTTTCATACTTTTCATTGGAATTTAGACTTGCCGACCAGGTCCGTTCCAAGTCCCCTTCTCTCCACGTCATTGATCTTATGGGAGATAACTGAGCTGATTGAGATACATAGTAGAAGATTCCCCACATGGGTTCTATTACTTTAGCGAAGCTGCCGCTGGGAGTCTTCCAGACTATTATATTTTTATCTTTGTATGCTTTCTTGAATACCACTTCACCCTCTGTATAGGGATAGGAACCTCTAAGAGCCCTATCTTCTGTAATATAGAACCCTGAGTTGTTCATCAAAAAGTAAGTTATCAGCATTAGCACTGCTATCAGGGCTATTGACCAACCTAGGATTTTACGGTACATACCTATCTCCCTCGTTCATGAGCTTGCAAGAACCTCTATTATTTGAGTTACTCTCCCCGGCTAATTTGCGATGAGCTCACTTACATTGATAATTCCCTTGGTTAGCGCGGGGTACGCCGCATTCCACAGCAGTGAGGAAATAAACAATACGTTGAATATCCCGGGATATCGCTCTCGCAAGCATCGGGAAGCCTGGATCATGCTTAGTAATAACAGGGGAAGTATTATAAGCGATGTGATGTGCCACCCCGTCTGTCCTGCCTTAGTCCAACTGCCAATCCCGACTAGCTCCAAAAAGCTATCTAACAGCGAATATCCATACAGATGATTACATCCTAATATCAGTAAACCTAAACATACCAGTATCCACGCCCAGCCTGATCTGATCGAGTCCTTCGGTTTAGACACGTTAACCCCTCCGTTGGTGTACTTATAGTCAGTAATATTTTACCTTTATTTACATCTACGTACAATCGCAGATTGACCGTGTATCCACTGCTGATGCATACCCGGCGGCGATCTTTTTGTCAAAAATGCTCTATTTTTCTGTATTTGTTTATTTTTTGTTTATTGCTGGTTTGTATAATCGGTACATGTATGGAGGGTATTTCCATATCCCTTCTGCCCATATCAACATCTACGAATAGGAGGAAGATGATGAAAAGTAAGAAAGTACTATCATTGTGCCTGGCAATGGGACTGGCGCTGCCGCTGCAGGGATTGGCTCCGGTGTCGGCCTTTGCCCAGTCTGAGGACTTGTCCCCATCCGGTGAGATCGAGGTGCAAAATACGATCAAGACATTCGGCGGTTCGGGTGAGGAGCGGATTGTGGATACCGCTGTGAATAAGGATGGCAGTTATGCTGTGCTGTTGGGATCAGGTTCGTATGACCGCAATCTAACAGGTGTTCTTTCCAAGAAAGAGATAGATGATGATGATAAGGTGGACGTCCTGGTTAAGTATAACTCCAGTCATGTGTTGCAGTGGGCCAAATCAACTCATATTCGAAGCTCATATAGTAATAAAGCTATTAAACCTACCTCTGACGGTGGGTATGTGATCGTTAGTTCAGGAAATGTTGGCTCCAGTTCAGAGAGCGACGATGGTACTGTTCTCAAACTAGATGCGGACGGTAACAAGAAATGGAGCGTGGCCATTGGCGGAACGGGTCTAGATGCCATTAACCAGGTCATCGAGAGTGCTGATCACACCGGCCTGATCATTGTCGGGGAGACCCAATCGAACGATGGAGACTTCGCAGGCTTAAATAAATACAAGCCTGAGAACAACATTCGTTTGGACCAAAATTCGAGCGCCTTCGTTATGAAGCTGAATGCTGATAATGGAGAGATCGAGTGGACGAATGTGATTGACGGCAATACCCGAGAGTTCGCTCGAGGCGTGGTTGAACTGGAGGACAGGTATGTAGTAGCGGGGGGCACCGCTTCAACCCAAAATGACTTTAATCAATTCAATTTCCATAGTGTTGACAACAGCAGCAGCTATGATTTGTTCCTGGCAGAAATTAATAAGACTACAGGGCAACTTATGGATACTCCGCAATCCTTGGGAGACGTAGAACGGGAGGATTTGGTCAACATTTCCCCATCAAATGGTGGATTTGTAGTCCTAGGCACCACGGGCTCTGATTCAGGACAGTTAGCTGCTGGAGAAGGTACAACCTTTTTGGCAAAATACGACCAAAACAGCGACTTCCTCTGGGCCACCCGCTTTGGGCCTAGTGACGCCAACCCGGCAAGCAACATTGTTGAGTCATCTCCTAATGTGTACTCCATTGGGATGAATGGGGAGCAGACCTCCATTTATACTATTAATGCCGTAACTCCGTCTAACCTACAGGTAACTGACGAATCCGCTCCATTCAACTTGGATTGGTTGTTTAATCTGGCCGGGACACCTGGACATTGGCTGGGTGTGGGGAGCATCTCCAATAGCAGTTCAGTAACGGAAAATATCTACAAGGGTGAGTCCGATGTTGCTGTGTTCCATCCGGGCATCATGTCAGATGAGGAAGCAGTAACTGAAGCCATTTACGATCCTGTGATCAATTTCACGGCAGAGGATGATTATCTGCAATGGGTCACCGGTGATTTCGGGGTGAATGTTGCAGGGGACTTCGGGACAAGCCTGACTTGGACGAGCAACAACCAAGCAGTTAAGCTGGACGCCTCTAAAGGAGAAGCCACTGTACAGCGTGCGCCAAAGTCAGGCTCCGATACCGCTGTTAAGCTGACCGTAGCAGGCAAGCGCAACGAGGTTGATAAAAATCGCCAAATCGACCTCGTCGTCAAGAAGCAATCGGCATGGCAGCAGATTTGGTCTGGATCGGAAGAGAATCCGTTCCGTGCACATAGCTTCCGGGTTGGAACTGACGGAACGATCTACACCCTTGGTGAATCTGAAACTGGCGAAGTCCTTGAAAAGATAGGAACAAAGGACACTGCGTTCACAGCTTTACCGTCATTTCCTGAAATCGAAAATCTAGAATACAGCAGGATTGTTAATTTCGAGGTGGATAAAGATAACGTTTATGTATATAGACAATATTGGCTAGAGGGTAACGATAGCGAGACTCTCCACCAGGTATTAAAGCTGAATGGTACGCAGTGGGAGGTCATCAGCACAGCTCCGGTCCCTGAGGAACTGGCCCCGGCCAATTCTGAGCAGCTGGGCGAATTCACCGGATACGAATATAGTAAAATCGCAGTGGACAATGGGACCATCTATCAAAAAGTGACGGCGGTCTATAGCGGTGGGGAGAGAGGCTCAGCTACAAGAGATTTGTTACTGAAATGGAATGGTACGCAGTGGAGCGACGTAACGCCTAACGTTGCAATATTAGGTATAACGGATTTTACGGTGCGTGACGGAAAGATTTATCTTATCGGCTTAAATGATAAATATAACGGGGAGCTCATCGTTAGTGACGGAACTACGACTTTAGCGCGTCAAGAACTGACGGGAGGCTCTACACCAGATGTCAAGTATGAAGCAACAATAGCTTTGGGAGCGAAGAATGAAATTTACTTACTGGCGGGTAATTCCCCAGATAATAACGGCTTTGTCTGGCAGGGTGTAATCAACAACCAGCAAACGTTCGACTGGACGAATCTCGACGATTCCTACAAGTTTATTTATCCTAGAGAATTGGCAGTGAGCGGCCAAACTATTTATGTGATGCAGCAAAATCGCAATGACCAAAATATCATTATCGCCCGTTCGATGACGGAAGATGGTTCCTCAGGTGGTGACAACGGCGGGAACACTGGTGGTGACAACGGCGGGAACACTGGCGGCAACAACGGAGGGAACACTGGCGGCAATAACGGTGGAAGCACCGGCAATTCCGGTGGCAACACAGGTTCCAGTGGCGTGAGCGTACTGGTGAATGGAAAAGCTGAGCAAGCCGGAACTGCAACAGAAAGCAAACGCAGCAGCCAGACGGTCACCACAATTGAAGTGGATCAGAAAAAGCTTGAAGAACGACTCGCTTCCGAAGGACGCGGTGCAGTCGTAACCATTCCTGTAAATTCGAAGAGCGATGTGATCGTGGGCGAATTGAACGGACGGATGGTCAAAAACATGGAGAACCTGCAGGCTGTCCTTAAGCTTCAGACCGAGCGAGCGGAATACACTCTCCCTGCGAATCAGATCAATATCGATGCGATTTCAAAACAATTTGGTCAAGCTATCGACCTTGCGGCCATCAAATTGAGAATTGAAGTGGCGGCTCCAACAACCGAAATGACACGTACCGTAGAGAGTGCGGCTGCGAAAGGCGCCTTCACTCTTATAGCACCTCCGCTCAACTTTACCGTACAAGCCACTTTGGATAACAAGACGGTTGAGGTTGAAGATTTTGATGCTTATGTGGAGAGAAGGGTTGCACTTCCGGACGGTGTAGATCCGAACAAGATTACGACAGGGGTCATCGTCGATCCAGACGGTACGGTACGTCATGTACCGACTCGGGTCACACAAGTTAGCGGCAAATACTATGCGGTCATTAACAGCTTGACCAACAGCACGTACTCTGTGGTATGGCACCCGCGCGAGTTCAGCGATGTGGTCAATCACTGGGCGAAGAATGCAGTCAATGACATGGGCTCCCGGATGGTAATCGAAGGTAAGGGCGATGGCAAGTTTAGTCCAAATCAAAGTATTACCCGGGCTGAATTCGCAGCTATCATGGTCCGCGGCCTTGGGCTGGCTCCAGAAGCTTCTAGCGCTTCCTTCAAGGATGTGAAAAATACGGACTGGTACAGTGGTGTTATTCAGACAGCGTACACCAACAACCTGATCCAAGGCTTCGAGGACGGCAATTTCCGCCCTAACGATGCCATCACCCGGGAACAGGCCATGACGATCTTAGCCAAAGCCATGAAGATTACGGCACTGGATAAGAAGCTCCCGTCCCAGGATGCATCACAAGCATTAGCTGCGTACCGTGATGCGGATAAGATAGCTGCATGGGCTAAGAAGGGCGTGGCGGATTCCCTTCAAGCCGGCGTAGTTACAGGAAGAAGCGCTGCCGAGCTGGCACCAACGTCCGAGATTACCCGGGCCGAGGTAGCTCAGATTTTACAGCGGCTGCTTCAGAAATCCGGTTTGATCTAGAGTGACCTGTTACCAGGTTCAAGTTACATCTTAGCTCTAAGCCCGTCTTGTCCTGGACAAGGCGGGCTTTATACATAACACGGCAGATTCAATGACGGAAATGGATATTTCGTCAAAAAGCCAACTCTTGTCCGCATCCTTGCTGTGATTCCCGTTTCGGGAGCCCGGATTTGGTACAATATGTTATTGAGTCCCATCCCGTTATGGCGATTCGCCCTCTTGATGAGAATGCGATATTGCTTGGCTTAATGAGCACTCTGAGCAGGGGAATCGTATAGCTACCAAGCCCGACTGGAGATGATGATCGAATGAGAGCCATGATCGTAGACGATGAAGCTTTGGCGGGCAGACGACTGTGTAGGATTCTGCAGGAAAGCGGGGAGATCGAAGGCTGCCATACCTTTTTGAACCCCTACGAAGCTTATGAATATGCCCACAACAACAAAGTCGATATCGCCTTTCTGGACATCACAATGCCGGAGATCAGCGGGATGGAGCTATCCGAACTGCTGCAACGACTGGACGAGGATTTGGAAGTGGTGTTCGTTACCGAGTATGATCATTATGCGGTTCAGGCATTTGAGCGGGGCGCGCTTGACTATCTCCTGAAACCTGTTACCTCTGAGCGAGTCGCAAAAACATTAGATAAGTTCCATAAGCGAAAGGGTACTCATCCGGCTAAACAGGGACTCGCCATCCGGCTATTTGATGGACTGAAAGTCTACGGCAACGGCAACCAGGCTGACCGGGAAGTATTGAAGCTGAGGAGCCCCAAAACGGAGGAGCTATTTGCCTTTCTTGTCTGCCAAGGCACAGTCAGCCGCGATGAGGTCATTGATACGTTCTGGGATGGGCTGGAGCCTGAGAAAGCATGGAAGAACTTGAACTCAACCCTGTATTATATCCGCAAAGCGATGAATGCTGCCGGGGATGGTAACCGTTTTCACGCGGACCGGACCCAGATCCGGATTGAGAGGAGCGGCCTCTGCTGCGATTTGTACGAGTTTGAAGCGCTGGTCAGCCAAGTCCGGCTGGGACCGAAGGAATATGGAGCGGAATTGTTTAGAAAGGCGGCCTCCCTGTATACAGGTCCTTTATTGAAAGGAAAGGGCTACGAGTGGTCGATTGGCAAGGCCAGACAGCTTGAGCTTCAGTATATCGAGGTGCTTGAACAAGCTGCCAAGTTCCATTTGGAGCAGCATCAGCCCCGGGAGGCCCTCTATTATTTCAACGAAATCGTGAAGACAGAGCCTCTACGGGAAGACATTTCGTGTGAAGTGATCAAGATTTACTTACAGCTCGGACGGCTCAGCGAGGCAGTCCGGCATTACTACGACCTGGAGATGATGCTCCGGCAGGAACTGGATGTGAGCCCAGGCCCCCGGCTCAAGAGGCTGTTCGGCAAGGCGAAGAGCTATTTGGCGCTGGAGTAGATACGATATTGTTGGGGCTTGGCACGTAGTAGAGGAGCCAAAGGCTGCGAACACTTGATCAATGTAACTGGCTTGGATGTCTCATTTCCCTCTAAGTCGCGTAGGCACACCACCCGCCCTTGGTTTTAGCCTGGGAGCGGGTTTATTTTCTTTCGTTTATGAGAAGTCTACACCACATCTGATATGAACATAGCTGTAGTTCCCGCCTCCGGCTTAAATCCGAATATATGATAGAATTCTTCCGCACTCTCATAGGAAATAAGCACTTTGGTCTTGATACTGGAATACCGCTGAAGCATGGCTTCCATCATCCTTTTCCCAATCCCTGATGATTGATAATCCCGATGAACTAACATGTAATGGAAGTATACCGTCATGACGCCGTCAGACAGAGCATTGATCAGACCCACTAACTTGTTATTATCCCATGCCGTGATCACCGAATGTGAGTTAGCCATGGCTTGTCTAAGATCTTCTGGATAATCCCCTGACTTCCAGTCCACGGAGTGGAACAGTTCCTGTATGGCTTGCTTATCGATATCCTTTGTTTCTTTGATTGTGATATTCATGATCCCGCTCCTATTAATTATGTATGAACTATTGAACACGGCCCAGTCTTGCTCCTGGCAGGTTTTATTAAGTAAAATTCACCCTTATACATTTCGTCATGTTCGGGCGATACCCTTTACATTCAGTTGTCGTCTTCCTCCAAACAAATCTGGAGAAATTCAAAAAAACTCTGTGCTTCAACAGAACGTTGTCCCCAGTCATGCCAAAAATATAACACTTGCCCTATCCTTCCTACATCCGATGGATCTGTATCCAAGCAAAGATAATCCCCGGCACCATTGTCAGCAATCGGAATCCACCTCGGATTCCAGAGATAAGGCTTGATCTCACGATCAATCTCGGGTTCCAGATCATCGGGCTCAAATTCCTCCTGTAAAAACAGCCAGTCATCAATAATCTTCCTTATTGGAGAGAGCGTTAAATTCCTCGCAAAACACTCTCCCCCTATTTTCCACTCCTGTCCATTATAAATCTTATAGAACTCTTTCATTTCCTTGGGGATCGTTATGTCCATAGTTGTTTCGATGAGCTGGAAGTCTTCATCACTAGCACCTGGTTGTAAGCACAATTGATCTTTAAAATGCTCATTGCTGCGTGTTCCCTTTGTGATAATGTTTCTCCACAATAACTCTGCTGAATTAATCAAAGTAACAGTCCTCTCCACTTACATACTTTCTCAAAGTAATAGTGCGAATGTGCCAGGTCATTCACGAACCCCTCAAGACTTTGTCACCGAATTTCTTCTCTTTGAGAATTTATATATCTTGCCATTTACCGGTTTTGTGAAGCTGCCGCCTTTGTAACCCCTATTTATGAGCTCACGTCTGAGCACCGTCATAAAGGCCCCATGTGTTACTATCAACACCTTCTCATTTTTCTCGTGTCTATCCTCAATCATAGTAATTATCTTCTTCGCCCTATCCATGGTGAGTATTTTATCTTCCTGAGAGCGGTGTCTAAGTATCCAACCTACTCTCCCCAAGATCAACCACATATTTAGATGCAGCTTTAGGTTTCGATTAAAAAAAGGTCTAATATCTATTTCCCTTAACTCTTCGGTTATAATGATGTCACCTTGGTGAATAGTCCCCGCCGTATGTATTGCCCTTGTCATATTACTGGAATAACAAGCATCCCAGCTAACATCCGTATTCGTAGGGGTTGTGCAATCGATACTTGAATTGTTGTACAGATCAATCCACTCACGAAATTCAGCGGATGTCATCCAGTAACCTGGTGTATTAATAAGCACCTTATAATGTCTTACCAATCCAATTATCATGGTGACACCTCAGAAGTAAATGTAGAAATTTCACTATTTGATATACCTTGAACGAATTAATGTGGTTGCTGCTCATGGCTTTGATTAGCTTTGTCCCTACTATCTCTTGTTAAATGCTTTGATAACTTTGTACACGATGTACCCTGCCAAAATCACTAATCCAATGCTTATCAGTTGAATGACAGCTATCGATATTGAAAAGGTCAGTTGAACTCACCTCTCTTTTTGATTTATTGTTCTTTCAAATTAAACACTGAAATACTGATATTTCACAATGAGACCTTCATCTAACTCTTCTTTTTCCTCATATTCGACGCCGTAATGATGATATACACTCTTCCAAAATGCTATAGCAGGATCATTATTAGAAAGTTGGCCAATGACATATCTTCCAGGTAACCGTTGGAATAACTGATGTGCCGCTTGTTTGCCTATACCTCTTTTACGATATTTCTTGAGAATAAAAAAGGAATTAACCAGATAATCATACAGCTCAGGATTTATAAATGGATCACTTTGAATCAGTATAAAACCAACTATATGATTATCATAAATTATAAAATAAGGTGTTAATCCATCCTTCTCAAAAAACCACTCAAATTCATCAAATTCAAACAATCCATTCTTCTGATTGAGTTCTTGACCCGGATTAAATTCGGATAAATCATGAAGAAAGAGTGCTATCAAATGTTTTAGTATCAATTTTTGAGTTGTCTCTACTTTGACTATTTGCATCTGGGATTCACCTTTCCTAACCAAACTTCAATATAGTCTTTAATTCAAGTAAGTCATTAATGATAACATCCGCTTGTGCAAGCTCATCTTCCTTAGCAAAGTCAAATCGGCAACCAACAGATTTTAAACCATTACTTTTTGCAGCATTGATATCAGAGAGCCTGTCACCAATTACTGCAGCACTGATAATATGATGTCTTTCTAGGATATGACTTACTAAGTCAGCCTTATCTTGAGTCTCTATCTGCTGGATACTAAAAGTCTCTGTCACCCAACTATCTAATTTATAGTAATCTACTATGGCATTGAGATACTCAATTAATCCGTTGCTTGCAATATATATGGAGCAGCCCTTTCCTTTCAGATAATCAAAGATTTCTTTGACATGGGGATACAGCGCACCCTTCCCAAGATTAATATTTATAACTAATTTTCTCAGGAAGATCTCGTTCGCACTCCGTCTGATCTCGGTGGAATGGTCCGGCATTAACGTTTCCCATACAACAGACAAAGGCACTCCCATAATGTCACGATACTTTTCGGTTGGCGTTTTACACGACCACTCATCGCGCGCCCTTAATATGGAAAATGTCTCCTCTAGTGGTAATTCCAAGATTTTATTAGTCTGAAACAGTGTTCCATCCATATCGAAAATAACGGCGTTAATCAAGCTTCTCTCTCCTGTCAGTAACTAGGATATAAAACTTGCGAGTTGTTCAACTTGAAAGTCGTCTAGCGCTGCCTTCATACTTTCTCTTCAAAGTTGTAATACCAAAAGATCGCCTTCTCTTGTTCTCGCCCATTCAATGCCTTGTTTCAACAGTTCCTTGCCTATGCCTTTTCCTCTCCAGCTGCTTGCGACAGATATAACCATTCAGCTCTCTGTGATATGCTTTATCAGATTCTCAACATCTTTATTTTTTGCGCTTCTATTTAATGCCCTAGAGAACAGCTCATACGCCTTTGGATCCTCTGTTTTAAGCCATTGAAGTGACTTCTTAGGGCCTAGATACCATTTATTTATTATTTTAAAGTAAATCTCCAGGCTGTCATTTAGCAACCAGTGATATCTAAAATCCCCTTCAATACCACCTTTTAATGAGCGGTCTTGCATCTTGATCAGCCATTTCTTCAAAAATTCAATTTCAAGCAAATCAGTTTTTACTGGGCCTTTGTTGTATACATGATCAATTCTTTCAAGCAGCAGCTTCCCCGAGTCTCTTTCATCCAAAAGTATATATCCATCTCTAATGTGCAAGAATTTCTCTGGATCGTTCATTTCATTCGTATTGTATATCCATGCATCTAGTTGAACGTTGTTCAGCACATGGTTATCATTTGGACTACTAACTTTATCTGTAAAACCAACTACGTCTAAGTCACTATCCTCAGTAAAGTCTCCAGTAACATAGGATCCATACAAAATAAGGGTATGACACTTATATTTATTTATTAAATAATTAGTAACGTGTTGTAGGAACATATTGTTCATTTACAGCAGCCCCTTTTAGATTCCGGTTCTTTCAGCAAAATTCTTGCATTCACGAATCTTCCCCCTCAAGGGTGAGGGAAGCACAGATAACCTTATCTAAGACTCCCGGTTAGGTGGGGCAGGGCGAGGCAGCTGATCCACCCAGGCGTGCACATATTTTTTTATCAGATGCTGCAGCCTTTCCTGAACTGCTCTTACAATTGATCCGGTAATCCTTGTTGGTACATCTCAATACAGTCTGAATAGGTTGCAAGTGTCTTGATAATTTCCGGATGGGGTTCGGCATAGTTGATCCAATAGTCTCTCTCGCCACATTCCTCCCTGATGGGAAAAGCTAATTTCTCTTCATCAATAGAAAACTGAGCATCTATCCCTTTCTTGTTACCCCTTGCATCAAGTCTTATCCATTTGTTCAGATCCCTTAGATATACAGTGTTCAACGCATGTATGCAGTGGCCGTCTTCCGGTTGATCATAAAGTGTCAGTCTCTGATAACAAATCCCGGAGGGTATGCCCATTCCCCGCAAAAGAGCCGCAAACAAATGCGATTTAGCATAACAGATCCCATGTCCTTGTTGTAGAACTTCCGATGCTGTCCTAGTTACGTTCGTGGAATCAATGTCATATGAATGATGAATCTTGTCCCGTACAAAATGAAATACTGCTGTAACTTTTTCGATTTCATTATTTTGATTAAATGAGCGAATAAGAGCTTGAATTTGATCATCATAGTAATCAATGTGCTCGGATGCCTGAAGGTAAGCATCCATCGGAGAGACTGACTTCATTGATACACCTCACATAGAATTTTTTTTGCAGCAATCGCAGTTAGCGTTCTTGCATTCAACGAAACCTTCACCGGGCCCGATGCGAGAAGGCAGTGTTATTAGATGTCTGCGCCTTCTACGGGTTGCTAGTTAGCTCAACATCCTATTGATGCCAGTAGAATGTATACCGTGAATATTGATTAAAGCCTAATGCCTTATAAAAAGCGGAGTCAGAAATAACATATGTCTTTTTAGCACCTAGATCATTGCATCTCTTCAGTGCTTCCAAAAGCACCGCTTTACCCAGTCCCTTTCCTCGATAGGAAGGAATTGTACAGATGGGTTCCACATAAGCATAATCCGTTTTCGCATTGTACCAGCATCCACAGTAGGCAACATACTCACCTTCTTCATTTTCTGCAACCGTGTGCAGGTATGTATTTAAATGTGGTGCTGACAGCATTCTTTTCTGCTTATTCATGGTGATTTCATCACAGGGAAGATCCGCATCACCGCCGTTATCGAATCCTTTCCATAAAGTTCTGTGATGTTTATGCAAATCCGTCTCTGGATTTAGACTTTTTATTATAATTTCTGGTGGAAGAGTATAGTCGAAGCTGATTTCCTCAAGATTAAGTTCAAGTATATTTTCGATATTTCCCTCCTTTTTTACAAAGCCATAGTTACGTAATAACTCAATAGAATGTATATCAGCATCATTTATTGCAATGCCTAGACCATTCTCGTCGCTAAAAGTAGAAAGAGCATATTCTAATGCTTCTTTCTCAAGTTCTATATGACCACTCTTAACAGCAATACATGCTTCTCCAAAGTAGTGGTCAAAGGTTGCCATACCAACCAATTCATCATTACAGAACCATAATCCTATATTATCAATCAAGTCATTATTAAACTCAGGATGATACATCATCCATTCCCAACGTGCCCAGTTCCAATTGATATATTTACTATTTTCTTTGGA
The DNA here is from genome assembly GCF_023704175.1 of Paenibacillus sp. YPG26. Classification (NCBI taxonomy): domain Bacteria; kingdom Bacillati; phylum Bacillota; class Bacilli; order Caryophanales; family Paenibacillaceae; genus Paenibacillus; species Paenibacillus sp. YPG26. Next base: position 128,434 of record NZ_CP084530.1, on the reverse strand, counting down.
CAATTCGATTAGAAAATCACAAACAATGTCATAATAAGTATGGTCATATGTTCTAAGTACTGGTTTCATTTACATTTCTCCCTCACTCACAATCAATGGAGATTGCGATTATCTATAATATGTAAAATCCAATTTCTTATAACGTCTTTGCATTCACGAAACGACCCAGCCTTAGAAAGCTCTTATCTTAGGCTGGGTCGTTTGTTATCTGAGCTTCTTCCATGATTATACACTTCGCAATCGAGGGACGATAGCCTTTAGATTTGAGTATAGGGCTATATAATGTAAACTAGCCTCTTCAATTCATCTTTCGAAATGTGCTCTATCTCCTTGCTCTGAACTAAATATGTTTTTCGGGTATTTGTTTGAAATATATGGTATTTGGTCTTCAAAAAAGAATTTTAGATCCTTCATCTCTTCATTATTTGGGTTTAGCCGCCCTTCCATGATTTTGCAATCAAACACGATTGTTAAGTACTCAACTTGGTGACCATTCCTATATGTAAAACGCCTCTCTTCTCCCCCATATACCCCAATGATTCTTTCAGGTTCAATTCTGAGTCCAGTCTCCTCCCATGCTTCTCTTATCATAGCTTGGGCAGGAGTTTCTCCAATCTCGATAGCCCCGGCGATTAAGCCCCAGTTTTCTTCTTTGTGCTTCCTACCAAAAAGAATTTCACCTTGTTCATTTCTTATGATACCTGCTACTGCTGGCATAAAAAGCAACTGATTTCCAATCTTCTCTCGAAGTTTCTTATAATAATCTGACATTCCCACACGATATCTCCCCTTTTTTTCAGTTGAATATTACATATCCAACGTAACCAACTGTTACTGCATCGGGTGAAGCATTCTCTAATCAATTACTAATCAATTTCCATATCTATATACATCCCATGGCCCATATCATGGCATGGTTGTTTGATAAAACCCAAGTTTTCATAAAAGCGCTCAGCCCCTTTTGCTGATGATAAACCAATAGTTATAACTGTGTTAGGCAATCCATTTTGGCGAGCATACTCTATCATTCTGTTAATTATGGCCTTTCCTATACCTTTATTTTGATAGTACGGCAAGACACGAACATCTTGAATATAACAGTACATAAGACCATCACCCACTAGCCGGCCCATTCCAACTATTTTATCGCCGTCTTTAGCTGTGACTGTACGTATACTTCTTGATAATGCTTGCTCTATCTGCTCCCTGGGTTCAAGATCATAGTTCATTGCTTGATGGATAAATAAATAATCATCTGCGGACAAGAGATTATCATAGAATTTTATGTTCATGTATATCGCTTTCCTCCTTCAGTTTCAGGTATAGCGTATAACGTTATCAAATTCACAATGTCCAAGTGGATCTTAACTTTCTCTCACCGATTTCTTGTAAAATGCCATCAACAAACGACCCAGCCTTAGATAGCTCTTATCTTAGGCTGGGTCGTTTGTTGTCTGAGCTTCTTCCATGATTATACACTTCGTAATCGAGAGGTGATAGCCTGCAGCGTGAATACGGTTTTTTGTGTTTACGCTACTCCCCCCTTAAGCACGAAGGGCGACCGCGATGCACGATGTACCTCTCTTCTTCGAGTTATGCTTTCAAAAGCTCTTCAATTTGTTTTAGTAATCCAGGCAATTCGTTCTTTACAACGCTCCATACAATATGGTTATCTACGCCAAAATAGTCATGAATTAAAACATCCCGTAAGCCTGCCATTTCACGCCACGGGATGTCTGGATTTTGACTTCTAAATTCTTTTGAAATATTCTTTGTTGCTTCTCCAATAATCTCAAGATTTCTGACTACTGCGTCCTGAATTATTCTTTGTTTAAAAAACTCTTCTTTCCCCGTTTGTGTATATTCAAATATATACTGAATGCATTCTAGCACATGGGTTAGATAGACTTTATCATCCCTCATAATTGTATGGCCTCGCTTAAAATATGATCCTTCATCTTCCAATGGACTGAATTCTCCGTTACGATGTCTACTGGTTTATTTAAAAGATCCTCTAGTTGATTCTTAAGCCTTATTAAGTCAAAAAGAGACCTATTCTCCTCAAATTCAATTAAAAAGTCAATATCACTCTCTGCATGATCTTCTCCTCGAGCAGCAGAACCGAATAAGCTAATTTTCTTTGCCCCATTCGATTTGGCTATATTAAGTATTGTATTATGATTCGATTCAATCAATGAATGAATTGACATTAACTTTCCACCTCCAATAAAAGTATATCACGGTTCTTTTATATTTAAGCACTGAAAGGCATTAGAAGTATGTCGTATAATGTTGCTGCAGTTTCAAGGGCCGAAGAGAACGGCCACAGTGTGTTTAACCAGTGCAGGGTCTGGTTCAACCTCTTTGAAATTCCTGTATGCGGACTAAGAGACGTAACTGCAGCCCGATGCGTGAATGCGGCCTTATATGATGCACCCCACTTCACCAAATCAACCTACAAGAGACTCTTTAAGTCCAGTAAATCGTATATAACCCCATCACGATTAAAATCGTCCTTATAATACGAATCTGACTTCCAGATTCCCTTCATCCCGGCACGCATACTTGCTTTTACATCGTTATCAGGATGATCTCCTACATAGATGGCTTCAGAAGCTTTAATACCTAGCCTGCTAAGCGCTCTCCTAAAAATCTCTTCATCCGGTTTCCTGATTCCCTCAAGCTCCGATACCATGATGAACTCAAAATAGTCACTGATCCCTAAAGCGTCAACATTGCCTAGTTGAAAATCACCAAACCCATTCGTAATCATAGCTATCCTAACCTCTTTGGAAGTAATAAAGTCTAACAACTGCTTTAGATTTGGAAACGGAGTACAATGATACCTAAAATTCTTTATATAATCTGCTAACAGATCATCCGCAGAAACTCCACTAATTCTATATTCATTAATAAGAGAAAAGTACACCTTGTCCTTCCAGATATAGCCTTTGCTGTCCAACTCAATAAATCGAGCTGCATATTCAACTTTATCGACTGAGTGTAAAGCTTCTATTCGATCGTGTTGATTCAAAACAAATTGTTTTAGAGAGGTATCTCGGTCCAATAGTGTTCCATCGAGATCGAAGACTACTGCTTTAATCAATTCACCACTCCTCTGTTCCCACAATAAAAGGGTTTCGGGGTATTGCATATAATGCTCTTCTACTCCCGATGTCCCCCGTCTTAAGGCTCCATCAGGAGCAGGAAGCGATGCGGTTAGTCGGTAATTATACTCGGACGACCAAAGGGCGTAAGCCCCGCAGCGTGAATGCATCGTTAGCTGAAGTAATCGACATCCTACAATCACATGCGAAACTTTTCTATACATCTGCATAATAGGTTGCCAAATGTTTTTATATCAGTTATATAATCGTAATTATTGGGATTCGGTTCAATCTGATTATACATTCTGATTGCAACAGTTTTATATGTAGGGATAACAAGACATACACAGCCAGTTATACCTAAAGACTGATACGAGCCTCTCGGCAACTTATCACCTAATTCTGCCTTTAAGCGCGGTTCATCCTGTACAGACCAGAAAAATCCACTACGAGGCAATTCTTTCGTTAAGCTTTGGGGACTGATGATTGTAGTTGCTTGCTCAAATACACCTTGAGGAATGATTTGCTTACCATTAAAGGAACCTTTATTCATATGTAAATAACCCCAGTAAGCCAGTTCCTTCGTACTTACAAATAAGTTCGGCTCGTTGCCTTGATCATCAACATATTCTTCATTTATCCAAACCAACCGTTCAGATTCTTTCTTTCTCCAACCTGTGCTCGTAAATCCACAAGGTGAAAATACCCGTTCTTCTAATAATTCAGATAATGGTATTCCATATAACTTTTGAATGATTTTTATTAGCAGACTCACACCGGAATTGTTATAGCTCCACGAAGTTCCCGGAGGAAACAAACATTTGTTTTGGCTGTCCAAACCATGAGTATGTGTTAACAAATGGCGAATAGTTACCGTGCTATCAATATCATTCCAATAAGCACTAACAGGGTCATCTAGACTTTTTATTCTTCCTTCATAAATTGCTAGACTTACCGCAAAACCCAAATAAGTCTTTCTTATAGAAGCAATGTTAAATTGGGATTTCTCATCAACCAACCGACTGTTTGTGCTAGTATCATGAAGTCCGGAATACCATTCATTCACGATCCGATCATGATGGATAATATAGGTTGAAGCTGCTGTTGCAGATATAATCTTCTTAATCTTCATAACGTATTCATTAAGATCATCAAAAGCATTAGTATTGATTCTACTAAATTCAAACAACGAAAGGAGCACCAACTTTCAGATAAAATTCCGTCATTTCATCCAACGTTACCGTATTCACGACGCCGAGAGACTTGAGCTCACAGAGTGGTCGGCTGTGCGTCAGTGCAGTTAACCCATAGGTGTATCCGCCTGATTCCACTTCCCCTAAATCTATCTGGCGGACCAAAGGTCGACGAAGTCGGCCCGATGCGTGAATACGGTATTGGATGTTGCCATCGCCTTCTAATTACTTATGAAAACTAATTTATCTATTTACACTTCTATCAAATTGTTTTAGCACTTACATACCATTAACTGATTTCCATCTGGGTCTTTAAAGTTAAACCACTGATTGTGTTCTATTTGTGTAGTTAGGTTCACATTCTTTGACTTCATAAACTCATAAGCTTCTTCAATATTATTAGTGTTCAAGTGAAATGCGGGAGTCCTAAATATATTATCTTCTGAATAGATTTTGCTATCTAAAACAATCCCAGTTCCATTCATAGGCACCACATACAAATGTCCATATAGTATCTCTCTGTCGACAGGAAGTCCCAATATATCACAATACCAATCACGTGCCTTCTCGATGTTGCTTACAGGTATAAATACAGTACCGATTTGGTTTAAAATAGGGGTCATTATAGTTTGCCTCCAGTGACTTATTGGTTTTTGTACCCATCAGTATTATTGATTAACTATTTTTAAATGTTTCTAGGAATTTATTCTGCGATGGCTTCCTCTAACTTTGTTGTATCACTAATCCTCACCGCATGCCCCATGTCCGAAGGACTTAGCCAGTTCAGGGTTGTCCGGCTGCTTCTAATTCCTCAGAAACAACCTGGTGTTACGGGGCCCGTTTGCCGATGCGTGAATATGGTGTTATGTGATGTGCGATCCTCTCGAATCAACTTTTACAGAACTTTTTAATGTACTGCGAGTCCTTCCGTATATTCTCTTCTCTGTGTAGTAACGTCCTTTAACCATTTTGTCAAATCAGTTTTACTAATAAATATTTCGTTATTGATTTTAAAATATGGAAACCTCTCACCTGTAAATGATCCCATCGTATTTAATGTATTCTGTTCCGATTGGATAATATATGTTACTTGTTCTTCTTTAAGATTAAGATACTCAGCTGCTTGTTTTATATTAAGTAAAGGTGAGTTAGTGAACTTCTCTTGTTCTTTTGCAATAGTTAATTCCTGTTTAGTTTCCGTTACATCTTTCGTTGAAATTATCAAACAACCTATGATTAACGAAGTACCAATTATTAAACTACATATAATACTTGTTATATGTGCAACCTTCATGATTCACTCTCCTACGCTTTTCATTCTTCTTTTATAGTTTTCGTAGACTTGACCTGTCACATTTCAGCTACTTTTTCGTGTTCACGACGTCTCCACCACCTTAAGCAAACGTAGTGAATGGCCGCGATGCAGTTGGGTGGTGCTAATGTGTATCTGCAATCATCTCAAATATTTTTTTAGTTTTTGCTCATTCCATTCGTACATTTCTAAGAGAACATCATATGGATTACCATTGAGATTTAGATATACACCAAATGCTGGTTCAGTCTTTAATCCTAACTTTTTCAAGTTTCTTATTTTAAGTCTGCATTTGTCCCCACAAATGGCAAGTATACGATTCTCGACTATCATATGCCTATATCCATTCTGCATTTGAGTTGGTACTGGTTGACCAAATATTTCAATCAACCAACCCTTATACTCGAAGTTACATACGATTCTTGGCACTTCATTTACCGTCTTAATCGAAGAACTATATTGATTCATTGACTTAAAATGTCTATCCAGTAGATCTCCAAAGCTTTTGAAGTCATAAACTTCACAGATGATGTCTAGATCACTATCAGGAATATCTATTTGTATAGGGATCGTCCCAACAAGAATTGGTGAGAAGTCGCTAAGCATTTCGTAGATATTAAGCTCAGTAAGTATTTGATATACTTCCTTCTGTCTTGTACTCCCATGAGACAAGTATTCGAGACTATCTGTGAAATGGTGTTCTGATTTCATTTTTTAAGCCTTTCTTCTGATTTTGTCTAACGATTTCGTCTAACGTTGTTGTATCCATGAACTTTCACTTGCTTATGGATTGCAAGACCCACGAGGACTTAGCCAGTGCAGGGTTATCCGGTTGCTACCGCTTCCTCCGAGATACCTCTGCCGAACGGAAGTTACAGGTATCATCTTAGCTCTCTTGGCCATATCGCTGTTATCGTCTCATCAGTTTGCTCAATCATTCTCTCAATTACAAATCCCGCTTTTCCTAGACCAATTACCACTTTCTTTCACTAAATCAAATTTCACTTAACGTTGTTGTATATAACAATTCTCACTCCCGTAAGTTTGCGATACATGAATATGATGTTAGGCATAGTTACTGTCTTTATTGATTAATCTTGAACAATATAATATTGCCCAAATGCATAATACCCCAGCTATAAAAGAAATAAGTATCCCCATAAATAAGCCAATAGCCGTCATAAAAGTATCGTCACCTTCAAATTGGGGAGTTAGCGTAACATACCTATAAATAAAAAATAAAAATACGACCCAATAAAATGCACCTCCAATTAACGCAGTTACTATTCTTCCCTCATTTTGGTCTCCCCATGTCATTCCTACCTGTATCCAGAACCATATATTTATTACGACACCCAAAATAGGAAAAAGCATCCATACAAATCCAAGACTTAGTAATACTGATAAAAGAGATAACCCGATTACAGATATAAATAGAATTAAATTCACGAGTGAAACAAATAGACCACATAGGAATGGATTCTGATACCATGATAATTTAGACAAATATAAAAATATTTTAGAAGATTTAATCGATATAGGTCTTTTAATCATAAGAATAATTAGAATAACTACAATTAGTAATAAGGATAACATTCGATGTCTACCTTTCTTAGGAAAAGCATTAAAGAAAAGGATCTGCAAATTACACATAACGTAGCTGCACTCCCGACTAGTTGGTACTATGGTTAGGTGGTGAGCTGCTCAAATACGCTTCACCGGTAATTTATCACGCGAAGGTGCCGTTAGGCCTTCTGGGGAATGCGATGTTATCGATGGCAAGGACTTCTCAAACTAATCAGTTAAACTTACTTTTCCCTAATTATGGAGTATATTTTTATGTCATGAAAATTTCCTTTATTAAAAATGTACTCTTTTAAAATCCCTTCTAGTCTCATCCCTGATTTCTCCATAACTCTGGATGAACCAATATTGTCCAGAATACATTTAGCTTCAATGCGATTCAGATTCATGCTTACAAATCCAAATTCAATTAATTTTTTTACGCATTCTGTCATATACCCCTGTCCCCAATGTTTCCTAGACAATGCATACCCAATTTCAGCCTTATAATTATCAATATCCCAATTCACATAGTCGCAAGTGCCTATTAATTTACCTGTATTCTTATCTTGGATTCCCCAGGGACTGAGTTGACAGTTGGTGTACTTGCCTAGAACATAATTAACAAATCCTTTAGTATCTTCTATTTTCCTGTGAACTTCCCACGTTGTGTACTTTGATACTTCTTCATCACTACAGTAAGCATAAATATCTTGAATATCCTCAAGATCAATCTTCCTGAGAATTGTTCGCTCGGTTTCCAGGGTAGGTAGGTCACTAAATATATCTTCTATCTTCATTGTAATCCCTCCCAGTATTTATTAATTAGAAAGAACTTGCCTTGCTTTCGGGGTAACTTTCTGGGTGTTCGCGGAGCCGAGAACCTTAAGCCCCAATGGGGCGGACCAAGAGATGTGACAGCGGCCCGCAGTGTGAGTGCGGGGGTTATCTGATGTTTACTCTTCTTAGAATATGCTTTCAATTAAGTTCGTAATACGGGTTCATAAGATCTTCATTAAGACCTTCTTCGTCAACAATCTGTCTTTCAAAATAGCCATACTCCACCCTTACACAAAGTCTCTCAACATAAAGATGTAACTTGTCATGCGGTAAGTTCTTAATACGACTTGCATCATTAGGCGAATAACTCCATATCAACGACTTCAAAAAGTAGTTGTGTGTATGAATTATCATTCTAGTGATCTGGGGATCGTGCTCCTTGTCCCCAAAATAAATAGATAATTCCAAAACAGAGTTATAGAATTTCCAATACAATCTTTCATCAAAACAATCTTCTTCATGTAATGCATAAATAAAGCTTCCTTGAATACACTCATCGTTATTCCTTAGTTCAACTAGACTATTTATCATTGGATGCTCTCCAAAAGGTAAGTTATAGTGGGTTTCATTATCGTTCTTGTATTCACAAAACGCCCCAGCCTTAGATAGCTCTTATCTTCGGCTGGGGCGTTTGTTGTCTGAGCTTATTCCATTATTATACATCCGGGAACCGAGGGGCGATAGCCCTGCAGCGTAAATACGGTGTTATGGGATGCCTTGGACATCCTGATTACTCCACATTCAATATCTTTATATAGACTTTTAATACATACGGTTTCTCTTCTGATCCATCAGAATAGCCTCCACTTGGAAGCCCATTCAAGAATGGATATGCCAAGAATTCCTCAATTATCGGTTCCATTCTATCCAGTAATTCAAGTTCGCACCAAAAAGGTAGCTTATCATAAATATTAGAAATTAAATTAAACCTCAATTGGCTTGCCATCCAGTCAAACCAAAGATAAAAAGTCATTCCATTCTGTCCATTTAATGCTCTTATTTGGTTTTGTCGATTATCTATTACCGAACTAAGGAAGTTCACAAAATCATTAATATTTATTTGACTTGCCAATTCTTGTTCTAATGAAATGCACCACATATTGTTACTGATATCTTCATCAATATCTTCCTTTGAAGAGGCGATAAATATTGGGTCAGTTATGATTTCTTCAAGGTTTTTAAAATATGCGTCTTTATCCATGATTTGCTCCTTGAACTTGCAACGAATTGGTTTTTAACAAGCTTTCCAAGGTTTCACCTAACGGTTTTGTATTCATCAATGACATCCATGAAAAACCTTCAAGCATCATTCTCTAAAATCTCTAAGTTAATAAACTCAGCAAGATAAGTGAAAGGCTTCTCTTTACTTCCTATCTTTTCACATATTTCATTTGTTGTAGATGCTCTTAAGTATGGGACGTTTTCTAAATCCCTATATTCAACTTCCAATTTAACCGAGGATGTATAGTACCATAAATTGTATGTAAATTGTGAAGAATGTATCGCTCTAGTTCTTTTATCAGAATCAATAATAGTTTCTCTAACTATCAATTTTGTAATTTCTTTGCTAGTTTCAAATGAAATAATGTCAAATCCTTGAGCAACTAACGCAGATGCGAACGTTAAAAACCAAATTTCCGTTCTTGCTTCTCCCCTAATAGAGTCAGGATCAAACCCCTGAAGTATTTCAGTGTCATTATCATAAAAATAGAATTTATGGGTGAGGTTAAGCAAATCAAGTATTCTTGATATTTCAAGCAAAACAGCCCATAATTCATCTTTCTCTAGCAATATAGTGTTTCGATTATCTTTTGGACCATAAGTACATTTAATTTTATCGCTTTCAATTGAGTAATTATGGTGATAAGCAATGTTTCTCCAATCAGATAGCTTTAACGATCTAATTGAGAATAAATCGAGAAAAGCAGAGGTTTGAATGAGTTCATTATTTATTATTCCAAGATCCAACTTTTTGATATCACTTATAACAACCTTCTTACCTTTTGATAATCTGTACATAGAGATATATTCTAATAACAATGTCTTAAACAATCCTTCGACTATTCGACCGATATCATTCATTGTCATTTGAGTAAATTCATATATTTCTAAATCTTTTTTATTAGTCTCTGTAAAAACAAAACTCCAAAATCGGTTCCCTGTCTCAATTTGGTCATCAATTAATTGCTTAAAAATATCATGACATGCAAATGCATCACGTTTAGAAGCATCTCTATACATATTCAATGACTCTAATAACTTTTGTTTGAACCAACTATTATCACGATATTTATTATAAAGAATCCAATCTGAGACTAAATAAGTCATAGAATATTTGGAAAGGTTATCTTTATTCCTAAAATACTGATCGAAATCACTAATAATTTGTTCTTTTATTTCTTCCGGTTTTATTCCTGCTCTAAAAAATTCCAAAAGTGGACTCTCTGATCGAACTGCTTCTATTATCTTTATTATTCCTTTCATTTTTTACCTTCTCTCTTTTTGATAAATTTCAGCAATTTCAGCTAACTCTCTTGTATTCACGAACCCTCACTGGCTTAAGCGCGCAAGCGCGGGTCCGACGGACTTAGCCAGTGCAGGGTTGTCCGGCTGTCCCCACTTCCCTGAAATCCCTCTGTCGGACCGAGGGCCGGATGGCCCGATGCATGAATATGGTGTTATAAGAAGTTGGGGCCTTCCTTGAAATACTCACTCTCTACTCTTCTTATAACTTCAATCTTTCTAATTGATGATCTTCAATCAGAGCTATAGTTCTTCTATTGTTTACATATTCTTTTATTTGTTCCGAGATATTCGGTATTAAAAGTATCGATTCTAACTTATCCACTGGAATCCACTTAACTGCGACTTGGTGAGGATCTGGTTGCGGAGGAAGCTTGGGGATTGAACTATTTATCAATTTGCATTCAAATATAAGATGTAATCCATGGCTTTCATTTACACTATAGTCGCCTGACTGTTTATGGGGCGCAAACTCATAAATTAGAGCTAATTCACCGACTTCGACTTCCGAGCGAGTTTCCTCATAGACTTCTCGAGTAACACCATCAACTATTGTTTCTCCACGTTCTAATCCTCCGCCTGGTAGATTGTAATGAATTCCATTGTCATCATACTCAACTAAAAGAATTGAATTATCTTTAATTATTAAACCGCTACACCTAACTCTGACATGTGACAAGGGTACCACCTCTTGTTAGTGTTTATTTGAATTTGATTTCTATCGGGTTTGCCCCAATTTCTTATAACGTTGTTGCATTCCCGACGCCCCACAACCTTAAAGGTAGCATGGAGCCAGGTGTCCTGGCTCCCGAATGGGCGCGACTGTGCTTAGGTGGTGCGGGTGTGTCGCTGAATATGCTTCCCTGTAAATTCCCCCAGCGACCAAGGGCCGTTAGGCCCGCTGCGGTAATGCGGTGTTATATGACGTGGACGACTACTTCGAATAACTTACAATTTCATTCATTGTCAATTAAAAACTCTATAAAATCTTCGTGCAATGCTATATTCTCATTTAATATTTCTTTTGTTTCAGCATTTATCAATTCAATTCTAAGCTTCTCAGCTAATGCATCCCCACCATCAAACATTACAAGTATTGAATGTATTACACCTTGTATAATTTCTTTCTGATAGTCTTTAAATGCATTGAGAAGTTCATCATTATTTAGAACTTCACTTAAACTTTGAACTTGTTCAGGGTTATTACACCATATCAAATCGGCTTCAGGTAATAAGCTGCTAGTTGATTCGCTTACCCAATAGTTTTTGATATTTGATAAGTTTTGAAAAAGTAGATTTTGCTGGTCCTTAATCTTCATCGAATTCACCTAATTTCATTTTTTACGTCCATGTCGTATAACGTTCTTGCATTCGCGAACCCGAGAGGCTTAAGGCGCGTTAGCGCCGGGTCGAAGACTTAGTCTCGCAGAGTTGTCTGCCTGGACATACTTCCTTGTGATTCCCCGGCAGACCAAGGGGCGTATGCCCCGCAGCGTGAATGTGGTGTTATACGCAGTTGCCCTCTTCTTCGAGTTTGCCCCAACGGATTCGCCTTTCCTAATCCCTTCTTGGCTTTGAACTTGAATTCCTGCCTTTCAAAACCACTCGGTTGGCGTGATCGTCCCTATGCAGGTTACCTGCCAACCCTTTCTTCGAACCTCCAGTAACCTTCTTCTTCGATGTTCCTCGGGACGCTTCGCCGTTAAAGTGGTTGAGGAATTCAAGTAAGGATTAGGAAAGTCTAGCGAATCGGTCGGCCCCATGAAATCACCCGGATATCCGCATATGCACTAAAAAAATCATAGTTAATTCGATCCTAGTGCCGATCTCGGCCGTTCTAAATACGAAGTAAACTATGATTCTTTCTTCTATGATTCTGCTTCATAGCGAATATTCGATTTCATGGGGTTGGCTTCTTCAGGGGTTCAAGGGCAATTGCGTATAACACTAAATCCACGACACCTGTCGCCCTAATCCCCATTCCCTTGGGTATCTGCGTCACCTATCCCGCCCGGATACAACCGATCCAGAGGGCTCTGGATACGGCGGGCCTCCTTGGAGGAGACGTGGGTGTAGATCTGAGTCGTCTTGATGTCCTCATGGCCCAGCAGCTCCTGAATGTAGCGAAGATCCGTCCCGGCCTCCAGCAGATGGGTGGCGAAGGAATGTCTTAAGGTATGCACGGTTGCATGCTTCCGGATACCGGCCGACTGCAGAGCACGTTCAAATATCCGCTGTACACTCCTCACGGTAATTGGTCGATCCCGCTCAGCGCCTGGGAAGAGCCACTCATAAGGCCGTTCTCGCTCTAAATAACGTACTAGACATTCACCAGTTGTGTGCGACAACAGGGTCATACGGTCTTTTTTGCCCTTCCCCTGCCGCACATGAACGAGCATCCGCTGCTGATCGAGATCGTTCAGGCGCAGCCGTACAACCTCCCCGACACGGAGCCCAGCTGAATAAGTCAGCATAAGAATCATCCTGTGTTTCAAATTGCTTAGTGATCCAAAAATCAGCCTCAACTCCTCCATAGACAATACGGGAGGCAGCTTCTTTTCCTTTCTCGGTCTGGGAAGGTTCACGATCAGATCAGGTCTTTTATAAGCTTGACTTAGAAAAAGCTTCATTGCGCTCATCGCTTGATTGATATACGAATGAGAACGCTCCAGCTTAAAGAGCTGAAGAAGATAGTCCCGGACATGCCTGGTCTGCAATTCAAGAAAGTCATCGGCCACATCTTCGCAGAATCGCCTTACATGCCCTTCGTAAGCCTTCTTCGTTTGTGGACTTAACCCCTTAAGCGTCAGCAGTTGGCTGAACAGCTTCTGAGATTCCCGTATCTCCTTTGCCACAGAAGCATCATACGGAAAATACCTTCGAAACCTTTCCTCTTTGCGCAGCGGTGGGTCTATATCTACTTCTTCTACCGGGAACATGTCGCTCAGCATTCGCACAGATTCCTCACAATACGGGAGCTTCCAGGCGAGTTCGGCCTGTATCCAGCAGCGCCCAGGGATTTTGCGGAGCTTCCCTACGGTCGCTGCTTGATACCCGTCTGTTTTTACCATTAAATGTTCCTGAACTCTGCTTATCCTTAGCAATTACACCATACTCCTTATATATTTCTATGTGCCTCAGCTCAGTACCTTCCATATTTATACAAAACACAAACTTTCACTTATGCCTAACAAAAAAAGAGACAGTTCTCCCCCGGAGAATCTGTCCCAATGCCTTTGGTCCTAATCATTTCAGTTGTCCTATGCCAAATACCAATAACCTTTCGCTTGAGGAGGAGCCTAACATTCAACCCATGCTAACAATAGAGCAATACTTGTTAAAATAATTGGCCTATTCCGCGCTAATCACACGCATAGCACCCAACACAAGAATATATCCATCTGGATTCTGAATACATGCGCTCTTGAACTCCCAGCCTCCGTGTGAGCCAGTGAATGGCTCGATGGCTCCTCTCCGTCCCATCCATAGAATAAATTACAACAATTATCTCAAATGCCTCTCCGCCATCCCCATAATCACGGCTTTCAGCTCATCTCTAAACGTCTCACCTGGCATGCCTACATATGCCGCTCCAAACTCCGTGTATCTCTTCAATTCCTCCCGACTCAGATACTCTGCTGGATTGATGCCAAGTTCTTTGAGATAGTTAATAAGGGCTGTGAATTCAATAAATTCGTTCTTCTTCATAAAATATCCCCCTGCTCAAATAAATTTGTCCATGACTCTCTGCTACTGAGATAACTTATCCAGGTACCCTTTCATGCTCAGGCTTCCGGACTTCCTTCCCGAGATCCTCCAAGCCGCATACATAATAACCACGGCCACCAGCGGCACGAACCAGTACGCAACTGCCAGCAGCAGAACAGGAATGCCCACAAAAGATAACATAAAATGCTTCCATCCCCCGCTTGCATCCGCCCCCGATACCCACACGATCACATCCAGGTAGTTGTTAGCCCAATAATACAAACCGATTCCCGCCGCAATATAAGGTATGAGCAGGTAAGCCCAATAATTCAGCACCCATCTTGCCGTCACAATCAGTCTGCGCCTGGCTTTGCTTAATCGTTCACTCATTTCTTCCAACTCCTCAAGTCTTAGCTGCACTCCCTAGGTGTAATCTTCTATATTCCCCCAGGAAAAACCTCCCACTAGTTGCGCCCTTATCAACCTTTTGCGTCAAAAAAGAGTTCCCGATCTTTCCCGTTCTTCCCGGTCCTCGGTTAAACAAAGTGAATAACTCCTCCAAACTTTCCCATACTAGAAAATAGACCTGACAGGGTCAGCCACTACTTGTTAACTATCTACCACCAGACATGGCCTTTTGGCTTTTGGCTTTTGGCTTTTGGCTTTTGGCTTTTGCCTTCTGCATTTAGCATTTAGCCTTTAGTCTTCTGTCTTCTGTCTTCTGTCTTCTGTCTTCTGTCTTTAACATTTGGCCTTTGGCCTTCAGCCTTCAGTCTTCTGTCTTCTGTCTTCTATCTTCTGTCATCAGTCTTTAGCCTTTAGCCTTTAGCCTTTAGTCTTTAGTCTTTAGTCTTTGGCCTTCAGTCTTAGTCTTCAGCCTTTGGCCTTGGCCTTCAGCCATCAGCCACCAGAAGCCATCACCCTATGTCCCGCTTCGCACACCAAGTCCCAAAGAGAAGGAGGCACTACCCACAATGGAGCGACTATCACGAAGCGGCCGCAGACCCCGCCAGGGCTTACGGCTGTTCCTTAGAATCTCCCTGATCACTGCCGTCCTGGGCATCTGTGCTGTCGCAGGAACCTTGATCTACCTTGCCAATACGCCGCTGCCGACAGCGGATTCCGACCGGAATTCACGGCTTGTGGATATCAGCGGGGAGACGATTGCGACTTTTTCCTCCGGGGCGAAGAACCGCATCAGCGTGAAGCTGGATCAGATTGCGCCGGATCTCATTCACGCCACCTTGGCTGTGGAGGACCGCAATTTTTATAACCATATCGGATTCGATATCAAAGGCATGGCCCGTGCCGTGCTTGTCAATATTGAGCACCTGGACACCGTTCAGGGAGCCAGCACCCTGACCCAGCAGCTTGCGCGCAACCTGTATCTGTCCCACGAACGGACGTGGACCCGCAAGGCGAAGGAAGCAATGTATACCGCCCAGCTTGAGATGAAATACAGCAAGGACGAAATCCTCCAGATGTATCTGAATGAAGTGTATTACGGGCACGGCGCGTATGGCGTTGAGGCGGCGTCTGAGATGTATTTTGGCAAGCCGGCCAAGTCCTTAACACTTGCTGAGAGTGCTATGCTTGCTGGAATCCCGAAGGGACCGACCTACTATTCACCGTATAATTCTATGAAAAATGCCAAGGACCGCCAGCGTATCGTGCTGAAGACAATGGTCGAGACCGGCGCGATTACCCGGCAGCAGGCCGATGATGCGTACGCGCAGCTGCTCAGCTTCAAATCGCCTTCCCAGCGTACCACGGGGGATGACGCTCCCTATTTCCGCGATTATGTCCGGAGTATGGTGATCAATCAGCTGGGCATTGAGGAGAGTCTGCTGGAGCACGGGGGCCTGACGATCTACTCCACCCTGGATATGGAGGCGCAAAAAGCCGCCGAAGCCGCCGTCACCGAAGGCACCATCGGAAGCCCGGATCTGCAGGCCGCCCTGGTGTCGATCGACCCGCGTAACGGGTATATCAAGGCTTTTGTCGGTGGAACGAATTACACACAGAACCAGTACAACCATGTCCTGGCCAAGACGCGGCAGCCCGGCTCCTCGTTCAAGCCGATTATGTACCTGACCGCCCTCTCTTCCCGCAAAATGACCGAAGCCAGCATGTTCAACAGCGAGCCGACCCTGTTCCACTACGACGGGAACCGCAAGACGTACAGTCCGCGCAACTTCGGGGAAAAGTATTTCGGCGAGATCGACATGCGCCAAGCGATCGCGGCATCCGACAATATTTACGCGGTCAATACGATCATGACCGTCGGGACGAATCATGTCATCGACATGGCGCGCCGCATGGGCATCGACAGCCCGCTTGCGCCCGTTCCCTCGCTCGCGCTTGGGACTTCGCCGGTGAGCCCTTTTGAGATGGCGTCGGCCTTCGCCGTCATCAGCAACCAGGGCCGGAGCGTCGAGCCCACCGCTATTATAAAAATCACCGACAGCGGCGGCGACATCCTCTACGAGCACACGCCTCCTTCGCCGGAGCAGATTGTCGAGCCCGCCGCCGCTTATGTGATGACGCATCTGATGGAGAGCGTGTTCGAGACCGGAGGAACGGGCAGCCGCGTATCCGCAGTAATGAAGCGTCCGGTCGCCGGCAAAACAGGCACAACCCACACCGACGCCTGGCTCGTCGGCTTCACGCCCGAGCTGTCCACCGCGGTCTGGGTCGGTTATGACAAGGGCAAAATCCTGGAGACCGCAGAGTCGCGCAAAGCCGCGCCGATCTTCGCCCAGTTCACGGAGAAGGCGCTGGAGAAGGTGCCGCCGAAGATTTTTCCTATCCCCGATGGGGTCGTTAGTGTGTATGTTGACCCGCAGTCCGGCAAGCTGGCCACAGCGGAATGCGCGGCGAACCAGCGCCTTGAGATGTTCATCAAGGGAACCGAGCCGAAGGAGTATTGCAGTGATCATGGCGGCAAAGGCACCCCCGCACCGGCGGAGGCCAAGGACGGAAAGTCCAAAGACAGCTCGTGGTGGGGCGACCTCAAGCGCTGGTGGATGAACAAGTAATAAGGTTGTTCTGTTCCTGATTTGCCTCCATGGGCCGGGTTATATAACATGAAGGTAACCCACTTGAACCGGTTTCAGTAAGGAGGCAGCAATCATGAACGACGAGCACATGTCCAACCCTAATACAGACGACAGGATCACGGAGATGACTGCGTCAGAATCTCCCGCGAGGCAGCATGATGAACAGCGGATCCCGCCTCCCCGCCTTCTCCCTTCTTCCATCTACCAGGTGACTGCGCTGGAAGCGGCGCCGCGCCTGCTCGGACATACACTTGTCCGCCGGACGGAGGACGGAGAGATTCGTTCACGGATCATTGAGACCGAGGCGTACGGAGGAGTTGAAGACAAGGGAAGCCATGCCTTTGGAGGCCGCCGCACCAATAGAACCTCCATTATGTTCGGGGAGGGAGGCAGCGCGTATGTGTATTTGATCTACGGCATGTACAGCTGTCTGAACGTCGTTACCGGCCGGGAGGGCGATCCGCAAGCCGTGCTCATCCGGGCAACTGAGCCGCTAACGGAAGTGGACAGGCTGATCATGGCCAAGTACCGCGACATCCAGTCCCGCAAGCCCGCTGATCTGAGCAATGGTCCCGGCAAGCTGTGCCGAGCCCTGCGTATCGACCGCTCCCTGAACGGACTGGACCTGCGCGCTCCCGGCGGGCCGATCTGGCTGGAAGCCGGCGATGAGCATCAGGACTTCGATATCGTGGAGTCCCCCCGCATTAACATTGATTACGCCGAGGAGTATGCGGCTAAGCCTTGGCGGTTCAACATCAAGGACCATCCTTTTGTATCGGTCAAAGCCAAACATGCCCCGATCTGCGGGACATTTCAGGGGCTGCAGCTGCGCTAGCCGCAAGGCCCGGGAGAAGGTTCCAATTCCCTGGACCCTTCTCCCGGGTTTTTTACTTGTCCTGCTACATCTCTTCAGTTGCTTATCCTGCTATATCTCTTCATTCACTTGCCCTATTGCATCTCTTCATTCACTTGTCCTGTTATATCCCTTCATTCACTTGCCCTATCACATCTCTTCATTTACTTGTCCTATTGCATCTCTTCAATTATTTGTCTAGTTAGACCTCCTCAATAAGGGTTAACTTATATTTAGGACAATTTCCTTTTAACATTCAAACCAATGTTTGAATATGTTATCGAAATGGGATATACTAGCTCTATAACAATCAAATGAACGTTTGAATGATAATGTGAAAGGAAGCGATATGCCATGACAACGCAGACCAACACCCAACTCGAAGTATGTGAGACGAACTGTGAACATGAAGAGATTACCTCTAAGCTGCGCGAACTGCTGCAGGAAGAGGAGATCGTGGGCATGGCCCAAATTTTCAAGGCGTTATCCGATCCTAACCGTGTAAAAATCGCTTTTCTGCTCGATCAGGGCAAGGAGCTGTGTGTATGTGACATTGCGGCGCTGCTGGATTGTTCTGTAGCCACGGCCTCTCATCATCTAAGGCAGCTGAAGTCCTCCCATATTACGAAATCGCGCAAAGAAGGCAAGAACGTCTATTATTCGCTGAAAGACCATCATATCCAGACGCTGATCGCCATGACGCTGGAGCATCAGAGGGAGAAGAGCGACCATGAGTAACTCATCCGCAAGTTCCAAAGCCGAATACAAAGTACAAGGACTCTCCTGTGCTAATTGTGCCCGGGAGCTGCAGGACGAGATCCGCAAGCTGGAACATGGCGGGGACGCCGCGCTTCACTATAACAGCAGCAGGCTGATTGTGAATCCTAAGGTGGACCTCACCCGTGTCCGCAAAATCCTCAAGAGCGACGGGGCGACCCTCGTCCTTCCCGCAGACACCCATTCAGGCGTCTCGCCAGCTAATGCTGAGTTTACTGCTGTAGCCGATGAAGTCGCAGCTGCAAAAACAGACCGCGACCCCTCCCATGTGAGTTCCGTCGGTTCCGTGGGTTCCCTGGGTTCAGTAGGTTCAGTAGGCCCAGCGAGCTCGGCAGTCTCAGCTGCCGCAAGCGGCCCGGCCGCTCATGGCCATGCTGCCCGCAGTCACTCCCATGCAGACAACCACCAAGGCGGCGGGCATGATCACCCTCACGTCCATCAAGGCCATACACATGATCACGCGGACAGCCACTCCCATAGCCACGACCCCAACGGACACGATCACCCTCCCGTCCATCAAGGCCACGCGCATGATCATGCGGGCAGCCACTCCCATGACCATGATCATGGCGGACACGGTGGCCAGCTGATCAAGTGGCTGCTCAGCGCAGCCGCGATCTTGTACTTAGCCACCTTTGCACTGGGAAATGTGCTGCCGTCAGCGGCATTGATCTTGTTCTACGCGGCAGCCACCCTGTTAAGCGGCTACTCCACCTTTTGGCGGGGCCTGAAGAATCTGCTTAAATTGAAATTCAACATGGATACACTGATGACCGTAGCGTTGGCTGGTGCTGTTGTGATCGGGGAATGGGAAGAGGCCACTTTGGTCGCGATTTTGTTCGGGCTTAACGAGCTGCTTGAAGGCTATGGCATGAACCGGGCCCGCAAATCTATGGAGGCACTGCTCAGCGCCGCTCCTAAGCAGGCTGTAGTCCTTCGCGCCGAAGGCCGTACAGAGACTATTCCTACCGAACTTCTGCAGGTGAATGACATTGTTATTGTCCGTGCCGGAGAAAAGATCCCTTCAGACGGAACGGTTACCGAAGGGAACAGCGCGGTGAATGAAGCGGCAATTACGGGGGAATCCATTCCCGTCTCGAAGCACGCCGGGGACAGTGTGTTTGGCGGCAGCGTGAACACAGAGGGTCTTCTCAAGGTAAAGATTGAGAAGGCCTACCAGGACTCTTCCCTCTCGAAGATCATGCATCTGGTGCAAGAAGCACAGGACACCAAGACGCCTACCGAGCTCTTTATTGATAAATTCGCGAGATACTACACACCCGCAATTATGATTATTGCCGCGCTTGTTGTACTGATACCGCCCCTGCTCTTTGGAGCGCCCTGGATGAAATGGGTATATGAAGGGCTTGCTATTCTGATCGTTGGCTGTCCTTGCGCGCTCGTGCTGTCCTCACCGATTGCGCTTGTAAGTGGAATGACCCGCAGTGCCCGCAGCGGCGTGTTAATCAAGGGCGGTGTTCATTTGGAGCAGCTTGGCCGCATCAACATGATCGCTTTCGACAAGACGGGAACGCTCACGGAAGGGCGTCCTGCCGTTATTCAAGAAGCCGTATACGATCCGGGGCGGTTCTACGCCGCAGCGGGGGCTATGGAGCAATCCTCTCTTCACCCGCTTGCTGAAGCGGTAGTCCGCAAGGCCAAAGAGTCAGGAATCACCCATTTTGCCCCGGTTGATAACCTGGTTACCCTCCCTGGTCAAGGGATTCAAGGGGATATCGAGGGGGTTCGCTACTGGGCAGGCAATGAGCAGCTGCTTAAGCACGTCTCTCTGTCCGCCTCGGATAGAGAGCGGATAGAAGCGGATCTTCACCGGATGAAGGAAGCCGGACTGACGATTGTCCTGGTAGCCGATGCGGCGCATGTGCTGGGCATTGCCGGACTCGCGGACCAGATTCGCGCCGAGAGCCGCGGCGTAATTGCCCGGCTGCACCAAGCCGGGATTGAACATACCGTCATGCTGACCGGTGACCATGCCGGTACAGCCAAATCTGTGGCCCAGGCCACAGGTGTCACAGATTGGTACGCCGGCCTCCTGCCGGAGCAGAAGGTCGACAAGATCAAGGAGCTGGCAGCTAGAGGGCAGGTCGCTATGGTTGGCGATGGCATTAACGATGCCCCCGCACTGGCCACAGCCCAGCTGGGCATTGCGATGGGTAAGGGCACCGACAGTGCCGTCGAGACCGCCGACATCGTCCTGATGCAGGATCATCTCGGCAAGCTGCCGGCAGCGATCAGGATCGCCCGTCTGGCGAACCGGATTATCCGCTGGAATATCGGCATCAGTCTGGGCCTTAAGCTGATCGCCCTGCTGCTAACGATTCCAGGCCTGCTTACCCTCTGGATCGCTGTCATGTCCGATATGGGCGCAACCATTATAGTCACCCTGCTTGGACTGACCATCCTGCTTGGCAGAGATAAGGAAGCTTAAGCTCCACATCAGCAGGAACCTGTACACTACACCCCATACAGCATACAAAAGGCAGTTCAGGCACCCGCGCGAGGTCTGAACTGCCTTTTGTCATATGACAGGCATATACTGGTCGTACTGGTCGGTGAAATCCGCTCCCTCATCAAGGCGCGCATTATTCGCGGGATACCTGCCTATTTGGAGTGGGCCTTCTCCCTCTCCAACCCGATTAACTATAGCCGTCCATCCATTGAATTGCGAACAGGCTCAATATACACTAAGAAGGAATAGCCTGGCCTTTACTTACCTGCCTAATCCCCTCTCACCCAGACAGAGGTCTACATATTCCAACACCTGTTACGAAAGGAAAGTGACCCTTTATGAAGCATCAGGAACTTATCGAGCTTGGTCTTGGCTACCCGGGAACCCGCCTAGACTACCCTTTTGACCCAAGTCTTCCAGTACTCTACGTCGGCAGCAAAATGTTCGCTCTGCTGACCAATCATCTTGACGTTCCATCCGTCAATCTTAAGACCAATCCAGAGGAGGCCTGGATTCAGCGCGAAAGCTACCCTGGCGCCGTGATCCCCGGCTACCATATGAATAAGCGCCACTGGAATACCGTACTGCTGAATGGACAAGTACCGGACGAGGTCATTGCCGCCATGCTGCAGGAATCCTACCAGCTAGTTGTCGCCAAGATGCCCAAGGCATCCCGGCTGCTTCTATTCCAGAGTGAGAATCCCCCGGCTGAATAGGAATGACGCTCGAAGCGTCCGATTAACAAGCTTCAATCACCCGTTCCCCTTATCCATGGACAAAGAAGCCGTCCCATACTTGCTCATGGAACGGCCCCTCCTATTATATACCCACTTTTCCTGCAGCTCTTTACCCTTCCAGGGCATTTTTCAGCTCGCTGGATGAGCGGTTCCACCATTCTTCGTTATGCGTGACCAGCAGTGTACGCAGTGCCTGCTTATCTGCCGGGCCCAGCTCATCCAGCATAATGCGGCGTTTAATCGCGTAATCCAGCTTATTTACGTGGTCGGCGAGAATCTTCCATCCGCGCTTCGCCTCGGTGTCGATCAGCATCTCACACGCAGTCGCTCCGCCATACAGCTGGCCTTCCGGCGTGCGGTCCACCGCAACCCATACCAGCCATACTTGACGCCCGTTCGGCACGTCCTCTTTATTCGCAGAGAACTTGATTCCCCGCTCCACTTTACTCTTCGCATGCATGGCACCGATGTCGATCTTCGCTTCCCCGCTATCAATAATGATCGGCGATACGCTGTTCAGGTCAATGGAACCCGCGCCAAAGCCCTTGTGTTTGCTGCTTTTCTCATTCCCGCTGATAAT
The DNA here is from genome assembly GCF_023704175.1 of Paenibacillus sp. YPG26. NCBI lineage: Bacteria > Bacillati > Bacillota > Bacilli > Caryophanales > Paenibacillaceae > Paenibacillus > Paenibacillus sp. YPG26. The sequence continues at coordinate 105,712 of NZ_CP084530.1, read as the reverse complement.
ATTTAAGGCAATTTGCTTCTTGCCAGTCTTGTTCAGATTGTCCATATTCCCCTCCATTAATGAGCCGCAGCCTTGCTTGCTGATGATTCGGAGTGCCCTCCATAACAACAGGCTCTGTATATTTTAATTTTAACTAATAATCCCCCAGATGCAAACATATACATGCCTTAGATGCTTGTCAACGGGAGGTATCCAAGAATGACCCCACCACGGATCAAAATTATACTTATCTCAATTCTCAGCCTTATCGTTATTGGCGGCGCTGTATGGTTCAGCCTGACACCCGCCCCTGCCCAGACCTCATTTGCTCCGGAAATGGGCAAGCCTCCGCAGGATCAGCCCAAGACACCCGAGAGTATCGGCACACCCGGTACGGAGCAGCTTAGTGACCGCATTGCCGAATATCACATTGATGTCCATTTGAATGAGAAGGACCGCACCTTAACCGGCACCGAGAGTATAACCTGGAAGCACCCGGGCAGACAGCCCGTGAGCGAGCTCTACCTTCACCTGTATCCGAACGCCTTCGCCTCCAAGGATACTACCTTCATGAAGGAGTCCGGAGGCAAGCTTCGGGGCGACTCTATGCCAAAGGATGGATGGGGCTCCATGAAGCTGACTGGAATCCGGACCACCGATGGGATCTCCCTGATTCACCGTCTTCAGTATGTACAGCCTGATGATGGCAATACGAAAGACCAGACTCTGGTCAAGGTTCGGCTTCCCCGCCCCGTTCAGGGCGGAGAGAGCATAACTATTCTCATGAGCTTTGAGGTCCAGCTTCCCAAGGTATTCGCCCGCATGGGCACCGCGGATAACTTCGTGATGGCCGGGCAGTGGTTCCCCAAAATAAGTGTGTATGAGCCAGCCGGAACCCGCGGCCGCGCCTCCGAAGGCTGGAACCTGCATCAATACCACGGAAGCTCGGAGTTCTACTCCGACTTCGGGATCTTCAGTGTACGGATCAATGTGCCAAGCTCCTATATCGTCGCAGCGACCGGCTTTCCCACCAAGACCGCAGCGGTCAAGCAGAATCGCAAGATCTACCAGTTCTATGCCGATGATGTGCATGACTTTGCCTGGGCGGCTTCCCCGGACTTTGTCTATGCGGAGGAGCCATTCTCCTCGGCCGAGGTCCCGGGTGTCCGGATCAAGCTGTATCTCGATCCGCTGCATAAGGACCTTAAGGACCGCTATTTCTATGCGGCTAAGGCTGCCTTGTCTTCCTACAGCAAATGGTATGGCCGTTATCCTTACTCGACCCTGTCCATCGTGGTTCCCCCGGCAAGCGGCAATGGGGCAGGCGGAATGGAGTATCCGACCCTCGTAACTGCCTTTGGAGCGACTTCGCTCTCACCTGGGTATGAGCTGGAGAGAACCGTGGTGCACGAGATCGGACACCAATATTTTTACGGCATGATCGCAAGTAACGAATTCGAAGAAGCCTGGCTGGATGAGGGATTCACTTCTTACGCTGAAGACAAACTCATGGAGAGCGCCTATGGAATTCAGCCCAATCTGCCTGTTCAGGCCAGCTTCGTGAACCATCCAGCCGCGCTGCCTCTGGAATCCTGGAAATACGGATCCTCCGATATCTATGCCCAAAATGTCTATACCCGCGGCAAGCTCGTACTGCTCGGCATTGAACGGCAGGTTGGAGCAGGAACCATGAACAAGATCCTGGCCCGCTACAGCAGCAAATACCGCTTCAAGCACCCGACAACCTCGGATTTCCAAAGAGTCGTGGAGCAGGTGACCGGGCAGTCCTGGAAGGATTATTTCAATCAGTATGTATACAGCGGGCAAATGATAAATTACTCGGTTGATTCCATCACCGTGAACCAAGTACAGAAGACTCCCGGCCCCCTATATGAGTCTGTCGTGAAGATCAGCCGACTCGGCGGCAGCTATCCGGAGGTTCCCGTCCTGTTCAGCTACAAAGACGGACATCTTGTGCGCAAGATCTGGAAGGGTGATGAGAACCAGATTGTCTACAAGCTGCAGTACAAGGAGCCGCTGGCCTGGGCAATGATCGATCCCCGCTACACCCTGGTGCTGGAGAACAAGCATATTAACAATTATCTGAAAGCAGAAGTGGAAGAGAAGACCGGAACGCGGTGGAATCTGGGCATAACCAAAGTAGTGGAGTCCCTACTTGGATTGCTCTCATGGTGAGGTGACAATAGAGTGAGATACATTCGTAACGGATGGCAAAGTACCAAAGATCAGTTCCCGGTCGTCATTATCCTGTTCCTCTATCAGCTGCTCTGGGGTGTATTTCTCTACCGGCTGATCAATTCTGCCATTATACCGCTGCTGCAGCGCTACCCGGATCCGGCGCCGGGCGAGCTAAGCCGCATTCTATTTCTGATTGAAGGTCAGCTGGAGCTCAAATACAGCTCCGAGGTTCATCTGTATTTCTGGCTTCTGGCCGGCATGTTCATTCTGCGCATGCTGCTGACCCCGCTCATTCAGGCCGGAATTCTCTATGGACTTCGTCCATTAACCCCGGACGGGGCCGGTCTGGTATTCTTCCAGGGGATCGGCAGGCTGTGGAAGCCGGTCACCGTCTTTTACCTGATAGAGCTCCTTCTCGTACTTGGTCCCGCTTACTGGCTCGGACCCAAGCTGCTGGATCTCCTTGTACAGGGCATACAGTCTGGCGGATATCCACTTCTCTATACGGCTATATATATTCTGGGATGGCTGATTTATGGCTATTTGATTCATCAGCTTCTTCTGTACGCCAAGTTCGGTTATATTTTTGGCCGGGGAATGCTCCCCTCTATGCTAAGCTGCTTGCGGCAGCTGCTTACCGTTATAGGCATATCCCTCTGCCTGGGCGGGGTAACCCTGCTCCTGTTCGGCGCTTTTAGTACCGTCTCCTGGATCTGGACCGGATTTCTGGCACTTATCCTTCAGCAATCCTATCCTTTCATCCGTTCACTTCTCAGTATTTGGCATATTTCCTCCCAATATCACCTTTGGAATGAGAAGAATTGAATCTCCTTCGGTCTCCTCTAACTCTACGCCCCCCAAGACCTCCGCAGATCTGCGGAGGCCTTTCCTGTTTCAACCGGCCTGGAAATCTCGCAAGTAACCATTGCCAAAAGATACCTGCCTTGCTACAATGTGAATTATGAACAGACAGTAACAACATTGTAATTATTTTTTTGTCACAAGCAGGAGATTCGACTTTAATGTCGTATTCTTGTTATAGGTGCACAGATATCAAGCCGAATTCCCAGCACCGGGAAACGGGGGAACCATCTTGGGTGAATTGATCTCGCAACAGAGGGATCATAGGGGACCTTCAACCGAATCCTTAAGCTAACCTCGCAGGCATTGGAAGGAGTTTAACCGCTTTTGAAGAAGAAACTTGTGGTTGCAGCAGTATCAATGTCCATTTTATTCACCCTTGGGACTGGAAGCGTTTTCGCTGACTCCAAGCTGGACAAAGTCGTGGACAAAGTGATTGGCACAGATTATAAGTCAGGTGGAACCTCCACGAATGGCTTCGATTGCTCAGGCTTTACGATGTATGTATTTGACAAACTGGGAATAGACCTTCCTCACCAATCGGGCGCCCAATTCAAGATGGGTAAGGCCGTATCGAAAGATGAACTGAAAGCCGGAGATCTGGTATTCTTCAATACTTTTGGTAATGGTGTGTCACACGTAGGTGTATTTGTAGGTAATGGCAAATTCGCACACGCCTCTTCCTCAAAAGGCGTTACCATCAGCAAGCTGAGTGACAGCTACTACACCAACCGCTACGTTGGAGCTAAGCGTATTATGAGCAACGAAGTATTTCAATCTGTTGCCGATTCCTCCAAAGACAACAATTGATGTAAGATAAGCAGTTCCCTTGGCATCGCCCGTATTGATTCTTGCCGGAATCGATGCGGGCTTTTGTCTGTATATAATTAGACTAATAATATAGTATTAGCCAATTTTTCGACAAATAAACCGTTATCTTGACAAAAAAAGTGTAAAACAAACTTGCCAAAGCTTGGGCCCTTTGGTACAATAGGCAAGTAATTAGTAACAACTTTGTAATTATTACTGTCCTATGTCGGAGCGTCACGAAGTCTGTATATGATGATCATACGAAAGTCATACTATCGCTTCCCGTGAACGCTGGGTCCTGAAATCCCGTATCTTGCGGATTTTCAGCACAGGTGCACTAAACCAACAAACCAGCCGAATTCCCACGCACCTGGGAAACGGGGGAACCAGTTATGGGTGAATTGATCTTGCATCAGAGGGGTCATAGGGAACCTTCAACCGAATCCTCAAGCTAACCTCGCAGGCATTGGAAGGAGCATAACAACTTGAGAAAGAAACTAGCAGCAGCGGCAACGAGCTTGGCATTATTGTTCACACTAGGAACAGGCAGCGCATTCGCAGATTCCACATTAACTAACACGGTGAAGAGTGTATACGGTACTCCTTATAAATGGGGCGGCGTAACTTCAAGTGGGTTTGATTGTTCCGGATTTACATCTTATGTGTTCAAGAAAATGGGCGTATCCCTTGCCCGTCAATCCAAAGCTCAATTCCATCAGGGTTCTCCAGTTATGGCGAAGAGCCAATTGAAGGCCGGAGATCTTGTCTTCTTTAATACTTTCGGTTCCGGTGTATCTCATGTCGGAGTATTCCTTGGAAACGGCCAATTCGCACACGCCTCTTCCTCAAAAGGCATTCACATTGACCGTCTCAGCAGCAGCTACTACAGCAAACGCTACCTTGGAGCTAAGCGTGTTCTTAGCAAAGCCAAATACACTAAATATGCTGTGAACCTGTAAACTCCATTCCCTCAAATGGAATTTACATCCGAGTGGACCGCACGATTCTTGCCGGAATCGCCTGCGGTCTTCTTTTTGCTATCTTAGTACCTACTTCTAAAACGTTAGATATCTGCCAAAGGTTTCAACCTTCCAGAACAAATATCTAATTTAATTCCATATATTTGCTTATCCTATATTTACCCACTGCCACTGGGCTTAAACGTACAAAAATATATATTTTTTTCTTTTTTTTAATCTATATCCGACACGAAATGAGGTACGCCAGTTGATGAATAACCCTCCAGCATTTAAGGCTATTCCCATGGAAGAATCCCACGCCCAGGTTATCTGCAGCTGGGTCTATCCCCCGCCCTATGACATCTACAAGTTCCCCCCTTGGGAACGGATGAAATCCCTTGAGATTGAGTTCGGCGATCCTCAGCTTCGCCGGGAACAGTACCTATCCGTTCTTACGCCTGCTGGGGAACTGGCCGGATTCGCACAAATCTTCCCTATGGAGGGGGTATCCCGCTTAGGGATCGGAATGCGGCCCGATTGGTGTGGTCAGGGACTGGGTAAGTCTTTGGTGCAGACTATAGTCCAAGAGGCCCTGCGCCGTTATCCTGGGCATGAAGTGGATCTAGAGGTACTTATTTGGAATGAACGGGCCATACGTACCTATGAGAAAGCGGGATTCCGGATTACAGATCAATACGAGCTGCGGACTCCTGAAGGGAAGATGCCCTTTTACTGTATGGTCTACCACAATGATAAATCTCACCCCATTGATGAAACTTAGTCAGCACGAATAACTTGTTTGTTTTTTTGTCACAAATGCTATGATCAAACAGGATGTTCCGTTATAATGGGAGAAGGTATCTTACATAGGAGGGACGATTGGAATGCAAAAGTGGATCATGAGCGGTCTGTTCTTCATTGCATGCGCATTGGCCATCGTGCTCATCTTCACCCTGCCGGGTAAAGAACAGGTGGCACAGGAGAATAAGCCTACCATGCCGAAGGTTACGTTGGATGCGACCAAGGCAGAAGCGGCTGTTAAGGCCAACTGTATCAGCTGTCATGGTGATCAGCTTGAAGGTAAAGTTGGACCTAGTCTGCAGAAGATTGGCGCGCAGTTGACCAATGAACAAATCTTCACCGTAGTTACCAAAGGTAAGGGCACCATGCCGTCATTCAAAGACAAGCTGCAGCCCGAAGAGATTGCCCAAGTAGCCGAATGGCTCGCCGCAAAAAAATAGATCAACTAAAGCACGCCCTCTAGTACGCTGTAAGCGTATTCCAGAGGGCGTGCTTTGTTCGATTCAAGACTGCTTTCATAGTTCCTCTACTATGATGAGGAACATGCTTCTAGAAGTATGCAGGCACCTCTGCCTGTTCCATCGCCATATCTGGCACGAGGTCCGCATTTGGACTTAAGTTCTTCGGCTTCCTCTAAGCTTGAGGCTTCCTGTACGAGTTGTGATAGCTGCGAGGGTGGCGAGCTTCCTACAAGCCATCTCTCTTACTAATGCGAGTTCTACTCAGCCGAGCGGGTCTTCTCGAAGGCCTCGTTGTACTGCTGGGCTTCCTTGATATCCACGGCAGTAATCCCGCCGGCTTCCCAAGAGGTTAGACGGAGCGTCACGGTCTTATGGTCTATAGTGATAAATGGATGGTGGTTGAAGGCTTCCGAGATGGCCGCAACTTCATCTACAAAGGCAATGCCCTTCATGAAGTTCGAGAATACATACTTGCGCACAATCCATCTCTCTTCTTCCATCTCCCATCCTTCCAGACTAACTAAGTGCGCTTCCACTTCCTGAGGTGTAAATGGCATTCTATTTCCTCCCTATTCTTTACAACGTCCGAACTGTCCTGGAGGGACTTTAGAACCGGCTATCCTTCACATCTTCTTATGACCCGTATACCGCCTGTACAGCAGTTCTCCTCTTCCCACTAAATACCCAGAACAGAACTTAAGTACCTAAACGATAATGCTTCTCAGGATATATTACCATGAGACTCGGACTTAAATCCACATTTCGCTTAAAGTGGACGCCTAGACCAGAAGTACGGTAGCCAGTTCTGTATCCCCAACCAGGATGTTGATCCGGTGCAGGTTGGAATCCAGCATGAGCATCCCACTGCCTACACGGATTACCGGCTCTGTCCCCAGACCATAGAATAGGTCCTCCGCCAAGGCCTCATGAACCTCACGTCTATCCGCCTCACCAAGCCTTTCCCAATCATCAGCTTCCATTTCAAAAAACACATAACTATCCTCGATCAAACCTACTGCAGCTGTTAATTCAGCTAGAATATCTCCGTAATCTCTTGCGTGTTTTACGCCCATCTATATTCTCCGCCTTCCTTGATCTCATCTTAAGAACCCGTCTTTTTCATTATAACTGAAAATTCATCTTAAAAAAAAAGGGAAATCTGTCGATAAAATAGGTAAACCGTTTCTTACAGAACAAAGGCTGCAAGGTTCCTGTAGTTTCTGTCTGCAAACTGTCTTGACGGAAGGATGCCCGAAAGACCGAAAGGATTCAATTCTATCTCATGGACGAGGTGTATTAATGGAAATATCAACGATATTAGGATTAGTAATGGGTATTGTGGCCATTGTCGTGGGTATGATGCTCAAGGGCGCACCCATCATCAACCTGGTTAATAACCCGGCGGCTTATATCATTATTTTTGTAGGTACTGCAGCATCACTCTTTGTCGGCTTCCCTGCTTCAGAACTGAAGAAATTTCCGAAGCTTCTAAAATTGCTGTTTGTTAAACCCAAAATGGTCACCAAGCCTGAATTAATCGCGCTGTTCATGGATTGGGCCTCCATCACCCGTCGTGAAGGACTTCTTGCTCTGGAGAGCAAGGTGGAGGAGATTGATGATGACTTCCTCCGCGGTGGAATGCGGATGATTATTGATGGTAATGACCAGGAATTTGTCAGTGATGTGCTCGCGGAGGACATCGCGGCTACCGAAGAGCGTCACCGTGCTGGTGCGTTAATCTTCTCCCAAGCCGGAATGTACGCGCCTACGCTCGGGGTTCTCGGTGCCGTTATCGGTCTGATTGCGGCATTGGCTGATATGACCGATATGGAGAAGCTGGGACATGCGATCGCCGGAGCCTTCGTGGCGACCATGCTCGGTATATTCACAGGTTACGTCTTATGGCATCCTATAGCTAATAAGCTCAAACGTATCTCCAAGCGCGAAATTGAAATCCGTCTGATGATGGTGGAGGGACTTCTCTCCATCCAATCTGGGGTCTCCACTATTGCCATTCAGCAGAAGCTGGCGGTCTTCCTAACTCCAACTGAACGTGCCCAGCTTCAGGATAAGGAGGAGACGACCGGTGAGCAAAAAGAATAGACACGAACCGCATGAGGAACATGCCGATGAATCCTGGCTGATTCCTTATGCTGACCTTCTCACCTTGCTGCTTGCTTTATTTATCGTACTTTATGGAATGAGCTCTACGGACGCCAAGAAATTCGAACAGATGAGCAAGGCTTTCAGCATCGCTTTAAATGGCGGGGTAGGCGTAATGGACAAGAGCCCCTCCATTGAAGGGTCTAGTACAAATGCGCCCAAAGACAGTTCACCTCAGCAAAGCACCCAGAATATGTCGATGAACAAGAAGCGCAGTGAGCTTATGCGTCAGGAGCAGGAAGATCTGGAGAAGCTGAAGAAGCAAATGGATAATTACATCAAAGTTAACGGACTGTCCTCCCAACTGGATACGAAGCTGAACCAGTCGCAGTTAACGGTGACCATTAGCGACAAGGCTCTGTTCGCTTCCGGGGATGATACGGTCAAGCCCGATTCCAGAAAGCTGGCCAAAGCCATCTCGGTCATGCTCCAGGGCTTCCCGGATTACGACATTATTGTATCCGGTCATACGGATAATGTCCCCATCTCTAACCAGCAGTTCGACTCGAACTGGGACCTCAGCTCGGGAAGAGCACTTAATTTCATGAAAATTCTGCTTATTAACGGTAAGCTGGACCCGAGGAAATTTGTCAGCACAGGTTATGGTGAGTATCGTCCTGTTGCTCCAAATAATACGGCGGAGGGCCGGGCGAAGAACCGCCGTGTAGAAGTCTCCATTCTTCGTAAATATCAAAGTGATGCCCAGAAGAGCATCACTTCCACACCCTAAACACAAAAGGCCCCGTAGCTCATCTGAGCTGATGGGGCCTTTGTGCTGTCTCAATCCTACAGCGGTCAGCTTGTACGATGGATCTGGCTGGGGTTGGGTTTTATATAAGGGTGTAGTTCAGCTGCCGCCCTAAATCCTGCTTCTCCTGAGGAGTCAAGTCACGCCATGTACCGCTTCTCTGGCTGCCCAGATGAATATTCATAATCCGGATCCGCTGCAGGCGCCTTACTTCATATCCCAAAGCGCTGCACATACGCCGGATCTGCCTGTTCTTCCCCTCAGTTAATATGATACGGAACACCCGGTCTGACATCCGGGTAACTGTACAAGGAAGTGTCATTTCCCCCAGAATCCTTACCCCTTCTGACATGGCTCTTATGAAATGCGGGCTGATCGCCTTGTCCACGGTCACGATGTATTCCTTCTCATGCTTCCCCTCAGCACGAAGAATCCGATTAACGATATCTCCGTCATTGGTCATAAGGATAAGTCCTTCCGAATCTTTATCGAGACGGCCAATCGGAAAGATCCTTTTCTCATGCCCCACGAAGTCTACAATGTTGCCCTTAATATGCCGCTCGGTTGTGCTTGTGATCCCTACCGGCTTATACAGGGCTATATATACATGCTTCTCCTTATCCGTCAAAGGCTGACCGTTCACACGCACATCATCGCCTTCTTCGGCCTGACTTCCCAGAAGCGCTACGATGCCATTGATAGTCACCTTGCCTGCTTCCACGAGCTTGTCAGCCTCCCGCCGGGAGCAGTAACCTGACTCACTGATGAATTTATTAATCCGCACCCATCTCACACCTTTTCTTTACTCATCTGGCTGTATCTTGTCCTCCATGTTACCTTGGCTGCCACCAACCGGCAAGGCGACAGTCACCGTTGTTCCTTTGTCCAGCTCGCTCTCAATCTCCATGATGCCCCTGTGGGTCTCAATAATCCGCTGGCTAACCATGAGCCCAAGTCCCGTGCCGGTCTCCTTGTTCGTGAAGAAGGGCTCTCCGAGCTTGGCCAAGGTCGCTTTGGAGATACCTACGCCCTCGTCCCTGATGCGAATCATTACGCGATCCGGTTCCTTGCGCCAAGTCTGCATATGAATGATACCTCCATTTGGCATAGCCTCCATAGCATTCTTGAGCAGGTTAATGAATACTTGCTTCAGCTGGTTCTCTTCACAGTGAACGAGCAGAGCTTCTGCCGAGAAATCTGTTGAGAACTCTATGCTGTGAAGGTGTGCCTGACTGTCCAGGAGAGAGATAACATCCCCTAGGATATAGCGGATATCCTTCACCTGGAAGTGAACCGCTTGCGGCTTGGCCAATATCAGGAATTCACTAACGATCAGATTAATGCGATCCAGCTCTGACAGCATTAGATCCGTATGCTGGGTATTGAGCTTTTTAGTCTGCAGCTGGAGCTGCAGGAACCCTTTTAGCGTCGTCAAGGGATTCCGTATTTCATGGGCTACTCCCGCTGCAAGCTGTCCTACCGTAGTCAGCTTCTCGGAACGGCGCAGCAGCTCCTCCATCTTGTTGCGTTCTGTCATATCCCTGGAAATGATCACATAAGCGGTAATCCGCCCATCCTCGTCAAAGATCGGAGACTCACTGACGCTGACCCGGACCTCCGCCCCCGCCTTCGTCAGGCGCACCGTCTCTGCTGAGAAGATGGGTATTCCTTCACTCAGCTTCTTCTTCCACAGGGACTCCTCCTCGCGAAGCGATTCAGGGGTATTGAACAGACACACCCCTTGGATCTCTTCACTTGTCCAGCCATACAGCTGTTCAAAGGCCTTATTTACACGTATAATCTTGCCCTCAGGATCAGTCAGATGAATGGCATCTGCCGTTTGCCGGATAATGGACTCCAGGTGCTCCTTAACAGAGCGGTTCTCATCAATCATTTCCCTGAGATCCCGTGTATACTGGGCCAGGTTCCCGCCCATAGCATTAATTCTGGCTGCCAGCAGGCCAAGCTCATCCTTGCGTGAAACCTCCAGCTGGGTCTCAAAGTTGCCGTCTGCCATCCCATTCACCTTAAGCAGGATGTCCTGGATTGGCCTAATGAGAAGCCCCGCAAGGATATAGCTTGCAAAAATGACAACCTCCAATAGAACCAGAGATATGGAAATCTGGCTGATCATCTGTTTGGATAATACAGAATAAATGGGATCATAGCTGGAGATAATCCGGATTACATACGTATAATTGGAGTTTTCCTTAATCGGGATAAAGCTTTTAATTACTCTTTTCCCACCAATTTTAACGTCGTACTGGGCACTTTGTCCGTTACGAATAGCTTCCTTTAGTACCTGCAGGTCCGCTTCAGGACTGGGGTAGTTATACTTGCCGAATGTTAGAGGACGGTCCTTCATCTCTACCGAAATGTCATTTTGAAGCGGAAGTCCCTGGGTAACAGCCTCTTCAAAGCGGCTTAAATTTATACCTGTGATATCAAGTACACTTGTATTGGCATCCCGGGTCTTCGCTATAATTCTCTCCGGATCCAGGACTTCAAAAAAATTATCCATTTCCGTCTTCCGAATATAAGGATCTATAATGTAGTCACGTGTTCCGTCATAATAATAACCCCACTTTACGAGACTGCCGGGGAATGAAGCGGAATAATCAAATGGGCCTGACCAGAAATGCTCGGATGCCTGACCCGCCTGTACTGTAACCGGCTCTAGATTGAACAGCTGATGAAATGCGGCATACCAATAACCCCATTTGTTCGTGGACAACCCGATTTCCTTAGACTCCGATGATTTGGAGACCACGATGTCGTTATCGGTTTTTACGAATAAGGAAATGCCTGTGACACCTGCCTTCTTCGCCAACTGGGCCAGCTGCTCATTGGTCACCTTGCGGATATCGGGATTCAGCTCCTTGGCAGCCAATAGAGAGGCCATCCTCAGCTTCTCGGTCATTTGCCTTTCTACATATTCAGAACTGAATCCGCTCTGTTCAACAGCGATTGCAATTTGCTTGGCGGTAAGCATGATTTTATTCTCACTATCTTTACGCAGATTTTCCTGCGTGGTAAAGTAGCTGAGGATAATATTCAAGGATAAAAGCACTACTGCCAGAAAAGATATGATGATGGATAATTTTGTTTTTATGGACAATTCGCTGTTCACTCCTCGGCCTAAGTGGATTGCCGAAATCTGGGATATCTCTCCTATCATAATACCTTTAACGACACTTTTTGCAAAGACATTCCGGTCTAAAGCGGAGACGGTTTAAGTGCATCACTTACTTATAGTTACCCACAGATTGACTTTAGTTATACCCAAAAAATACACACCTGTGCATAACTCTGTTGATAACAATGAACTTATACACAAATTTACACACAGGCTGTTCACAAACGAATGCCTGTTCGCAGAATAATTAAAGGTGAAAAGGGAGTCATTTAATCATGTTTACCGATGAATACTGGATGAGAGAAGCCATTGCTGAAGCTCATAAAGCAGAGGCTATTGGGGAAGTACCTATAGGCGCGATTGTGGTCCGTGATCAGGAGATCATCGGACGAGGGCATAATCTCCGGGAGACCGCATATGATCCTACCGCTCATGCCGAGATTATTGCGATCCGCGAAGCGAGCCATCATCTTGGATCCTGGAGACTCCTCAACTGTAAGCTTTATGTCACCTTGGAGCCCTGCCCTATGTGTGCCGGCGCTATTGTCCAAGCCCGCGTTCCCCATGTGCTGTATGGGACAACGGATCCCAAAGCCGGATGTGCCGGCACTCTGATGAACCTGCTTCAGGAGTCCAGATTTAATCATCAGACAGAACTGACTACCGGCATCCTGCAGACCGAGTGCGCAAGCCTGCTGACTCAATTCTTCCGTAAGCTGCGTGCCAGGCCCGCTAAGTCTGAGCATTAACAAAAAACCCGTGCCAATGGCACGGGTTTTGTACTTTATCTCTGTAATCTTATTGAAGACCTGCAGCTCCGAATTGCTGTTGCAGCTCATCCATTGTAATGACATCCGTTGGGATACCAATTACAAAATTCTGCTTCTCATTGATCTTGGTAAATGTGCTTTTTGCTTCAACAGCAACCTTCACATTATCTTTTGTATCCGGATTGTTGATTTCCAGGTTAGTATTCAGGTTCTGGTAAGCCGGGAAATCATTCTTGTCAATTGCTGTATTCACTGTGAATTGATTGATCTTCAAGTGATTCTTCATATCATCGATTGCCTTGTTAAGCTCAGCTTGGCTGCCGGATTGAATATCTTTCTTCGCCTGATCGATTTCTTCCTTCGTCAGTTGCAACAGTTCGCGGTACTCATCTTTGCTGATGATATCCAAGATTTTAGGAAGTGCTTTGTTCACAAAGATAGTTACTGCTTCTTTAACATTGTCGTTCGTAATATTGAACTGAACCACTTGCTTCGCATTGAAGCCTTCAGGAAGAGCAGCATCCTTGGAATCTACATCTTTGAAGTATTTAGCAGAATCATACTCAGCAAATACTGCATTGGCTATTTCCAGACCAAGCTTTTGTGATTTGGCAGGATCCAAGGAGTTCACATTGAATTCGTTGCCGCTTTGCTCAGCCAGCTCTTTGAAGTCAAGAACCAGGAACTTACCTACAATGCTGTCTGGAATCGGGAAGAATGGCACCTTAGGAATTTTCACATACATCTTCTCTTTTGTAAGTACAAAAGGAATTGTAATAGTTGTTGCTACATCACCTTTAAGCTTGATCTCAAGTGTAGACTCAGTCTGCATAGGAGCCTTTTGATAGATCTGGTTGATGTTGATCTCAGCATCTTTCAGCATATTAACGACAGATCCCACCTGCTCGTTACTTTGAGCCATGTTCACGGACAGATCTTTGATCTTGATCTCATTTTTAAGAACATATGAATCCATCTTGAGTGCATTGGCAGCCGCACCTTGAAGGGCCTCTTTCGGATCCTTTTTGCTGCTGCACCCTGACAATACTAGTACCACTGACAACAGTAATGTCAGAGTCAATCCCATAATCTTACGCATGAAGTTCTCCCCTCTTTATTCCCCTATATATTGTGACAAATACAATTAATATGATAAACCATTTCGTCTGGGAGATAAACCCTTTTCTAGAATTAGTGGATATCTTTTTTCTTGAAACGGCCGCCCTTAACGTCATGGATGTTGCCAACTGCCAGAAAAGCACGCTCGTCAAAGTGATTCACAATCTCTTTGAGCTTAGCTTCTTCCAAACGCGTAATTACGCAGAAAATAACTTTCTTCGGATCACCCGAGAATCCGCCCTCACCCGACAGATAAGTAACACCGCGCCCTAAACGGCTGATAATTGCATCACCGATCTCGTCAATGTTGTTACTAATGATCCAGACCGACTTCGATTCATTAAGCCCGTCAATCGTAATATCAATAACCTTAAAAGCAATATAGTAAGCAAGAATGGAGAATAAGGCCGAATCCCAGCCAAATACAAAGCCGGCGCCTCCCAGAATGAACACGTTGATAATCATAATGATCTCGCCTACAGAGAACGGGGTCTTACGGGAGATTAGAATAGCAATGATCTCCGTCCCATCCAGCGATCCACCTGAACGGATAACAATACCCGTACCTAACCCGAGAAGAATACCGCCGAACACAAAGGCCAGCGTAGTCTCCTGACTAAAAGCCTGTACGGAATGAAGAAGGAAGGTAGTTACTGACATAACAATAATACCAAGAAGGGTGGAGAAGGCGAAGGTCTTCCCGATTTGTTTGTATCCTACGATGAGAAAAGGGAGGTTAAGCAAAAACAGGAATAAGCCCAGGGGCAGACTTGTTAAGTAAGAAGCGATAACCGAGATACCGGTGACTCCACCGTCTGTAATATGGTTAGGAACCAGGAATAGTTCAAGTGCAACAGCGTAGCACACAGCTCCTATAATGATAAACATACATCTAAGAAGGACAGTTCCCAGAGGGCGCTTATTATGCTGCCGGTTAGGCCGTGGCATCATTCCGAGGGATTGGTCATGCATCAGATCATTTGTAATTTCATTCATTGCATCACTTTCCTTTCAAGTATCTTTTGTCTCATCTCTCCATTTCCTAGAATACTATCCCACTGGTCTTCAGTAATCCTATCTTTATTATGCCATTAATTCGGACTCATGTCTTGTTTTATTCTGATATTCTCGCAAAAAAGACTTAATTTGCCCGAAAACGGGCAAATTTGGAGTATTAACCTCCTTGACGGTTATGATGGTCAACGTGATTGCGGTTCTTCACTTTCTTCGATCCCGAGAGAGGCTCAGGTCCCCTTGCGCCCTCCTCCTTGCGTCGTCTTCCCGTGTCCGGCTGTACCCCGGGCACAGCCACAGTTTTTGGTTTGCTCATTGTTGTCCCTCCTAAGCTGATCTCATTATAGCGGCATACCGCACAGTTAATTTACCGAGATCCTGCCCTCATTATTCAGCCTCATTACTGGAATAAGACAACCAAAAAGGCCTATTCCCTAAGGAATAAGCCTTGTGTACTTACTGTAATTGATATTGGTAAAATTATGGCGGAGAGGGTGGGATTCGAACCCACGTGGAGTTGCCCCCTAACGGTTTTCAAGACCGCCCCGTTATGACCGCTTCGGTACCTCTCCAAATCAATCTAATTTCTCACGCTTAACACGTGACAAATTAGATTATATCATGAATATTCTTAGTATGCAACTACTTCTTTGGAGAAATATAATTTATATTTCCCATGTATGGACGAAGAACCTCAGGAATCTCGATACTGCCATCCTCTTGCTGGTAATTCTCAAGTATTGCCGCCACTGTACGACCGACAGCGAGTCCCGATCCATTCAGTGTATGCACAAATTCAGGCTTGGCTTTAGCTTCAGGACGGAATCTGATATTAGCCCGGCGCGCCTGGAAGTCCTCGACATTCGAACAGGAGGAAATCTCGCGGTACATCCCGCTCTCAGGCAGCCATACTTCAAGATCATAGGTCTTGGCTGCAGTGAAGCCCATATCGCCTGTACAGAGCGTCAGAACACGGTATGGCAGGTTAAGGAGCTGAAGCACCCGCTCTGCATTTTGAGTCATCTTCTCAAGCTCTTCATAGGATTGCTCAGGATGGACAATTTTAATCATCTCAACCTTATTGAATTGATGTTGGCGAATCAATCCTCGGGTGTCGCGTCCAGACGCACCTGCCTCGGAGCGGAAGCATGAGCTGTACGCAACATAATTGCGGGGTAGATCCTCGGCACTCAGAATCTCATCACGGTGATAGTTGGTGACCGGCACTTCGGCAGTAGGAATCATGTAATATTCGGTATCCCGCAGCTTGAAGAGATCCTCTTCAAATTTAGGAAGCTGTCCTGTGCCGTATAAGCTGTCCCGATTCACAATGTACGGAGGAAGCATCTCCTCATAACCATGCTCATTGCTGTGCAGGTCCATCATGAAGCTGATCAGAGCACGCTCCAAGCGGGCACCGAGCCCTTTGTAGAAGGTGAACCGGGAACCCGTTACTTTGCCAGCCGCTTCAAAATCAAGAATGTTCAGCTCCACCCCAAGCTCCCAATGAGCCTTAGGCGTGAAAGCAAACTTACGCGGTTCGCTCCAGCGGCGGATCTCTACATTATCCTCCTCAGATGCACCAACAGGCACGCTCTCATTAGGAATATTCGGGATAGCCAGTGTAAGCTCGTCGATTTGGGCTTCAAGTGCTCGCACCTCATCATCCAAGGCCTTGATCCGATCACCCACATCACGCATCTCTGTAATGAGCTCATCTGCGTCTTCCCGATTCTTCTTCCGCTTGGCTACCTCTGCCGAGACGACGTTACGTCGGTTCTTCAGCTGTTCACTCTCTTGGAGAAGCTCACGGCGCTTCTCATCCAGCTGCGGGAAGCCAGAGATCAGATCAAGTGACTTGCCACGCTTCTGAAGAGCTTCTTCAACCCGGCTGTATTCATTTCTTAATATCTTCACATCTAACATAACTAGTCCCTCCTAGGGCAGCAGCCTTGACTGTACAGATTGATCACAATGAGAGCCACACCACATGCCCTCCAATAGGAACATAACACAAATGACACATAACTATTCAGTTCAGTCCGAACAGGACGCCAATTATCGGCTAAAATTGAACTACATCCGGACGGAATTATCGCATTCCAGACCAGATGTAGCTAGTTTCGGATTTTTAATTATATTGTCTTACCATATCAGCGAAATATTGATGAAGCGAGAAATCATCCGTAAGCTCAGGATGGTAGGAGCTAACGAGCATATGCCCTTCCCGGGCTGTGACAATCTCATCTTGATAGGTCGAGAGCACATCCACACCCTTGCCGACCGAAGTAATCAAAGGCGCACGAATGAATACAGCCCGTACGGGATCATCAATTCCTTTAACATCCAGATCGGTCTCAAAACTCTCGCGCTGACGTCCGAAAGCATTCCTGGAGACTCGAATATCCATCACACCAAGATGTGCTTCCTCTCCGCCCTCAATCTCTTTGGCAAGCACAATAAGTCCTGCACATGTTCCGAAGAGGGGCTTCCCTTCAGCTGAAAATTCACGTATCGGATCGATGAACTCATATCTTCTCATGAGCTTGCCGATTGTCGTAGACTCTCCGCCGGGAATGATCAGACCTTGAATATCCTTCAGCTGATGCGTGTGCTTCACAACGACGCCCTCTGCACCAGTACGTTCAATACTTCTGATATGCTCGGCAACGGCGCCTTGCAGCGCCAAGACTCCTATTTTCATTACATTCATCATCCTTCTATATCAAGCCGAATATTGGATCTGCCGAAGAACCAGGGCTTACCAGCCCCGGTCACTCATTCGCTCAGCAGCAGTCAATTTGGAGATTTCGATCCCTTTCATCGGAGTACCGATGTTCTTGGAGACTTCAGCAATCAATTTGTAGTCTGTATAATGAGTTGTCGCTTCAACAATAGCGCGTGCGAATTTCTCTGGATACTCGGATTTGAAAATACCAGAGCCTACGAATACGCCGTCTGCGCCTAAGTGCATCATCAAGGCTGCATCTGCAGGAGTAGCCACACCACCGGCAGCAAAGTTAACGACTGGAAGCTTACCGTTCTGGTGAACTTCAAGCAGGAGGTCATAAGCTACGCCAAGGTTCTTGGCTTCTGCATACAGCTCGTCCTTCGACATATTGGTAATCTTGCGGATTTGGCTATTGATCAGACGCATGTGACGTACCGCTTCAACGATGTTGCCTGTTCCCGGTTCACCTTTGGTACGGATCATGGATGCACCTTCTCCAATACGGCGAAGAGCCTCTCCAAGGTCTTTAGCTCCACATACAAATGGAACTGTGAACTCGCGCTTGTCGATGTGATATACTTCATCAGCCGGAGTAAGCACTTCACTCTCATCGAGATAGTCAACGCCAAGGGACTCAAGTACCTTAGCTTCAACGAAGTGTCCAATACGCGCCTTGGCCATAACCGGAATGGTTACCACCTTCATAACCTCTTCCACAATGGTAGGATCAGCCATACGGGCAACCCCGCCAGCAGCGCGAATATCAGATGGTACACGCTCAAGCGCCATAACTGCTGTTGCGCCAGCAGCCTCGGCAATCTTAGCTTGCTCAGCGTTCATGACGTCCATAATGACGCCACCTTTTTGCATTTCAGCCATACCTCTTTTTACACGAGATGTTCCAGTTTCCATGTCCATACCTCCCGAATATATATACAAATTTCTAATTCCTATCACTCAACAGTCGTGCTTTAATCTAACTTGTTATTTTACAAGATATGCTTAAATTACACAACTACAAGGATTGATCTGAAATACGCCAGCACATGCATCATTCTTATGATCACACGTCCCTAGATCAGCTTATGGACTCTAGAACAAATTCTTGATCGCATTGAACAGATCTACAAAGAATTGGCCAATTGCCCGAAGCAGCAGCTTGAACCAGCCTGCCTTCTCTGCTTCCTCAGCAGTGATCAGATTAACGGTCTTCTCTGCCGGAGCCGAGGCGTCGTCGGCTTTGTAGGTATAGGTTACGGTCCCAACTTTAGTGCCTTTTGGCAGTGGAGCCGTCAGCTTGTCCTTATCGAGCCATTTTACGGTAGATTTAATTCCTTTAAGGTCAGCACCCTTCTGTACGACAAAGCTTACAGCCTGGTCTGTAACTACAGGAACATCAGAATTGGTTGCCTTCTTCACACTAACTTGCTCGGCACCTTTAACTGTGGTTTTTGGAGCAATGACTTGTTTGACCTCAAAGTTATCAAAGCCATAATCCAGCAGCTTCTTGGTCTCTACAAAACGGGATTTCTGCGATTTCGCATCCGTCCCCATAACTACACTAATAAGACGGACACCATTTCGTACCGCAGTACCTGTGAAGCAGTTCCCTGCACTCTCGGTATGCCCTGTCTTCAGCCCATCCAACCCGGGGTAGGCATACTGCTTGAAGTTAATATTCGACTTATTTGCTTCCAGCATCCAATCCAGATTCACCAATGGAGTCTTATCGCGTTCGCGGAATTTATATGATTGCAGCGTAGTAAATCGAGTGAAATCCGGGTGATCCGTTACGATATATTTAGCCAGCGTTGCCGCGTCCTGAGCAGACATAACCGTCTCCTCCGGATTCTCCGGGCGGTAGCCCTCCGGCATATCCCCTACATTAAGACCTGTGGAATTGGCAAAATAGGCTGTCTTCATGCCCATACGCTTCGCTTCTGCATTCATCATCTTAACGAA
The DNA here is from genome assembly GCF_023704175.1 of Paenibacillus sp. YPG26. Classification (NCBI taxonomy): domain Bacteria; kingdom Bacillati; phylum Bacillota; class Bacilli; order Caryophanales; family Paenibacillaceae; genus Paenibacillus; species Paenibacillus sp. YPG26. Next base: position 85,999 of record NZ_CP084530.1, on the reverse strand, counting down.
CTCTTGCTCTGTGCCCCCTACACGCTCTGCAAGTGCAACAGTGGCGTCATTGGCGGAAGCGATAGCCATGGCGATATAGAGCTCTTCCACGGTGTGCTGGTCTCCTTCTGCAAGGAAGACACGTGAACCGATCTGCTTTGCTGCGTTGTCTTTAACAGTAACAACGTCGGTCCATTTAAGCTTGCCCTGTTTCACCTGCTCGGCAACAATATATTCCGTCATCATCTTGGTCATGCTTGCCGGTGGCATAGCTTCGTCCCCATTTACAGAGTACAAGACCTGTCCGGTAGTTGCTTCAATTAGAATGGCTGATTTTACATTTAGTCCTAATTTATCTGCAGCTGCCTTTGCTTCTGTAGTAGATTTAGTGCTTGGCGCAGCGATGGCTTGTCCTTCGGCTAGAGTTATAGCAGGAATAACGGACAAGCACAACATATTAATCATCAAAAGCGACGTTACACTTTTGCGAAGGATACGCCGTTTAGGTTTCGTTGTGTTCATTTCTATCGGTTTCAAATTACCTTTAAGCTCCCCTCATGATCTCAATCAATTACTTGTTCTATTCTAACACAGGGTATGCAGCAAAAAAAGACAGGCAGAACGAAAATCGTCCCGCCTGTCCCTGGATTTACTACCCATTTCCGAAAATTACAGCGAATAGTTCGGTGCTTCTTTCGTGATTTGCACATCATGAGGATGGCTCTCACGCAGACCTGCACCTGTAATGCGGACGAACTCTGTCTCATCGCGAAGCTCGTTCAGGTTAGCCGTACCACAGTATCCCATGCCTGAACGCAGGCCTCCGATAAGCTGATGAATCGTGTCGGATAGCGGCCCTTTATAAGCTACTCTTCCTTCAATACCTTCAGGTACAAGCTTCTTGTCATCATCCTGGAAGTAACGGTCTTTGCTGCCTTGCTTCATAGCAGCTAACGACCCCATTCCGCGGTATACTTTGAAGCGGCGACCTTGATAAATCTCAGACTCACCTGGGCTCTCCTCGGTTCCTGCGAACAAGCTTCCAAGCATTACCGCATGAGCACCCGCAGCTATAGCCTTAGGGATCTCACCAGAGTACTTGATACCTCCGTCTGCAATAATTGGAATACCGTATTCGCGAGCTACAGTGGCGCAGTCATAAATAGCCGTGATTTGCGGTACGCCGATACCGGATACAACACGTGTTGTACAAATGGATCCCGGTCCAATTCCTACCTTCACCACACTCGCCCCGGCTTCAATCAGATCACGGGTGGCATGTCCAGTTGCCACATTCCCTGCAATAATAGTCAGTTCAGGGTAACGTGTACGCAGCTCGCGCACTGCATCAACAATGTTGATATGGTGACCATGTGCTGAGTCAACCGTGATCACGTCCACACCGGCCTTCACCAAGGCATCCGTCCGATCAAAAGTATCCTTGGAAATACCCACAGCCGCTCCTACCAACAGGCGTCCCTGTGCATCCTTCGCCGCATTCGGGAACTGAATGGCCTTCTCAATGTCCTTGATGGTAATCAGACCCTTGAGTACATTGTTCTCATCTACTAAAGGAAGCTTCTCAATCTTATGCTGCTGTAGAATTACCTCTGCCTGTTGAAGAGTAGTTCCTACAGGTGCCGTAACAAGGTTCTCATGAGTCATGACCTGCTTAATCTCGATGTTATAGTCGTGAATGAAGCGGAGGTCACGGTTAGTCAGAATACCTACCAGCTTCTGTTCCTCATTAACAATAGGCACACCCGAAATACGGAATTTGCCCATAACCCGCTCAGCGTCCGTCACCAGATGAGTTGGAGTGAGCGAGAAAGGATTTGTAATTACCCCGCTCTCCGAACGTTTAACCCGGTCTACCTCTTCCGCTTGCTGCTCAATCGGCATATTCTTATGGATAATCCCGATCCCACCTTCACGTGCAATTGCGATAGCAAGAGCCGCTTCAGTAACTGTATCCATGCCTGCACTAATCAATGGAATGTTAAGCTTGACCGTATCGCTCAATCTTGTGGAGACATCCACTTCTTTTGGCAACACATTAGATTTTCTAGGAATCAGGAGCACATCATCAAAAGTAAGACCTTCTTTGGTAAATTTACTTTCCCACACCAGGGTATTCCTCCTCAGCTCTATTGTCCCATCGGCCCTATCCCTACCCTTGCGGCCGTAGATCTCATCTTACGGGAATATATTTGTACCATCTTAGCAAAGGGGATATAGGCTGTCAACACGTAAAGGCAATCCTCCGAGTATAGCTGCTACCCCGGCTTTCCATCCGCTGCCATATCCACCTTAAATCAACAAATGCCCGATTCTCAACATAGCTAATATCTGCATTACGAGCAGAATATAAACAAAAAGAGCATTACCATAATGGTAATGCTCTTACTCTTTGCTTGGCGGCGTCCTACTCTCCCAGGACCCTGCGGTCCAAGTACCATTGGCGCTGGAGGGCTTAACGGTCGTGTTCGGGATGGGTACGCGTGGAACCCCTCCGCCATCGCCACCAAACATGATTTTTCGAAGCTTTCGCTTCTCGAAATCGCTGCGAGAAAATATCTGGCCTTAATAAAAACCCACATCTTCTCCTCAGGCTTGATCACCTGAAAACTAGATACGAAACGAATTGTGCGTGTTAGATTGTGTCTCTTCCGAAGTTACACTTCGTGAAGCTGTGTTGGATAAGCCCTCGACCGATTAGTACTGGTCAGCTCCATGCATTACTGCACTTCCACCCCCAGCCTATCTACCTCGTCGTCTTCAAGGGGTCTTACGAATTGGGAAATCTCATCTTGAGGGGGGCTTCACGCTTAGATGCTTTCAGCGCTTATCCCTTCCGCACGTAGCTACCCAGCTGTGCTCCTGGCGGAACAACTGGTGCACCAGCGGTGCGTCCATCCCGGTCCTCTCGTACTAAGGACAGCTCCTCTCAAATTTCCTACGCCCACGACAGATAGGGACCGAACTGTCTCACGACGTTCTGAACCCAGCTCGCGTACCGCTTTAATGGGCGAACAGCCCAACCCTTGGGACCTACTTCAGCCCCAGGATGCGATGAGCCGACATCGAGGTGCCAAACCTCCCCGTCGATGTGGACTCTTGGGGGAGATAAGCCTGTTATCCCCAGGGTAGCTTTTATCCGTTGAGCGATGGCCCTTCCATGCGGTACCACCGGATCACTAAGCCCGACTTTCGTCCCTGCTCGACTTGTCAGTCTCGCAGTCAAGCTCCCTTATGCCTTTGCACTCTTCGAATGATTTCCAACCATTCTGAGGGAACCTTGGGGCGCCTCCGTTACTCTTTAGGAGGCGACCGCCCCAGTCAAACTGCCCACCTGACACTGTCCCCATACCGGTTCACGGTACCAGGTTAGAACTCCGATACGATCAGGGTGGTATCCCAACGTTGCCTCCACCGAAGCTGGCGCTCCGGCTTCTTAGGCTCCCACCTATCCTGTACAAATCGTACCCAAGTCCAATATCAAGCTGCAGTAAAGCTCCAT
>NZ_CP084530.1:15000-77500 GCF_023704175.1 Paenibacillus sp. YPG26 | reverse complement strand
AAGATCCGCAATCGGAGTTCCCAGAAGAAGCAATCCCCCCAGTCTTTTATTCTTAAATAGGTAACGGGTGCTCAGTCCGGCCAACACAAATACCCAAAAGGCAATTTCACATCCTATAATCAGCCATCCAATCATAAATAAACAGTCTCCTCACGTTTTATTAACACATTCGTACTATAACTTTATAACACACCTGTATTAAATAAGGCAACCATGATATAATTAAACCATGCCTAAACTTGTGGATCACGAAAAACAGAAACAACGGTTAGCTGAGGCTACCTGGAGAATTATTAGGCGGCATGGAATGGAGCAGGCTTCTGTTCGTCATATTGCTGAGGAGGCTGGCCTATCCGCGGGCTCACTCCGGCATTATTTTGCGACCCAGTCCGAACTGTTCGCCTATTCTATGCAGCTTGTCTCAGAGCGGGTCGATGCTAGAATAAGCTCCCTCTCCTTAACCGGTCCCCCGCTTGAGGATATGAAGAAGATACTGTATCAGCTGCTGCCTATGGATGAAGATACACGGTCAGAGATGGAGGTATGGATTGCTTTTACGACCAAGGCGTTAGCAGACTCTTCTCTTAAAGCACAGTCTGATCAAATGTATGAAAAGATGAGGATAGGCATCAGCTCCATCATTAAAGCTCTTGTCGAGCTTGAGCTGGCCGAACCTTCTCTGGATGTGGAACTCGAAACTGCGCGTCTTCATTCACTCATTGATGGACTGGCCACCCATGCTGTAATTAATCCGGATTCGATGACTCCAGACAGGCTGGGACAGCTGGTTACCCATCATCTCGAATCTCTATGCAAGTCCTCAAAGACACAAAAAGAACAGCCCTGAGTCGAACTCATGGGCTGTTCTTTGGTCTGAACATCAAATATTCAAGGCTTGTCTCTGTATTACTCCGCGGAACGCGCACGCATATGAGGGAACAGCAGCACATCACGGATGGAGGCTGAATCCGTCAGCAGCATAACCAAACGGTCGATCCCGATTCCTAGTCCCCCTGTTGGCGGCATACCATATTCAAGAGCACGGATGAAGTCATCATCCATCTCATGCGCTTCATCATTTCCTTGCTCACGCTCTTTGAGCTGATCTTCGAACCGCTGACGCTGGTCAATTGGATCGTTAAGCTCGGTAAAGGCATTAGCATGCTCACGCGCAACAATGAACAACTCGAAACGATCCGTGAAACGAGGGTCTGCTTCATTCCTCTTAGCCAAAGGTGAGATTTCAACCGGATGACCTGTAATAAAGGTAGGCTGAATCAGTGTCTCTTCCACAAAATGTTCAAAGAAGGCATTCAGGATATGACCAAAGGTCATATGCTTCTCAACCGGAACCTTGTGCTCCTGCGCAAGACGGTGCGCCTCTTCGTTGGTCATTTGGGCACTGAAGTCTACGCCTGTTACTTCCTTAACAGCATCAACCATAGACACACGGCGCCATGCCGGGCGAAGATCAACTTCCTGACCCTGATAATTGACAGTCTGAGTTCCAAGCACTTCTTGAGCAATATGAGCCACAAGGTTCTCGGTCAGCGCCATGATATCTTTGTAATCCGCATAGGCTTCATACAGCTCGATCATCGTAAATTCCGGGTTATGACGCGTGGAGATTCCTTCATTACGGTATACTCGTCCGATTTCGTATACTTTCTCAAGTCCGCCTACGATCAGACGCTTCAAGTGAAGCTCGATGGCGATCCGCATATACAGCTCCATGTCAAGCGCGTTATGGTGCGTAATGAATGGGCGTGCCGCAGCTCCGCCGGCAATGCTGTGAAGGGTAGGTGTCTCCACTTCCAGATAACCGAGGGAATCCAGATAACGGCGCATCGACTGGATAATACGGGAGCGCAGAATGAATGTCTGCTGAACTTCAGGATTGATAATCAGATCTACATAGCGCTGACGATAACGAAGTTCAACGTCTTTCAGGCCATGGTACTTGTCCGGAAGTGGGTACAAGGACTTGCTCAGCACCTCAAGGTCCTTGACTTTGATGGAGGTCTCCCCAGTCTTGGTCTTGAAGATCTCACCGCTTACTCCTACAATGTCACCCAGATCAAGCAGATCGAAGGCGTCATACTTCACTTCAGGTACCGTATCTTTGCGGACATAAATTTGAATCTTGCCACTGAGGTCCTGGATGTGGGCGAAGCTGGCTTTTCCCATCCCGCGCTTAGCCATAATCCGTCCTGCAATACGGACTTCCACCGCTTGCTCCTCAAGCTCTTCCTTAGTAAGTCCATCATACTTCTGTAGAATGTCACCCGCATTATGGGTACGGTCAAACTTTTGCCCAAATGGATCGATTCCTAGAGCACGTAGCTCGTCCAATTTGTCGCGCCGAATTTGCAGCAGCTCGCTGACTTCTACTTCTTGATTTGAAATTTCCTCGCTCATTCGTCGTTCAGCTCCCTTACAGACATTATGCCGTATATACGGCTAACCGCTTAAATACAGTGAAAGAAGCTTCCTTAGGGAAGCTCCTTCGCCTTATTTCTTAATTTCCAGAATCTTATATTGAATAACGCCGGCAGGAACGGTTACATCCACTACGGTCCCAATCTGCTTGCCCAGGATGGCTCTACCCACCGGACTCTCATTAGAAATCTTGTTCTGAAGCGGATCGGATTCAGCCGAACCAACAATAGCGTATTCCATGGTATCACCAAATTCAAGATCCTCTACAATTACAATCGAGCCGATGCTTACTGTATCTGTATCAATCTCATCATTGTTGATAATACGGGCGTTACGCAGCATTTTCTCTAGTGTTATAATACGACCTTCAATAAAGGCCTGTTCATTCTTCGCGTCCTCGTATTCCGAGTTCTCACTAATATCACCATATCCGATCGCCACTTTAATCCGTTCGGCAACTTCGCGGCGTTTCACGGATTTGAGGTTCTCCAGTTCTTCTTCAAGTCGTTTGAGGCCGTCTTGGGTAAGAATCACTTCTTTATCGCTCATCAACCGATTCTCCTGTCATGGAAATAAATTTCACAGTCTTAAGTTCAATCCATATCATTTCACGCATCATTTAGAGAATATCATATGCAATCTCACAAAGATGAGAACATCTCTGTGCTAGGGAAGTTATCTCATGAGGCGAATTTATACTGAGAAATTATAGGGTAAGCACCGCAAAATGTCAATGACATGCAGGCCATGAAATGTAAACGTTTTAGGTATACCTTCGCAGACCTAATCATGGCCTACATGTAAGGAATGGTCAGGCGGTTACCACTGAATCGGAAGGCTCTTCTCTAAGGCTCATTACATAATCTTCAAGGATTCGTGCCATTTCGTCACGCTTCGTCTCTTCCATGATCCTGTCCTTTACATTCATGCCGCCCTTCATACCTTTGAGGTACCAGGCCAGATGCCTGCGCATCTCCTTTACCGCCGTATTCTCACCCTTAAGCGCAACAAGGCGGTCCATATGAAGAATCGCAATCCGGATCTTCTCTTCAGGAGCAGGCTCGGGCGCAAGCTCTCCACTCTTCAGATACTCGATCGTCCGGTACAGCATCCATGGATTGCCGAGAGCACCACGCCCGATCATGACCCCATCGCATCCCGTCTCATCAAGCATGCGGCGGGCATCCTCAGGTGTATTCACATCTCCGTTCCCGATAACAGGAATAGAGACAGCCTCCTTGGCCATCTTGATGTAGCTCCAGTCCGCATGACCGGTGTAGAGCTGCTCGCGGGTACGTCCGTGGACGCTGATCGCCTTGCCTCCGGCAGCTTCTACCGCTTTGGCATTCTCTTCGATGAAAATATGCTCAGAGTCCCAGCCAATTCTCATTTTGACTGTGACCGGCTTGCTTACAGCATCTACAACCGCAGATACCATCTCAAAAATCTTGTTAGGTTCAAGCAGCCAGCGCGCACCGGCATCACACTTCGTTACCTTAGGTACGGGGCAGCCCATATTGATATCGATGATATCTGCATTGGTGTCCTGATCGACAACTTTGGCGGCTTCGACAAGAGACGCGCGGTTGCCGCCAAAAATCTGCAAGCTTAGCGGCTTCTCCCGCTCATCGACAAACAACATTTCCTTTGTACGCTTATTTCCGTTAAGAATGGCTTTATCGCTAACCATCTCTGCGCAGACCAGGCCTGTCCCGAACTCCTTGGCAATAAGCCGGAAAGCCGGGTTGCATACACCTGCCATTGGGGCAAGCACGACTTGATTCTTCATCTCAATATCGCCAATTTTAAGCATATCGGGTTCACTCCTTTGCACTACCTTTATCTTAGAGGCCTAAGCTCGGACACCGAGATGCCCAGAACCCTTGCAATAGTATCAACGACTTTATCTTCCGCTCGGCGGTTGCCCCGCTCAATAGCTCCCAGGACGGCAAGCGATATGCCGGTCTCTTCTGCCAGCTGCTGCTGGGTATACCCCTTCAGCTTGCGGAATGCCCGGATGCGGTGTGCCAGCTGCATGTCTTCCAAAAACGGACGCCTTCTTTCCCGCCCCCTGTGTCTAGTGCTGACTGAACAAATGGATACAAATCCGTATGATCGTCCTCCGGGACAATCTCGGCGAGCGGAACCAGCACAAAGGCACGTTCCTGCATTCGGGGATGGGGAAGGGTCAGCTGGGGCGTATCTAAGGTTCTTCCTTCCATCCATAACAAATCCAAATCTACTGTCCGCGGTCCCCAGTGGATATGCCGCTCACGGCCGAGTTCAAGTTCAATCTGCAGCATGGCGGTGAGCAGCTCCACAGGTTCGAGCGTCGTGCGTAGGGCAAGAGCCATATTAATAAAATTGGGCTGATCCACGTAACCCACCGGATCGGTCTCGTACAGACTGGAACAGCGAAGCACCGTAATATAGGGGTGCTGATTCAGGCGGTCAATAGCTTCCAGCAGCGTTGCTTCACGCTCACCCAAATTAGCCCCCAAAGCAATATAAGCCTCTGATCCTTCAGAGGTGGAATGTGAATTCATAACAGATTCTCACTTTCTTGATCTTAACAGTTCCACGGTAACGCCCCCGAAATGAATATCAAAAGGCGGATGAGGCTTGGTAACCTTAACGATCAATTCATCTATAACAGTATAAGTGCCGAGTATCTCGGATGCAATACACTCAGCAAGAGCTTCGATCAATTGGAAGCTTCTACTTTCTACGATTTTTTTGACGAGTTCATGGACTTCCGCATAATTCACCGTCCGGGTCAAATCGTCATGGATGCCCGCCTGATGCAGGTCCAGCCGCAGCTCCAGATCTATATAGAAGCGCTGGCCCAGCTTGCGCTCCTCTTCAAATACACCATGGTAGCCGTAATACTCCATACGTGTCAGTATCATTTTATCCATATATTTCACGCCTCTCCATCAAGTTCAGTAATGTGCTCAGGGCTGTACATGACAGCATCGCACATGTCTATCGTACGTTTCAGGGGCGCGATGTCATGCACCCGGATAATCTGACAGCCCTGCGCAATGCCCAGTGCAGCTGTGGCTGCCGTTCCCTCGACGACGTCATCAGCTGGCAGATCCAATGTGGTTCGAATGAACTTTTTGCGGGAGGTCGCAAGCAGCACGGGGAATCCCAGCTCCGTTAAGCGGTCCAGGGAACGCATGATGCGTAAATTCTCATCATGGTCCTTCGCGAAGCCCACGCCCGGATCCAAAATGATGTTCTCTTCAGCAACACCCGCGCGAACCGCTATGGCGATACTCTCCTGCAGATCCCTTACAACATCTTCAATAAAGCTGCTGTAATCCCGGTTCTGACGGTTATGCATAAGGATGATTGGACATCCCAATTCGGCGGCAACGCCCGCCATCTGCGGGTCGGCTTTGGCCCCCCACACATCATTGATGATATGTGCTCCCGCCAGAACGGCCTGCCTGGCAACCTCAGCTTTATACGTATCTATGGAGATTACAATCTGGGGTGCAGCCTGGTGAATAGCCCTAATCACAGGGATGACCCGGTTCAGTTCTTCCTCCTGGCTCACCGGCTCGTGTCCGGGACGCGTCGACTCTCCGCCAATATCAATAATATCCGCGCCATCCGTTACCATCTGCAGGGCATGCTTGACCGCCGCATCCGGATCTATATATCTCCCTCCGTCCGAGAATGAGTCAGGGGTTACATTCAGGATGCCCATAATCAAGGTCCTGTGTCCAAGTGTCAGGGTGACCTCTCCGCAGCGATAGCTGCGCTTATAGAATTGTGGTCTCACGTCAGATTCCTCGCTTTCTCCCGGTAAGCCTGCAATAACACTGCCGTCAGATCACCGCATTGCCCGGCTCCAACGATCTTCTGTCTATCTTCCGTATCATACAGAGCATTGACTGGCACCAGTTCCTGAATAGAGTTCGTGGTGAAAATCTCATCCGCCTCCAGAAGCTGTTCCCAGGTATACAAGCCCTCTTCACAGGTCAGACCCAGCTCGCCCGCCGCTTCAAGGACGCAGCCTCGGGTAATCCCTGGCAGGATGCCGGTCTGGATAGCCGGAGTATAGAGCCGCCCGTCTTTCACGAAGAACAGATTGCTTACAATCCCCTCCGAGATATAGCCTTCAGCTGTTAAAAGAAGCCCTTCTACCGGCCCGCTCCCCGGATTCAGGCAGCCTGCCAGTTCTCTCTTAGCTAATATATTATTCATATAATGCAGGGATTTTAGACGGACGGGCCCTTCCGGCGTATTCCGTCTGGTGTTCAGTAATCTAAGCGGCCTTCCCTGGGTATAAAGCGAGACCGGTGGCTCCGGGAGCGGCTTCACATAGATAATCTCCTGCGGTGACTCATAATCACCCGTAGGGAGACCCAGCCCGCCTTCCCCTGCCGTAAGGGTATAGCGTATATAAGCTTCGGTTAGATTAGATACGGCAAGCAATTCGGATATATGGTTCTTCAGCTTGTAAATATCAGGTTGGTAATGAAAACCTAAAGACTCACAGCCTTGAGTCAACCGATCCAGGTGACGAAGAAGCAGGGAAGGAACCCCATTATAGGTCCGAAACGTCTCAAATAAACCGAGTCCGTACATAAAGCCGTGATCCATAACGGAGATCACGGCTTTATCTGCAGGTACGATTGTTCCACCTATCCCGATGAAGTTCAAGCTCTGGCTCCCGCTTTACGACTTAGAAAATTACGCAGAATTTGATGGCCGTGATCGGTAATAATGGACTCGGGGTGGAACTGGACACCTTCTACATCGTATTCTTTGTGACGAAGTCCCATAATCTCGCCTTCTTCCGTCTCTGCCGTAATCTCAAGGCAGTCCGGCAGGGTATCCCGCTCAACGAGGAGCGAGTGATACCGGGTCGCGGTGAAGGGCGTCGGAAGTCCCTCGAACACGGAAGCCCCCTGATGAAGAATGGGCGAGGTTTTGCCGTGCATAAGACGCTCTGCCCGAATCACATTGCCTCCGAACGACTGGCCAATAGCCTGATGCCCCAGACATACGCCAAAGATTGGAATCACGCCTTTGAAATTCTCAATGACCTCCAGGCTGATGCCCGCCTCATTAGGGGTGCAAGGACCTGGAGAGATCAGAATATGATCAGGGGCAAGCTGCTTAATTCCATTAATATCAATCTCATCATTCCGCCGAACGGTAACTTCTTCTCCAAGCTCGCCAAGATACTGTACTAGGTTATAAGTGAACGAATCATAGTTATCTATAACTAAAATCATGTCAACATCTCCTGTCCTCGGTAGATTTGGACTGCTTCTTCACTAAGCTCCACCGCGAGTGCCATCGCCCGGGCCTTGTTATGACATTCCCTATATTCACGATATGGATCCGAATCAATCACAATTCCTGCTCCGGTCTGAATATAACCGACTTCATCCTTCACCACTAACGTCCTAATGATGATGTTCAATTCCATATTACCACGATAGTCAATCCAGCCCATGGAGCCGGTATAGGGCCCCCGGGTTACAGGCTCAAGCTCTTCAATAATCTCCATCGTCCTAACCTTGGGTGCGCCTGTAATCGTTCCCCCGGGGAACTTGGCGGCAATCACTTCATATAAGCTTCGCCCTGCGGCCAACTGACCCTTCACCTCGGAGACCAAATGCATAACATGCGAATAATACTCAACGGTAAGCAGCTCACTCACCTTCACCGATCCATAGGCCGCAACCCGGCCAAGATCATTGCGTTCCAGATCAACCAGCATAATGTGTTCGGCACGTTCCTTCTCGCTGCTGCGGAGTTCCTCTGCCATCTGCCGATCTTCCTCGGCTGTCCTTCCCCGGCGCCTTGTACCGGCGATGGGTCTTGCGCTCATCTCCCCCTGTTCCAGCTTCACCAGCAGCTCAGGGGAGCCTGATACAAGCTGGTACTCCGGGAACCTGAGCAGGCCCATGTAAGGTGAAGGATTCAGATAGCGCAGCCATTCATAGATCTCTTCGGGTGTGGAGCTGAGCTTCCGCTGCTGACGCAGCGACAGATTCGCCTGGAACACATCGCCGGCCGAGATGTACTGCTGGATTCGGGTAACCGCATTCTCGAAGTCCTTTTGCTCAAAAGAAGTGCTAAGGCCACTCTCCGGCCATTGTCCCGCCTCCTGGGCCTCCTGAGTTCTCAACCTTCTCCGCTCAATTTCTTGCGCTGGTTCGCCTGAGCTTCCCCAGTTCTTGATGTTCTCCCACTGATCACACATCTTCACCGCACGCTGACAGGCAGCCTGGTATAGATCGCTCAGCTTGTCCGGATGAACCCGGCCTTCATTACTCTTGATCCCTTCAAGCGGAACATGAACAACCGCATAGATTTCCTGCTCCTCCTGATCCACAATCCACAGCTCTTCCAACCGCATCCAGACATAATCATCCAGCTTCAGATCATCTATTGCCTTCTCGGGCAAGTTCTCCAGGGAACGGGCAACATCATAGCCCAGAAATCCGACACAGCCTCCACTAAATTTGGGAAGACCTTCAAGTAATGGCGCCTTGTACGGTGCCATCCACCGTCTGATCATGTCCAGGGGGGCTCCCTGAAGACAGCTGCGCTCCCCTGTAGATAGATCACTGATCTCCGCCCGGTTCCCTTTGCCGCGAATGACAGAGACCGGGTTCAGCCCGAGAAACGTATATTTACCGTCCTTACCGCTCTCCAGCACAAAGGAGTAAGAAGAAGCATATTCCCATGCCTGCTTCCATGAAAGGGGCAGATTCTCTCCACTACTGATGCGTACAGCCAGCGGAAGCAGAGTATACGCCTCGCCTGCCCACTGCTGCCAATGCTCCAATGCGGTTAGTACTTTCATCCACCCTCACCCTCCTGCTCAAAAGCCTGTCTATTGTTTGCTAGTATACTAAAGGTTCCGTTCTGATGAAAGCCCCAATCTTGTCCGGTAGGGATGGACTTAAGCTGGACATAGCGAAACAGCCCCCATAAACTCCGCATAGGAATTCACAGGGGCCGTATCATCTTGTTATATAAAAAGTCCGGGCTTCGTATTAACCTTCAAAGTTATAAAGAGGTGTGCTCAGGTAGCGTTCGCCATTACTTGGAATAACCACAACTACGCGCTTGCCCTTGCCAAGCTCTTTGGCTACTTTTAGAGCTGCCAGTACAGCTGCACCAGAGGAGATACCCGAAAGGATACCTTCTTCTTTGGCTACTTTACGAGCCTGCTCGAAAGCCTCTTCGTTCTCAATATGAATGATTTCATCAAAGATCTCACGGTTCAGAATTTCCGGGATAAAGTTCGCACCCAGACCCTGGATTTTGTGAGGACCTGGCTTCCCGCCCGCCAAGATTGGGGAGGCCGCTGGCTCAACAGCCACGATCTTGATATCAGGGAAACGCTTCTTCAGCACTTCACCCGCGCCAGAGATCGTTCCGCCTGTACCGATACCCGCTACGAATGCATCCAGCTTACCGTCCAGGGACTCGATCGCTTCCACGATCTCAGGGCCTGTGGTCTCGCGGTGAATCTTCACGTTAGCCTGGTTTCTGAATTGATCAGCAAGGAAATAGTCCGGGTTAGCGGCAAGAATCTCTTCCGCCTTCTTAACGGCTCCGTTCATGCCCTCGGATCCAGGAGTCAGTACCAGCTCAGCGCCATAGGCACGAAGCAGGTTGCGGCGCTCAATACTCATCGTCTCAGGCATAACAATCACCACTTTGTATCCCTTAGCGGCGGCTACCAGGGCAAGACCGATCCCTGTGTTACCACTTGTAGCTTCAATGATTGTACCCCCTGGCTTAAGAAGGCCCTGCTTCTCAGCTTCTTCAACAATACTGATCGCGATACGATCCTTAACGCTTGAGCCCGGGTTCTGATACTCAAGCTTTGCATAGATCTCCGCACTGTCTTCCGGTACAATGCGCTGCAGGCGCACCAAAGGTGTTCCACCAATCAGTTCTGTTACATTATTTACGACTTTAGCCATGATATAAACCCTCCCCTGAATAGTAAACCCATTCACATTTCCATATGAAAATTAGTCTGAAGAAACTCAAGCTGTATATTGAACAAGCACAGGAATGAATCTCTCTAAAATCTATATCCTGGCCGTCATGATATCCGAGTAAATAAGTAGGTTTTCCACTAGTCTTATCTTATCAATACCCACTGGGAGTTGTCAATAATAGACGACAAAAATACTTTGCTATTCGTGTCAAAAGTCCGAACCCGTGCAGCAAAGTATTTTGATTGTATACTATTTACTTTTTGCCTGTTCCAGCAGATCGCGCAATTCCTCACGCTTGAATACATAAGATTCACGGCAGAAATCGCATACCACTTCGGTCTGCTCATCTTCCTCCATCAGCTGGTTAAGCTCGCTCTCCCCAAGGCTGATCAAAGTCTTCTCAACCCGTTCTCTTGAGCAGGTGCAGGCGAAGGTAATATCCATTTCATCCAATACCCTGACGTCCGGGATAATCCATTTCAGCATTTCTTCAAGCTCCAAGCCTTGATCAAGCAGAGAAGTAACCGGAGGGAGCTGTCCTATCGCCTGTTCGATGGCCGCAATCTCTTTATCATCGAGACCCGGAAGCAGCTGAATAATGAACCCCCCGGCCACAATGACCGACGAATCACTGTCTACAAGCACGCCGAGTCCCACCGCAGATGGTGTCTGCTCGGATACAGCGAAATAATAGGTGAAATCCTCTCCAAGCTCGCCAGAGATAATAGGCACACTTCCGCGATAAGGCTCCTTAAGTCCAAGATCCTTGATGACATGGATGAATCCGCTTGTTCCAACGGCCCCAGCCACATCCAACTTGCCCAGGCTGTTGCTCGGAAGATGGACATGCGGATCATTCACGTAACCGCGGACCTGCCCATTGGCATTCGCATCAACGACAATCTGACCGATTGGACCATCGCCCTTCACCTGGACGGTTAATTTCTCATTGCCCTTCATCATCGAACCCATCATGGCTGCCGCCGTAAGAGTACGCCCAAGGGCGGCCGTTGCGGTCGGATAAGTGTCATGCCGGCGGCGCAGCTCATCCACGAGCTGGGTGGTTCTTACAGCAAAGGCACGCACTTTCCCATCCATTGCCGTTCCTCTTATCAAACGATCCTTCTCTTGGCTCATATTCCGTTACGCCTCCTCATAGTTCTCAGATGTACCAGCTTAGTATATGGAGATAGTCCGGCTTCATGTCCCGGAAGAGGTCCTGTACGTTCCACCCTCCGATTAACAATTCCGTTCATAAATCAGTCTTAGTCCTTCTAGGGTGAGCAGCGGATTGACCTCTTCAATGCTGCTTGTCTCGCTGGCAATAAGGCCCGCCAGTCCACCCGTGGCTACTACTTTAGGCTTCGTGTTCATCTCGCTGCGTATTCTTCCAACAATTCCATCCACCTGACCCGCATATCCAAAAATAATACCCGCCTGCATGGCATGAATCGTATTGCGTCCTATCACCTTTTTGGGCTTCTCCAGCTCAATGCGCGGCAGCTTCGACGCGCGCTGATAGAGCGCTTCAGTGGCAATGCCAAGGCCCGGCACAATAGCGCCGCCCAAATAATTGCCTTTTTCATCTATACAATCGAAAGTCGTCGCCGTACCGAAATCAACCACGACCAAAGGGCCGCCGCCATACAGCTCTACAGCTGCCACCGCATTGACAATCCGGTCGGCACCGACCTCCCGCGGATTCTCATACCGCAAATTAAGCCCTGTCTTGATCCCCGGGCCCACGATAAGCGGGGCTTTCTTCAAATAAGTCTCACACATCTGCTCCAGCACATGCATCAGCGGAGGAACGACGGAAGATATAATCACACCTTCTATATCCCGTACATCAATATGCGACATTTGAAACAGATTATGTATCAAAACGCCATATTCATCCCCCGTAGACTGCCGGTTGGTTCCCAACCTGAAATGGTGCAGCAGCTCACGGTTCTTGTAGATTCCGAGTACAATGTTCGTATTGCCCACGTCAACCACAAGGATCATGGCTCTCACCTCACTTTCTTGTCATTCAAATCCAGACTGATGTCCAGACTTTCAAAAGAGTAAGTTAGCCTGCCTACAGAAATTACATCTACTCCGCTTTCCGCAATTCCCCTTAAGGTAGCCAGCGATACATTCCCCGAAGCCTCCACCGTAACATGGGGAGCCGATGATTTGATCCGCTGAACCGCCTGCTTCATTAATTCCGGCTGCATATTATCGAGCATGATAATGTCTGCTCCGGCCGCAAGCGCCTCCTCGACCTGCTCCATATTCTCGGTCTCGACTTCGATTGTCATCGTGTGCGGAATATTCGCCCGTGCCCGGCCGACAGCCTGAGCGATACCGCCTGCTCCCTTGATATGATTGTCCTTAATCATAACGGCATCATACAAGCCAAACCGGTGGTTCGCACCTCCACCCATGCGTACGGCATACTTCTCCAGCATCCGGTGACCCGGAGTTGTCTTGCGCGTATCGACCAGTCTCACATCGAGCCCTTCCAGAGCATCTACATACGCGCGCGTGCGCGTTGCAATCCCTGATAAGCGCTGCAGCAGATTCAAGGCGAGTCGTTCCCCGGTGAGAATGCTGTGTGTGCTGCCCTCCACTTCAATCAAGACGGTTCCCTTGGCGGCATACTGCCCTTCCTCGGCATGAGCCTTAAATGTAAGCATAGGATCCACGACTTCGAATACAAGCTGGGCGACAGGGATTCCCGCGATAATTCCATCGTCCTTGGCATGGATAATTCCCTTGGATTCATGCCCGAATGGAATAGTTACCGATGTGGTTACGTCTCCAGAACCGACATCTTCTCTTAGCCAGCTACGGACGGATTCAATCAGGCCTTCATTATATCCATTAAATATCATTGATCCCAGCCTCCAACATTCCTTTTTGATGGTGGTGAACAATGCGCTTCAGCCAGTCGGTGTCTCTGCGTTCCGGATAATCCTCCCGGTAATGTCCACCGCGGCTTTCTTGCCGGGCAAGTGCAGATTCCGTTATGAGCAGCGCACAAGTCAGCATATTCGCATACTCCAGTTCCTCACTGCGCCGCAGCTCGAATCCAAAGATATCGGTCTGCTGCTCCAATTCCTGGAGAACCTTCTTGAGCGAGTCCTCAGTCCGTCTGACTCCCGCATGCCGAACCATCGCCTTCTGAAGCTTCAGTCTACGCTCGCTAATCTTGAAGCTGGCCGGGCCCGACCGCTGAGCCTGGTAAGAGATATTCTCCCCAGCTGTCTTCAAGGGAACAAGCTCCCGGATCCGTTCCACAATCCGGCGGCCGAACACAATCGCCTCGGTTAAGGAGTTGCTGGCCAATCGGTTAGCTCCATGAATACCTGTTGAAGATACCTCGCCGCAAGCGTACAGCCGTGCGACCGAAGTCTCTCCCTGCAGATTCGTCATTACCCCGCCCATCATATAGTGTGCAGCAGGAGCAACTGGAATCCAGTCACTGGTAATATCAAGCCCGTACCGAATGCAGGTCTCATATATGGTGGGAAAACGATTCATCACCATCTCTGGGGACTTGTGTGTAATATCCAAATAGACAAAAGTGGACTTCGTGGCTTCCATCTCACTGACAATCGCCCGGGCCACAATATCCCGCGGAGCGAGCTCCAGCTGAGGATCATACTTCTCCATGAACCGGTCTCCATGAATGTTACGGAGAACTGCTCCCTCTCCTCTAACCGCTTCCGAGATCAGAAACCGCGGAGCTCCGGAATAGCTTAGGGCGGTAGGATGGAACTGGATAAATTCCATATCGCGGATAAGCGCTCCGGCACGGTAAGCAATCGCTACTCCATCCCCCGTAGCTACCTCCGGGTTTGTAGTGTAGCGGTATAGCTGCCCGGCTCCTCCGCTGCACAATACTGTCGCATCTGCACGCAAGAAGTACCTTCCACCATCAGGACCCTGGAGCAACGCACCCAAGCATTCCTCATTTTCTGTAATCAAGTCAATGACATAATGATGTTCCAGTATCTCAATATTCTGGCTCTCACGGACCTTTTGGGACAGCGCACGCACAATCTCATATCCGGTAGCATCCCCATTCGCATGAAGAATACGCCGATGGCTGTGGGCAGCTTCCTGAGTCAATGCTAATTCGCCGTCCTCCTGATCAAAGGCAGCTCCCATCCTTATAAGGTCTCTTACTCCTTCAGAGCCCTCATGGACCAGCACATCCACCGCAGGACGCAGACAGAAGTCAGCCCCTGCAAAAAGCGTATCATCCCGGTGCGACTCAGGAGAGTCCTCCTCCGAAATTACGGCCGCGATTCCCCCCTGAGCATAACGTGTATTGCTCTCCATTAAACCGTTCTTCGTAATCAGGACAACACGGCGGTCTTCACTTGCCTTAATTGCTGTGAATAAGCCCGCAATCCCCGTACCAATAACAATCACTTCTGTCTCGCGTACCGGAATTTCTCCCAGATCAAAATCCACTAAGTATTTAGGTATCATTTCGTTCACCTGTCTTTAGGGCAAGAGAGTAGCGCATGCTACTTAACTTGTAACATGCGCTCTAGGGATGCTCTGGCTTTGTCTGCAACAGCCGGAGGTACATACACTTGTGGCTGCATAGTCTCCAGACATTTAACCAGCTTCTTCAGATTATTTACTTTCATATTCGGACATACCAGAAACTTGGTAGCAAAAAAGAACTCTTTATCCGGACTATCCAATCTGAGCTGATAACCTGTACCGTCTTCTGTCCCGACAATGAACTGCTTGCATTCGGATTGCTTACAGTAATCAAGAATGGCTGTAGTGCTGCCTACAAAGTCTCCCATCTCAACGACCTCAGGACGGCACTCGGGATGAACCACGAACTGGGCCTCCGGATACTTAGCCCTCATTTCAACCACGTCTTTGACCGTCAGCATGTCATGGGTGTTGCAGTACCCTTCCCAGATGATCATCTTCTTATCGGTATGCTGCTGAACATAGGCACCCAGATTCTTGTCCGGTACCCAGATGATTTCGTCCGCATCTACAGAATTAATCACTTTCACCGCGTTAGACGAGGTGCAGCAGATATCTGTCTCTGCCTTGATCTCTGCTGAAGAGTTAATATAAGTAACGACCTTGGCATTCGGATGCTCGGCCTTCACCTTTCTTAGTCCGTCCACATTCACCATATCCGCCATTGGGCAGCCTGCCCGCTCGTCAGGAATAAGGACTGTCTTGTTCGGAGCCAGGATCTTGGCGCTTTCTCCCATAAAGTGCACTCCGCAGAATACAATGACCTCAGCATCGGTCTGTGCCGCTTTCTGGGCCAGCAAGAAAGAGTCTCCGCGAAAATCGGCGACCTC
This sequence comes from Paenibacillus sp. YPG26, assembly GCF_023704175.1. Classification (NCBI taxonomy): domain Bacteria; kingdom Bacillati; phylum Bacillota; class Bacilli; order Caryophanales; family Paenibacillaceae; genus Paenibacillus; species Paenibacillus sp. YPG26. The sequence continues at coordinate 61,734 of NZ_CP084530.1, read as the reverse complement.
CTGGATTTCATCTCTCTGATAGTAATGAGCTAAAATAATGGCATTCCGTTCTTTCTTAAGCTGTGCAAGCCGCTCCCGAAGTTCGCGGTTCTGCTCGGCTTTGCGTTCCAAAGCTAGTGCCTCCACCAGACATCCTCCCCTGTATCTTAACAGCAATATGGATTAAATTAAGCCTCTCCCATCCGGTCTCTATGTCTATCCGGACAATCCAAAACTTTGTGCATTGTTTAACAATTAATTTACACAACGTGAGTTCTGCTGTCAATCAGCCGCAGTCCGCAAAAAAACCGGAAAACACCAAGTGTTTTCCGGTTTGCTTAGACAATTGCTTCCTATATACCTTTGTTGATCCGTCAGAAAGTTGCTAATTACAGCGGCGTGCTGCCACCATTTCCGCTTCCATCTTGATCCTTCGGCTGCGGTGGTGTTGTAGGGGCATCCTTCACGGTTCCCTCAGGTGTATCCACTGGATGATCGCCGCGGATGTCATTTGCTGAGCTTCCCGGAACATCATTCGGGATATCTCCGCTTGGACCTTGCGGCTGAGCTTCCTCATCTCTAGCTTGAATGCGTACATTCACATCTCCAATTGTATCTACAATCGGGGCGCCAGATTCCGACGATCCACTTCCGTCTCCATCCGGATCCGGAGTTAGCTTGCCTGTCTCGATCAACTGTTTGATTTGATCCAGTTCGAGTGTCTCCACCTCAAGGAGTGTTTCAGCAATGAGGTGAACCTCTTTGGAATGTTTCATCAACAGCTGCTTACAACGTTCATAGCTTTCACTGATGAAACGCTGCATTTCCTGATCGATCTCATAAGCAATGGCATCACTATAGTTCTGCTCGTGCCCAATATCACGGCCCAGGAACACTTGACCTTGGGATGTTCCGAACTGCATTGGACCCAGCTTCTCACTCATACCATACTCAACAATCATGCTGCGAACAATGCTGGTAGCCTGTTGGAAGTCACTGTAGGCACCTGTTCCGATTTCTCCGATGAACAGCTCCTCAGCTACACGTCCCCCTAGAAGGCCGGTAACCTTATCAAGCAGCTCCTGCTTGGTGACCAGCATGCGGTCTTCCTTAGGCATCATAATTACATATCCACCAGCACGGCCACGTGGAATAATAGTAACCTTGTGAACCATATCCGCATGTTCAAGGAAGTAACCCACAATCGTATGACCCGCTTCATGGAAAGCCACTATACGCTTCTCACGGTCACTGACCACGCGGCTGCGCTTCTCAGTACCCACGATAACACGGTCGATGGCTTCATCTACTTCACGCATGGAGATATCCTTGCGGTTACGGCGTGCGGCAAGCAATGCCGCTTCGTTAAGCAAGTTCTCCAGGTCTGCGCCAGTGAATCCGGTTGTACGCTTAGCGATAACATCCATGCGAACATCCTTGGTCAGAGGCTTATTACGCGCATGCACCTTAAGTACAGCTTCACGGCCCTTCACATCTGGGCGGTCAACCGTAATCTGACGGTCAAAACGTCCCGGACGAAGAAGTGCAGGGTCAAGAATATCCGCACGGTTCGTTGCAGCTACGATAATAATGCCCTCGTTGCCTCCGAATCCGTCCATTTCTACAAGCAATTGGTTGAGCGTCTGCTCACGTTCGTCATGTCCGCCGCCGAGTCCGGCACCGCGCTGACGACCTACCGCGTCAATCTCGTCAATGAAAATGATACAAGGAGCGTTCTTCTTCGCATTCTCGAACAAGTCACGGACACGGGACGCGCCGACACCGACGAACATTTCCACAAAGTCCGAACCTGAAATACTGAAGAACGGAACGCCTGCTTCACCAGCTACTGCACGGGCAAGCAAAGTCTTACCTGTACCTGGAGGGCCCACCAGAAGTACCCCTTTAGGAATACGGGCTCCGACAGCCGCGAATTTGCGGGGATCCTTCAAGAACTCAACGACTTCAACGAGCTCCTGCTTCTCTTCATCCGCACCGGCTACGTCTTCAAAGGTAACCTTCTTCTTCTCTTCATTGTATAACCGGGCCCGGCTCTTGCCAAAGTTCATAACCTTGCCGCCGCCGCCTTGAGCCTGGTTAAAGAGGAAGAAGAACAGAATGAACATAATAGCGAGCGGAACGATCGAGGTCAGGAGCGTAAGCCAAATGCTGTCGCCCTCCATTTTGTCCCAACTGTAGCTTATTTTGTTCTTCTCGCTGTAATCAGTAAGTTCAGCGACTACATTAGTATCATATGGAACATAGGTCTGAAAGCTTTCTTTGTTATCGACCTTGTTCTTGTATTTACCGGTCACCCGATATGCATAACCGTCAAATTGACCTGTCAATTCCTTGACATTGTTCGCCTGAAGCTGCTGGCGCAATTGGTCATATCTAGGGGTGTCGGCCGCTTCGCTCCCACCGCTGAGGAATTGGACGATGCCCACCACGACTAAGAAAAGAATTAAATAAAAACCAGAATTCCGGATGAACCGATTCATCCCCTACCTCCTCTCAAAACACTTAAGTTATTTTACCATAGCCTGTCTTGCCATCTCAACAATGGCTCAGGGGAGGCACTAGGCACTTGCGAGTGCTGTCTTAGCTGGTGTAGATCTCAGGCTTCAGAATCCCGATGTAAGGGAGGTTGCGGTACTTCTCGGCATAATCCAGACCATACCCGACCACGAACTCATCGGGAAGGACAAACCCGGTGTAATCCGCTTGCAGATCTACCGTCCGGCGTGCCGGTTTGTCGAACAGGGTGACTATAGTAGTGGATTTCGCATTTCGGCGCTGCAGCACATCGACCAGATAACTCAGCGTAAGCCCGCTATCTATAATATCTTCGACGATTAGCACGTCACGTCCTTCTACTGAAGTATCAAGATCCTTGATAATCTTCACCACGCCTGATGACTTCGTGGATGCACCGTAACTGGAGACAGCCATAAAGTCCAGCTCCAAAGGTACTGTTATCTCTTTAACCAAATCGGCCATGAAAATAAAGGCTCCTTTGAGGATGCAAATAACCAGCGGATTGCGACCCTCATATTCCTGACTGAGGATCTGGCCGAGCTCCGCCACTTTCTCCTGCAGCTGTTCCCGGCTGATAAGCACTTCTTGAATATCGTTCTGCAATGCAAGAACCTCCTAAGTTATACTATGAAAGCCTGACTATGGCGATAACCGGTTACCTTCCGCCTTCATGTTATCTGCACGCGCAGAATGGACGAGGTATGACTCCCTACGGCAGCGTGAGATGACCTGCGGACACCGGGCAGCCATAATATTCGGCCGGTTGCATCTGTTATAACGGGAATGGCCCAGCGGATAGATGGAGGTATTTTCTGATCAATGAAAATATCTTTAACCTTTTTGCTTCCGTTTAATCCCATGACTTTCATGACATCTCCCGGCTGACGGGAACGTATGATCAGCGGATAGTTGATCTTATCCGCATCGAACAAGGCCTCATCGTTACCGGATGCCTTCCAGTCTGATTCCCCAGACTGTGCGCCAAGCGGCCGTAAAGTAAATCTTAATTCTCTTCCGGTTTCGGGTATCGGTAATCTTGCGGGAACTTTCTCCAGACGATATGTATATTCCAGCTTAACCTTATCCGCATTCTCCGGTAAAATGGTTACCTCATCGTACTCTCTAATGCATTGCAGGCCCCCGCCTAAGTCAAGACTCCAATTGGAGGGGATATCCTGCAGAACACGCTCGCGTATGACCTCAACCTTCAGAAAGTCCAAGTCAACCGCGTTCAGAGGCAGATAATTCAATATTAGTTTAATCAACCTCCGTTGTAAAGCGACATGTAAGCGGCCGAAATCTCGTGCTGAGAAGGCAATTCCGCCTCCAGATGACCTGGCGAGCCGGGCATAGGCCTCCTCGGCCGCTTGATGCATGTAATCGTCTTCCTCACCAGCAACTTCAGCCAGGCGACTCAGCGATTCAGCCAACTGACCATTATATTGCCCCAAAAAAGGCAGCACATCCAAGCGTACAGCATTACGGGCATATTTATTACTCAGATTACTGCTGTCAGTTACATACGCCAAACCACAATTATGACACACCCGGATCAAGTCTGTCTTGTATATACGCAGCAGGGGTCTGATAAGTTCCACATTTTTTTCGCGCCGCTTGATCCTCATGCCGGCGAGTCCCGTCATCCCGGTCCCCCTCAGGAGCCGGAGCATGACCGTCTCAGCCTGATCATCCCCGTGATGGGCCAATGCGATAGCCGAAGCGCGGTATTGATCCGCGACGCTGTGAAGGAATTCATACCGCTTCTCTCTGGCGGCCGTCTGCAGGCTCATCCCGGTCTCGTCTATAAAAGCCGGTACATCATAATTGCCCAGCTCGAAGGGAATACCGAGCCTGCCTGCAGTCTCCCGAACGAATTCAGCCTCCGCATCGGACTCCGCTCCGCGAAATCCATGGTTCACATGAGCGCAGACAAGGCGAAGCGAGGAATCCGGCTCTGATGCTATATGATGGAGAGCATGCAAAAGAGCCACAGAATCCGGACCGCCGGATACTGCGACTACAATACAGTCATGAGCAGACCATAAGTCATATTTGCGCGCTATGCTGCGCACATAAGTTACAAGCTGATTCATGTCTTCCATGCAATTCTCCCCTTGCTACGTCTGCCAAGTCAACAGATGTGAACGATTAGCACTTCTAACGAAGTGTCAGATAGATGGCGCAGACAAGCATACACAATGAAATGGCAAACGCGCTCTTAAGCCAGCCTGGTGTTCTGCGGACCGATTGCCGCACGGGCTTCCGCGATATCATTCTTTTCCAGGCCTCATAAGCCTCATCCGTGTGTGCGAACCCGCCGCTGATTGCCTTCTTCAGCCAATGGGAATAAGGACGAAGACGCGGCTCTTGATTCAGAATCTGAACCAGATCAGCGGCACTCCGGGTCTGCGGAAGCTGATTCGCAGCCGACTTCAGACGGCTCTCCGACAGCATATGGATACATACCACGGCAAAAGAAAACCAGTCATACGCCGGATCAGCCGTCCGGCCTCCCGCATTCCAGAAGCCGCGGTCATACCATTCGGTGAACTGCTTCACACTTCGTCCATTCTGGCTTACACCGCCATAATCAATAAGCTCCACGTCTCCATAAGCGGATACCAGGACATTGTCAGGCTTCAGGTCACCGAATACCCAGCCCCCCTTATGCAGGGCCGCCAGCTGCTTCAGCAGATTAAGTCCGGCCAGATCCAGCCACTGTGCTCCCCGGCGGGTAAGGAATTTACTCAGCGGTTCCCCTTTCACATAGCGCATAACATAGAAAGGAATCTCTCTATCCCCCAAGGTGTAATCATCCACCTCTACCAGATAAGAAAGATCCCGATCCTCCGTGTTAGACTGAGCCTGCCGCTGCAGTGCCTTCAGCACATTGATCTCCGACTGCAGATCCAAGGCGTCGTACCCCATCTTCAGGGCATATAGATCACGAGTTCCAGCTTGCTGAACAAGATATACAATTCCATTCGCGCCCTGACCGAGAAGCCGCTGAACCACATATCGTCCTCCGCGCCAGCGCCCCGTTACAAGCGTCCCGGCCGGGATGCCGGTTCTATACGACGTAGTCACCGAGCATCCCTTCTCTTTCATCTTTATCCTCCGGCCTAGTCTGATTTCCATTTATTGTACCATATCGGAAGAAATCAATCACCTTAAGGATCGCCGGTCCGGTTGGAGTAGCCCCCCGCATCACCAGACGCTGGAACAGGCTCCGCACCCCGCCGAGATCTGAAGTCCAGTCCTGATCGAGCACCGCATCTTCTCCCCCGTGCCGGCCGGGAAAATGAAAAACGGCTATTCGGCTCATGCCTTCCCGTGCGCTCAAGCTAATCATCAAATCCCGAATCGCTTCCTCTACCGCGGCAAGCTTCGGCTTCATGCTTGCACTGGCGTCAATGAGCAGCACAACATCAAGGGGTGTTGTCTCGGTAAGCTCATCGACCACCTGTACGACTTCAGACCGCTTGTCGGGAGGAAGGTCTTCAACCGATGTTTTTCCTAAAATTTGTCTCAGTTCTTTATTAACCGCCTGCTGAATTGTCTGAACCACTGTCTTCCTAGTCATCATCTGCATCGTCTGGGCCAGCTGCCCCGTTCCAGATAAACGGCTCATTCCGCCGCCCGCTTTGGCAATCTCCTTGATCTCCAAGCCGCCAAGCTCTCCAATTGTTCCATAATCTACGATTCCGATCACATTCACGGTGATTCCTTCCTGACGTGCCAATGATGCGGTCATAACCGGGCTCTGCCCTACATTAGAGCATCCATCTGTTATTAATAGAATTTGCTTCATTTGTAATCGCCGTCCCTTCCCGATTCCAGATTCCTTGTCTCTAGTATTTCCCACTGGTCACAGGTTCAAACCTAAGAGATTGGAAGAATGAGAGGGAATGGACGGCAGCTCCCATTTCCCGGGCAATGCATACTCTTACAGAGAACCGGCAATAGCCTGGTGTCCTCTATCACAATTTCCTGAATGAGACCCACAATTCATAACGGCATACACAGGCTGCAGCAGATCAGCTAACCGTTCTTGGCCGCTCCAAGCGGTCTACTCCCGGAATATGAAGCGTAGACCACTCTGGACGACGATGATCCACTTTGGCTACTGCCACGGTCATATCATCATTAATCTGGTTCCCTTGATATCGGATGACTGCATCGAGCAGACAATCGGCAATAGCCTGAGGCTCTTCGGTTGTAATCTCCTGAATGAGACGCTTGATCCACAGCTCCTTATTCACCGCATATCCCGGTGCATCGTAAATACCATCAGTCATCATGATTAATATATCGCCTGGAAGCAGCTGTAAAGTAACCAGGTCCACCTCAATATCCTGGATAATCCCAATCGGAAGATTGCTGGCCGAGACGGAGATTACCTCATTTCCTCTCTTAATGAAGCTGGGTGAGGAGCCAATCTTCATAAAAGTTGTCCGTGCTGAATGCTCATCAATGAGCGCCATATCCACGGTTGCGTAGATTTCATCCGGTGACCGGAGCATCAGCACCGAGTTCACGGATTTGATAGCCAAGGTCTCATCCATACCTGACTGGAGCAGCTGCTCTAGAATATTCAGGGCTGTGCTGCTCTCCAGCCTCGCCCGCTCCCCATTTCCCATCCCGTCACTCAGGGCTACCGCAAAGGTCCCGTTGCCAAGCTCGGCTGCACTGAAGCTGTCTCCAGACAGAAGGTCACCCCCTTTGGCGGTTCCAGCGACTCCGGTGGAGATCTCATAAGACTTCGCTGAACCAAAGGTAACATTCGCAAGCCCCTCTTTGCCCGATGGGACCGATTCATTCATTACCGCGATGTGCTCATCCAGAATATCCGATAATAGAGGCGCTATAATCTTGCGGCACTCATCATAACCGCGGGTATACGCATGGGTGATCTCAATCTCGACATTGCCATGGTCCAGACAGATAATATCCACGCTATGAATGGACAACCCCATAATTTCCAACGCCTCCCTAATCTGCTCCTCCTGTCGGTACATCGTCTGACTCTCTCTCTTGATCTCCCTGGCCAAGTCCTCCATCACCTGGGACACCCCGGAGAGCTGCTCGGCTACCAGCTGCCGGCTGTCGTATATTTGCCGCTTCCAGTGCATATCATTCTGGTAGAGGTCATATTCCCGCTTCATAATATTCAGGACCTGGTCCGTCTTTTTGCACACTTTTCCCCATTTGACCGGGAGCTCATCATGCCGAACCTCCGGATTCTCTTCTATAGTAGTCATCATTTCGGTCATAAACTTATAAGTCTGATAGAAGTTTCCGTCCCAGCAGTGATTTTTGCGAAAACAGGTGCCGCAAGCCCCCTCGGTGGCCGCATTCATGAAATGGTCCATTTCCTCGCCCCGTCTGGCAATTTCACCCGAGCTGGATACTTGTCCGAAGCTGCGGGACAGCTGCTTGAAGACATGAGAGAACTGTGTAACCCGCTCTGCGGTAATATCCCGGATCCGCTTGGCATACTCATGCTGGGATTCCGTATAGTCCTTGGTTCCAGGCACATATTTGGCTATAAATCCGATCACCGTCTTAGGGGTCAGCATAAACAGCACTACGGCAGCGCAAGTCTCCCAGGTAGAAGTCATGACATCACCGGGACCTGTCAGATAGATCGAGAGAATGGATGAACCCAGCAGCATCCCCAGCCCTACTGACCATTTCCTGCCCTCACGCAGCATGCCGGCAAGCATACCCGAGAACGCCAGCAGGCTCATTTGGTAGATGGCTGACATATCGGCAAGGCTTAAGATAAGCCCCGTGATGACACCTACCGAGGCACCCAACGGTGCACCGCCTACCAGAGCGAACAAGAGAATAAGGTACCGGGACAGAATATGCTCCACCGACATCCCGCTAATCTCCCATCCGACCGCACCCGTCATGACAGAAGCGAGCAGTATGATCAGGCACAGAATTTCCTCATTGCGCAGATTATAGTTTTTCTTCCTATAGGTGAAGATGGGGACAGCCTGCAGAAATACCAGTGTTAGAACGAAGCTGAGCACCGCATCCATGACCGCCATGGTTAAGGGATACCAGGAAAGGGGAGGCCCGAGAAGTGCTCCGAACAGATTCACCAGAAATGCTGAGGTGAACACCATAATTGGAGCATAGGAAACTTCCGACCTCTCGAACGATTCAAGGCCTTTCTGCATCAGGAAGATGATAATCAGCTCCCAGACTACCGAGAGAAAGTGTTGATGTGGGGCGAACAGGGCACCTGCTACAACGGAGACGAAGACCGGCAGCAGAAGGTCCCGGCGCATGAAAGTGATCACGGCAAAGTAGGCAACAGCGAAAGGCGATAGCTCATTCAGGATCGTAGCCTTACCCAGCAGGAATCCCATTATAGTCAGAAGAAAAGCCCATTTGTTCGCAGCTACAAAGCGGCCTGTCTTCATGGCGGCCGAGGTCTGTCTCCATTTCAGCCACCACTTCTCCCCGCTCTCCTCCTTCGCCTTCTTCATTCCCGGAAAAGCAATCACATTCCATTTCTCCATCATGGCACCACCTTCTATGGATTTTATACAGATTGAGCTAAAGAGATGAACGTCATTCATTCCCACCTGGAGTAATGGACTCCTGTTGTCTTTAGCTCAACCTGCATAGTGAGGTATGTCTCATTATAGAAGTCTGTCTTTGGAAAGTTTGTCAGAAGGCGGGGTACGCCGCAAAAAAGTTTCCGACAAATTGAGAGGGCTTACATTTTGCCCTTGGCCCCTTGCCACCACTTGAATTAGAGCGCGCAAGCCAAATCTATGTTCGCCCTCGGATGTTCCCCTTCCTCATTACGTTCGCCCGGCGTTCTTAGCGATTTGCCCTGAGACTTACGGAAAACCGTTGGATGCTGTCGGCAAAAAAATGGAATACGCTCCCCAGCGACAAATCAGGACGACAAAAAAACCGTAAGCGCTGGGCTTACGGTCTGTTGTATTCAATATTAAAGATGAATTATACGCGCTTCGCGCCGCGTCCACCGCGTTTGCCTTCGGTGTTCTTCTTCAGCGACGAGATACGTTCTTCACTATCCTTGAGGAAGCGTGACATTTTATCTTCAAAAGAAGCTTTGCCCACTGGAGGTTTGAATGAGCGCCCTCCGCGATCCCGGTTGAAACCGCCTCCGCCACCACCAGGACGATCTCCGTCTCTGCCGCCGCCACTTGGGCGATCTGGTCTTGGTGCACGTGGAGGTCTTGGTGCTTCTACAGGCTTATCTACAGTCTGCTTGATCGAAAGCCCGATCTTACCGTCCTTATCAACGTTAATGACCTTAACAGTCACCACATCGTTGATCTTAAGATGATCGTTCACATCCTTGACGTAGTTATCGGCGATCTCCGAGATGTGTACGAGACCGGTGACACCTCCTGATAGATCCACAAATGCTCCAAAGTGCGTGATGCCTGTCACCTTGCCTTCTAACTTGGTGCCCACTTCTATTGCCATAAAATAAAATGATCCTCCCTTAAAAATGTCACCAAGATATCATGATCTTGGCTTCGGTGATTTGATTATACCGAATGAGTCATACAAGGTCAACAGACGTATGTCCTGTATGAGTTTATCTATTTCTCGTCCTCGGAAGCCGGTACACGAATTGGCACTTCTCCAGGCCTATAAAGCCCGTATTTCTTCATGGCGATCTGGCCAATGTACTCAGGATCCTTCAGACGTTCTATTTCAGTTTTGAGCTGGTTCAAGGCTTGGTTACTCTTAGCTTTGGAGTCCTGCTTCTCGGATAGTTCACGCGAGCCCGCCCCAATCTGGCTGGCCTGGGAGATGAACGTATACCCTGCCCATCCTATAAAGATGACAATGAAAGCAAGCCACAGCCTGTAACGCCTGCGGGCACCCGCATTCTTGACAGCAGCAGGTTCACTATTCTTGTTCCCATTCCCGGATACAACGCGCAAAATATCTCACCCCCAAAACCTCTAATTCTTGGTGAACCAACGGTTCCAGAGCTGAACCACCCATAGTCTTAGCTTGTCAGCCCGCTCAGGAATATGGAAGCGTCTCAACAGAGGCATGAGCATCCATCTTAAGATTCTCCATATCGGCAGCAGGGAGATACGTCCTAGAAAGAGAACAACGACCCACCCGAAGCCTAAGCACAGCTTGATGCCCTTCAGCAGAATACGAATAGGAGCAAGGATAAGCAGCTCTATTAATCGCACCACCAGGGCATAAATCCGCTTGGTTACCACCATTAACATTACCACAAAACGCTCAGTTAGAACACTTAAGAATAAAAAATATATCCAAACGCCTACAAACAAACCCAGGAACACATAGAACCGGAGTTGGCCCTGATTGCTCTGATACAGCACCCTGAATACGAAGATGGAAGCAGCCGCCCAGTAGAGCAGATCAAGGGCATGAACCGTCCAACGCGGAAAGCGGAGCTGACCCGATACAACACGGTAACTGTCAAAGGCAACCCCCAGTATTCCCCCGGACAAAAACATCCATAACAGGGTCACCCACTGCACCTGCAAATTCATTTAAACAGCTTCCCGATGAAACCCTTGGTTTTGGGCTGTGATCCGGGGTTTAAATACGATAAGGAATTCACAACTCCCTCAATAGCAACAAGCCCCTGCTCCAGATTGAGATTCTTGATATGCAGGTTCTGCCCGCGGATAGTAAGATGCCCGAGCTCCGTCTGGAGCAGGAACTCCTCACTGTCGAAGCTCTCCACGTTGTTCACGCCGGATATTTCAAGCAGCTTGCGGTTATGCATGTGCACTTCCTGCAGCTTTCCTCTACCTTGATCATTCATGGCATGTACCCCTCCCTTTACAGTAATCATCTTATGGGCGGAATACAGCCTTTAGAACTGGATGTCCTCCTCAGCTCCATAAAAACTTAAAGGGCTGTTCCCGAGGGCAGATGATCTGCCAGGGAACAGCCCTTGCAAGAGGATATACTCAAGTCACTAAGTCCAGTCCAGACCCTGCTCCTTGGCTATCGGCTCTTCTTTTACTAATGTATATAGGCTTGATGCTTCTTCCTTGCGGGTGTTCTCGGCAAGCCGCTCTACCCTAACCGTAACCAGCTTCTGCCCAAATTGAACGGTGATTTCATCGCCCACTTTGACGGAACTGCTCGGCTTGGCTTCCCGGTCATTAATCAGCACTCTACCTTGTTCGGAGACGTCCTTCGCTACGGTGCGCCGCTTAATCAGCCTGGAGACCTTCAGGAATTTATCAAGTCGCATTATTTTACCGCTTCTTTAAGCTTGTTGCCCGCTTTGAATGCAGGAACGTTGGATTCTGGAATTTCAATGGTCTTGCCAGTCTGCGGGTTGCGGCCTGTACGCCCGGAGCGCTTGCGGGTCTCGAAAGTGCCGAAGCCGATCAGTTGAACCTTGTCACCACTGGAAAGAGCATCCGTGATTTCGCCAAGAAAACCGTTAAGCACGACTTCAACGTCTCTTTTTGTCAAACCGCTTTTGCTCGAGATGTTGTTGATGAGATCTGTCTTGTTCATAAATTAAAAGCCTCCCAATATTCAAAAAAATAAAGTATATGCGGTGGTAAACAGGCTGGATAAGCCGAAAATCAACCGCGGGGTGATCCTTATGGTTATTCTTGCTTCAATAACGAATTCCTGCTTCGAACTCATTAAATTCTTCGTAATCTTCAAAAAAGCCGTGAATTGGACAATAATATCCCTTTTTCATTATACATCACGGCTGGAACGCTCTATCTTCTTGGCTTCGTCCCACAGGCGGTCCATCTCCTCGAGACTGCTCTCCGCCAACGTTCTGCCGGCTTCCTGCAGTCTGCTCTCCACATACTCGAAGCGGGAAGTGAATTTGCAGTTCACCAGACTGAGCGCTTCCTCAGGATCTGCTCCAATGAACCTGGCGACATTCACCACGGTGAACAACACATCGCCGAGCTCCAAAGCCTGCTCTGATGCCGTGTGCCCTTCTTGTACAGCCTGTCTAAGCTCAGCCAGCTCCTCATCAATCTTGCTCAGGGCACCTTCGACATTCTCCCAGTCGAACCCTGCCTTGGAAGCCTTCTTCTGGAGCTTGTAGGCCTTCATGAGTGCTGGAAGATCACGGGGAACTCCGCTCAGAGCAGACTGCTTCTCAGGCGCAATCCCCTTTCTTCTCTTCTCTTCAGCCTTCATCCCCTCCCAGTTGTTCAGAGCTTCCTCCGTATCCTCAGCGGATAAGTCTCCAAATACATGTGGATGGCGGAAGACGAGCTTGTCGTTCAGACTGCCGATCACATCATAGACCGAGAACATCCCGGTCTCTTCTTCCATCTGGGAATGCAGCATAACCTGAAGCAGCAGGTCCCCGAGCTCTTCCTGCATATGATCCGGATCATCCTCATCAATGGTTTCAATAACCTCATAAGTCTCCTCAATCAGGTTCTTGCGAATGGACTGGTGGGTCTGTTCCCTATCCCATGGGCAGCCTTCGGGACTGCGAAGGATCGTTACAATCTCATGCAGTCTCTCGAAGCTGCGCTGCCGCAGCATCTCATTATCGTCCCGTGGAATGTAGATTAAGGACAGGTTGCCGTATCCTTCAACCCGGTCGAGCTCATGTAGGGGAATCTGTCTGATCTCCTCCTGCCCGGCTACACCAAGAGCATGTCCCACCGTAACCGGATAGTCGTCCGGGTAAGTCTCCATAAGGCTCAGCTTCACATCGGAAGCCGTAAAGCTGTCGTAGACCTGCCCAATCAACGTATGTACCCTTGGTTCTACGAGCGATGCTGCAAGCTCCGACGCATCCAGCAGCTGAAACCCTTCAATCGGGTCAAAGCCGAGGCGGGTGAAGGCCACATCCAGAAAGCTCTCCCCGCCTGTGATCTCAAGCCGGATCCCCCGGTCTGTACAGCGTTCGCGCAGCAGCTTGACGGTTGACTCAGCCACCATAGGATGCCCAGGGACCGCATAGATCACTTCCTTGTCCGGCGGCAGCTCTGAGGCTGCGTCAAGCAGTTGATTCGCAATTTCATCATAGACGGACGGGAAATCATCCTTCGCTTCATATACCCCGTCAAATGACTGGAAGGATACCCCTGTCTCATCCAGCCAGCTAATGACCGGGTGATCCAGAGTCCGGACATACCGGAGCTCCGCCTGCTGGAGTTTCTTCAGGCTTCCCAGGGTCAGCTTGTCCGGATCCCCTGATCCAAGACCAATAACAACAATCGCCGCACTCACATGTATCACACTCCTGAATTCCCGCTATGGGCGGGGTTTTAATAGCTGACTTTCATTAATTTAGGTGCCCTGTGCTTTAGTATTGAACAACAAGACCTGATACTTAAGCCCGGTACTGGTAATTTCGACGATACCTGACGCATCGCAGCATCTGTTGTTGCGTAGCCGATTCTCAGATTAACAGAACTGACGAACCGTTTAAATGGACCCGATTCACCAACAGTGCGATCCTAGCGATAGCCGTTCTATCTATGTTAAATAGGTTCTCATCGTCCAGTTCAACCCGCTCCCAGCCCGCCTGCTACCGCGGCGGCAGCAGGCGGATCTTCCGAAGCAGCCTCGCGAGCTTCGGACCGATCCCCGGCAGGGCCTCGATCTCCGGCCCTGTCATCAGGCGCAGCCGCACTACGCCGGCCGCGAAGACCGCCGCGCCCAGGAAGACGCCGAGCAGACTCTCGGCGGCAGCGATGGCGCGGCCCGGCCCTAGGCCGGCTGCGTCCGCGAGCCAGCGCAGGGCGAGCACGGCCAGGGCCAGCGCGGCCACCAGCAGCGCTGGCTTCAGCACAGCGTCTGCCAGGCGCAGCCGCAGCGCTGTGGTCTTCACCAGCAGCGCGAGGCTGAGCGCTGCGGCAAGGCTGTAGGCCGCCACGCCTGCGATGGCGGCCCCGGTGATGCCAAGCTGCGGTACGAGCAGCAGGTTGAGCACGATCTTGAGTGCCGCGGCCCCTGCCAGGTACAGGGCCGGTGCCCGGACGGTGCCCAGCCCTTGCAGCAGGGCGGCCGTCAAGGCCAGCATCGTGCCCGGTGCTGCTGTGAGGGCGATCCACTGCATCGCGTCTGTTCCGGCAGCATCCTTGTAGAGCATGATGTTGATAGGCTCCGCCAGCACGGCAAGCCCGGCGGATGCCGCAAGACCGATCAGCCAGAACCAGCGCAGGGCCAGGCGCGAGTGGGATTCAATGCTCCCCTGGTCTCCCCGGAATTTGAATTCCGCCATGGCGGGAATGAACAGAACGGATAGGGAGGACGCCAGCATCGTCACAAGCTGGACAAGCGGGATCCCCCGGTTATAGATGCCCACCTGAATCATGGAACCGAGCTCATCCCATCCTCCCTGCTTCAATAGACGAGGCAGCGTGAAGGTATCCACAAGGCCCATCAGAGGCACAGCCAAGGCAGCCAGACAGATCGGAATGGCATAGGCCAGCAGCTGCTTCAGCAGTCTGCCCCCACGCGCTTCCACATCCCGCGGTTCTCCTTCACTCTGCCTTCGCCCTCCAGCTATGGGCTTAGACAGCGTATCCTCCTGACTATCCCTCCACCCGCTTCGGTCTCTCTCCCAAGAGATGACCTCAGTGCTTCTGCGGTGCTTCTGCCAGTACAGCAGCATGACCCCAAGCCCGGCGAGGCCCCCGGCTGCCGATCCGATCATCGCTCCCGCAGCCACGGTACTGTCAGAAGCGCCTGCAGCCGTATAAGTAAGCAGCAGCACAATCATAACGCCAACTCTTATGGCCTGCTCCATAACCTGTGACACCGCGGTCGGCATCATATCCTGCAAGCCTTGGAAATACCCGCGCAGCGCAGCCGAAGCCGGTACGAAGAAGAGCGCCGGCGCCGCACACCGCAGGGCGGGTACAAGCTGCTGATTGCCAATCCAATGCGCTAGCAGCGGCGCCCCGAAGTACATTCCGAGCCCCCCCGCACAGCCCAGGGTCAGCATGACCATGCCTGACAGCCGAAGCACCTCGGCGGCCCCCGCCCGATTGCCGGCGGCTTCACGCTCAGCTACGAACCTGGATACAGCCACCGGGAAGCCCGCGGTAGCGAGCGTCAGCAGCAGTGTATAAAAGGGGTAGACGGTATTATAAATGCCGAAGACCCCATCTCCTCCGATATTTTGCAGAGGGATCTTCTGCAGTGTCCCTAGCAGCTTGGTCACAATTGCCGCCAGACTTAGCAGCACTGCTCCTCTAAGCATTTTTCCGGCTGCTGTGGTTTCTTTCATGAGGTTCCCCACTTTACATTAACAATACTTAATCTTAACTATTATAATCCTTGTCCTCCCCTCATGGAAATGATCACAAAAAAACCCCCTCTGCTTGCCGGCTGTGTAGGCCAAAGAGTAGGCAGTGGGAGTTTTACTTGCAAGTAAATAAATTTATTTAGGCTTATTGCTCCATTTGTTTGCCAAGGAATCCTGCAGCCGTCTCGGCCATCTTGGATTCAAGCTGGGACATCTTCACCGATTCATCCTTGTTCACAAGGGTCACTGAGCCGATGGGATCGCCGCCTGCAATTATAGGTGCAATAACGAAGGTCGAAATCGTCTCCGCATGATCCTTAATAAGTTCATAGGTGCCGGTATTCGCTTCAACAATAATTTTGCGGTTATCCATACTGTTCTCCAGCAGCAGGCTGACCTGCTTGTCCAGATATTCCTTCTTGGAGGCTCCCGCTACCGCAATAATGGTATCCCGGTCCGAGATGAGTGTAATATGTCCTGTACTCTCATATAAGGATTCCGCATATTCTTTGGCGAAATCGCCAAGCTCCCCGATTGGTGAGTACTTCTTCAATATAACTTCCCCGTCACGATCCACAAAGATCTCAAGCGGATCACCTTCGCGAATACGCAAAGTCCGGCGGATTTCTTTAGGGATTACAACCCTGCCCAAATCATCAATACGACGTACAATTCCAGTAGCTTTCATTTCACATGTTGCCCCGCTTTCTAAAGAAGTTATTGAACTACTGTAGCTTTTATTATGAATAGAGAAGGGTCCAATCCATATGGACTGATTCAGTTAAATCCATATCACTTAGTTCTTGACCATAGTATTAGGCTGCTCCCAATTCCTTATACATTAACCTTATCCTTTAACTTTCGCACCAGGACGGGGGACAAAAAGCAGCGCGAGGATCCCGCGCTGCCCGAACCAATAAAATTACTGCTATTTACCTGTGTCTGTACCAGGTGTTGTTGCTTCGTTAGTTGAAGTCCCCTTATCTGTGGTGCCGGATGGTGTCGTTGCTGATCCACTCTTGGAAGAATCTGCAGCATCTTCCTTCTTGGTCTCCACCTTAGGCAGCTCGATCTTCTTGATGATCTTGGTAAGGCCGTTCTGCATGAAATCATCCAGCTTGGCTGAAGCCACGTTCGTCTTCAGGGAATCCTTCTGTTCCGGGGTCAGATCGTTAAGGGTCTTCTCCGTACGAGCCTCCACACGCATGATATGGTATCCATAATCGGTCTCGACCGGATCACTGATCTTGTTCAGCGGCAGTGTCAGTGCCTTCTCCTTGAACTGTGGTACCCACTCGCCCGCAGTTGCGTCTTTGTAGAGACCTCCTTGATCCTTGGAACCCGGGTCTTCGGAATATTTCTTCGCTTGCTCTGCAAAGTCAGCGCCTTTATCCAGCTTGGCCTTAACTTCCTTCGCCAGCTTGAGAGCAGCTGCCTGCTTGCGTTCCTTGCCGCTAGCATCAGTCAGACCGATGAGAATGTGACGGACGGTAACTACGCTAAAGTCACCCTTCTTCGTCTCAAACTCCTTCTTGATCTCATCCTCAGTTACTTTGGAAGTCTCACTTTCAATGACCGTGAAGACTTTAACCATATAATTTTTGAGGTCAGCTTCGGTTACCTTTTTGCTATCCAGCATCTTCTTGAACTGCTCGTCCCCCAGCTGTTTCTTCATCTGGTTGACCTGCTCGTCCGCCTTCTTCTTGCCTTCATCCTTAGACTTGTCATCCGCTTTGGAGCTCAAGTAGGCGTAGGCAATCTCCTGCTTGATGAGATAATCACGGAACTCATCCATTTGTGCGAGCTGTTCCATCTCCGGCTGCAGCAGCAGCATAATACGCTGCTCCAGATCGAACTCATTCGCTGTAATCTCGCCGCCTTCATAGGTAGCCACGACCTTGCTTGTATCCTTCTTGGTCTCGGCGGCTGTGTTCTTGGTGTTATCGGCCGGGGTTGTCTCTGATTTCTTCCCGCAACCGGCCAGTATGGAGAAGGTCAGCACCGCTATCAAAGCTACCAGCAGTGTCTTCCAGGACCTGCTATTATTTCGCAACATCATGTAATTCTCCCTTCGATTTGAATGCATCCTTAAGGGATTCAAGGAACTGTTCCAGCAGACCCATCATCTCTTTGTCACTCAAACCTTTAATTTTAATCTGAATCAGGATGCCCGTCCCTTGATTAAATTGTACACGTCTTCCGAATTGATTTCCAACTTCGGCAAATTTAGCTGGGATTAAGGCCTTCTCCCGGCCTTCGTGGAACTTCAGCAGGACTTCATCACCACGACGTGTAACCGACTCAATTCCATACTGCTTCGCATAAATCTTCAGCCTGGCCGCAGCAAGCAGATTCTCCACAGCCTCAGGCGGTTCTCCGAAACGGTCGAGAAGCTCGTCTCCAAGCTCGGATACCTCTTCAAGTGTCGTAAGCGTGGCTGCCTTTTTATAGATCTCAATTTTTTGAATACTATCATAGATATATTCAGGCGGTAAATAGGCATCAATGCTCAAATCAAGCACAGTATTCCACTCGTGCTTCTCCGGCGGCTCTTCTCCGAGGAGAGTCACCTTGCGCTTCTGAATCTCTTCCGCAAGCATCTGGGAATACAGATCGAAGCCGACCGAAGCGATGAACCCATGCTGCTCCGCACCAAGCAGATTCCCCGCTCCGCGGATAGAGAGGTCCCGCATGGCAATCTTGAAGCCGGAGCCAAGCTCCGTGAACTCCTTGATAGATTGCAGCCGCTTCTCCGCCACTTCCGTGAGCGATTTATCGCGCTGATATGTGAAGTAGGCATAGGCGATCCGATTGGAACGGCCGACCCGTCCCCGCAGCTGATACAGCTGGGAAAGGCCCATTTTGTCCGCATCATGCACAATCAGTGTATTCACGTTCGGAATATCTACCCCGGTCTCAATAATGCTCGTACTTACGAGCACATCATATTCTCCGTCCAGGAAATTCAGAATGGTCTTCTCCAGCTCCTGCTCCGACATCTGTCCATGCCCAATCCCTACCTTGGCCTCCGGCACGAGCATGGAGATTTGGGCGGCCATCTCCTGGATCCCCTGAACCCGGTTGTACAGATAGTATACCTGGCCTCCGCGGGCAAGCTCTCGCTCAATCGCCTCCCGCACAAGTGCCTGACTGTGTTCCACCACATACGTTTGTACCGGGAAGCGGTTCTCGGGAGGCGTCTCGATGACGGATAAGTCCCTTACACCCAGCATCGACATATGAAGTGTCCGCGGAATAGGCGTTGCCGTCAGCGTAAGGACATCGACATTCACCTTGAGGCGCTTGAGCTTCTCCTTGTGCGTGACGCCGAACCGCTGTTCCTCGTCCACAATCAGCAGTCCGAGGTCCTTGAACACCAGGTCCTGTGACAGCAGGCGATGGGTGCCGATCACAATATCGACCGTTCCCTGCTTGATTCCCTTGGCCGTCTCATTCTGTTCCTTCCGGCTGCGGAATCGGCTGAGCACCTGAATATTGATCGGATAGCCCGAGAACCGCTCACGGAAGGTCTCATAGTGCTGCTGTGCCAGAATCGTTGTCGGCACAAGTACAGCCACCTGCTTGCCCTCAATCGCACACTTGAATGCTGCCCGGATTGCGACCTCGGTCTTGCCGTAGCCCACGTCACCGCAGAGCAGGCGATCCATCGGACGGCTCCGCTCCATATCCTTCTTGATCTCTTCGATGGCCCGCATCTGATCACGGGTCTCATCATACGGGAACATCGCCTCGAATTCCTGCTGCTCCGGCGTATCCTTCTCGAACCCGTAACCCGGGGATGCCTGACGCTCGGCATACAGCTTGATCAATTCGTCGGCAATATCCTGTACCGAGGACTGGACCTTGCTCTTAACCCGGGTCCATTCCGTGCCGCCCAGCTTATAGACCTTGGGCTCCTTGTCTTCAGACCCTACATACTTCTGGATAAGGTCAATCTGGTCAATCGGTACGGACAGCTTGTCACCCCCGGCATACATAATATGCAGGTAATCCTTGTGAATTCCGCCAACCTCAAGGGTGCCGATGCCAATGTATTTCCCGATTCCGTGGTTCTGATGAACAACATAATCGCCGACTTTCAGTTCCGTATAGCTCTTGATCCGTTCAGCATTATCCATGCTGCGTCCAACCTTGCGGGCTTTGCGCTGCTTCTGTGAGAACATCTCTCCCTCAGTAATGACTACAAGGTGAATGGAAGGCAGCTCAAAGCCGGTCTGCAGATTGCCCTGCAGCAAGGTCGGCTCGTCAATATCGTAATCCTGGAGAACACGCCGCATACGTTCAAGGCGTTCCTCATTGCTGGCCAGCATGAGCACCTGCGCGCCGCTCTTTTTCCAGCGGTCCATCTCTGACTTCAGCACATTCATCTGTCCATGGAAATCCTGCATCGCCCTGCTGGTGAAATTCAGGATATTCTGAGGCTGTATATGCGGCACCTGACGCAGAAATAGCGACATGAAGAGGGTCTGGAATGGACGCTCATAGACAACCTTGTCACTCTCAACCGACAGAGGAAGTCCCGGAAGGCTCTTCCCGTTCTGGAACAAATGAAGATGCCACTCCGCCTCATCCCGCTCAAGCTGCTTGCCTGTCTCCAGCAGCCTTGCCGGCTCGTCTATAATCAGCAGGGTATCCTTCGGCATATAATCGTATAAGGTCTTGTTCTCGGGATAAATCAGAGAAATATATTTATAGATTTCCGGGAAACTAACGTGCTCCTTCAGAAGCTCTATCTCGCGGGAAATCTCTTCCTTCAGCTTGATCTTCGCTTGGCGGTCGGTCATCTTCTCCATCTGATCCGCAAGCCTCGCACTCACGGCCTCAGCCGCCCGGTCCAGACGCTCCCCTGTAGCGATAAGCTCCTTGCTTGGAGGGAGGAACACCTGCTTGACCTGATCCACTGACCTTTGGTCGGCGGGATCGAACGTACGAATGGAATCAATCTCATCGTCAAATAACTCAATCCGGTAGGCAAGCTTCGACGTTAGCGGATAAATATCTATAATGCCTCCGCGAACGCTCATCTCCCCCCGGTTCTCGACACGCTGAACCCGTTCGTAACCCAGTTCGACCAATTGTGTCAGGAAGGAATCCAGCTCAATCGTGCCGCCTAGTTCAAGCTTCAGCTCAGCGTTGGCAAGCATCTCGGGCACGGGTACATACCTGCGCACCCCGGAGAAAGGCACGACAACAATCCCGCGGAACCCCTGCGAGCATTTGAGCAGTACTTCTATTCTCTGAGCGAGAGTCTCGGGACTCGATACCGCAGCTTCAGCAGCCACCAGCTCATTTGCCGGATATAAGAGAACCTGCTCAGGCGACAGCGCCTCCTGCAGATCCTCGGCAATCTTTTGGGCGGAGAACATATTATGCGTGACTACCAGAATCGGCCGCTGAATTTGTTCATGCAGAGCTGCCAGCATGACCTGTCTGGAGGAGCCTGATAGACCGGAGATGAGCTGTTCCTTCATGCCGGCTGATACACCGGTGCTTAGAGACTCGAAATCCGGGTCTTTAGAAAATGCTTCTATAAGTGCTTGTAACAAGAGTTGCACCTCTCTTATGCTTACTAAGCCTTTGCCGTCAATTATAGACAGCAGGCTGCAAATAACCAAAAATAAGCCTCAGCATTCGTGCCAAGGCTCTACAGTACAGTACGTCTTCGGTAGAACCACCGAAAATATTGCCGCTTGCTACTGAAGCGGGTTCGACAGGAGGGTCAGCTCCGGATGATTCTCGAGTGCTTCCCTGCAATAGTCGCAGGTTACTCTAACGGTCATTTCCCCGTTCGAATCATACGCTATTATATCTCTCCGCTCATCGGGGGTCAAGAAATGGAAGCCTAACCTGGATTCGGATACAAGCTCAGAGTCAATTCTTCCAATAAAGGTCCGGCAGTGCCGGCATACATAGTTTACTGCCATTGTTATGCCTCCAGAAGGTGAATTATACCTTACAGTATGTCCCGAATCCACCACGCTTAGCCCTTCCCGGTGCCTTGAAAGCCTATTATTCTATTCACTTGTTGAACTTAGCCATCGTCTGCTCAAACGTGTGGGTCAGCGCGAATTCAATCGCGTCCGCCGCCTCATCTATTGATTGCTGAAGCAGCTCTGCCTCCTTCTTCGGAAAAGGCGCCAGCACATAATCAACAATGGGATACCCGGGCTGTGGACGTGAAATGCCCATTCTGATCCGGTTGAATACCTGAGTTCCCGTGTGCTGAATAATGGACTTGATCCCGTTATGGCCTCCCGCGCTTCCCTGATAGCGCAGGCGATTCCGTCCAATCTCCGTATCCAGATCATCATAGACCACAATTAGATCTTCTAAGGGCACTTTATAATAATCCATGAATGCCCGGACCGACTCGCCTGAAAGATTCATATAAGTCATCGGTTTGATCAGAGCAACCTTGGTCCCCAGGATATTCCCTTCCCCTATGACCGCTTTGCACTTGTTCGTCCTGATGGCAATGCCATGCCTGGCCGCCAAAGCATCCAGTGCCATGAACCCGATATTATGTCTTGTTTTCTCATAGTTTGGGCCTGGGTTGCCAAGCCCCACAATCCATTTCATCCTCTGCGCTTACCCCTTTTCTATGTTCATACCCTTTCTTTTCCCGTGAAATCAAGGGTTTGTGTCCTCTGCAAAAGTAATCGTTCTCATTTTGGCCATTATTGATTAAAATAAATGACATGAGTCTATATTACCCTCATTCTACAGCAACCACTAACCACTATCTCGTTAGAAGGTGAGACATCTTTGCATGCATTTGGCTCAGAACTTACACAGGATTCCCACTTCCAGGACCACTTGGAGCATGCCATCCCTGTCCAGATCTACCGTCACGGCATTCATGTCGATATAGGCAGGATCAAGGACTTTGATGAGTATGCGGTTCTTGTAGGTGACACGCTGTACAGAAGAACAGCTTACAGCTTCATATCCCGGCCTGGCTATTAGCCCGTGCCCGGGCTCTCCGTGCTTTACAGCCTTAGCGTGTATACGCCGATAGGGGTTACCTCTCCCCAACGGGAGAGGTAACCCCTCTGCATTTCCAGAAGTCCTTCTTACTCGATTTCAAACAGTTTGCTGATCGATAACTCCTCGTGTACACGGATAATGGCTTCACCCATTAGGGGAGCCACCGATAACACCTTAAGCTTGCTTGTAGGATTCGGATGTGTAATCGGAATCGTATCGGTTACGATAACTTCCTTAAGCGGGGAGTTCTCTAGTCGTTCCATAGCTGGACCGGATAGAACCGGATGTGTACAGCATGCATACACTTCCTTAACTCCGCCTTCTTTAAGCGCATTCGCACCCAGCACGATCGTTCCAGCCGTATCAATAATATCATCCACCAGGATAGCGGTCTTACCTTCAATATTCCCGATAATGTTCATCACTTCACTGACATTGGGCTCCGGACGGCGCTTGTCGATGATCGCAAGCGGCGCATTCAGGAAGTCAGCCAATTTACGGGCTCTGACAACACCGCCGTGGTCAGGCGAGACGACAACCGGGTTCTCAATTTGCTTGGAGCGGAAATATTGAGCCAGGATCGGAACTCCCAGCATATGATCCACAGGGATATCGAAGAATCCCTGAATCTGCATAGCATGCAGGTCCATCGTAATCACGCGGTGAGCTCCAGCTTTCTCAATCAGGTTCGCTACCAGCTTGGCTGTGATCGGGTCACGGGAACGGGCCTTACGGTCTTGGCGCGCGTATCCATAGTAAGGAATAACAACGTTAATGCTCTTGGCAGAAGCCCGTTTGAGCGCATCCACCATGACCAATAGCTCCATCAGGTTATCATTGACAGGTCCACATGTGGATTGAACAACATATACATGAGAACCGCGGACACTTTCGGACAGCTTCACTTGAATTTCCCCGTCACTAAAGCTCGTTGTCTCCGAATCACCCATGGGAATACCGATGTAATCTGCAATTTGATGGGCAAGCTTAGGGTTGGAGTTACATGTGAAAATCTTTAGTTTGGAATCGCAATAAGTCATAAAATTAAAACCCTCCGTGCTAAATAGATTGAACTAAAGAATATCGATGACCAGGCTTTAGCTCAATCCATACGGATTGATCACTAAATTTAGTTCATTCCATACTAGTATGGTCATTGAAATATTCGTGCAGATCTTGGTGCGTGGTCTAATCCTGTTCTCTTTGCTGCTTCGCTTGTGCACGGGCCCGGATCTTCTCCGCGTAACCGGATTTGTTCTCCTGGCGCTGTCTTGCAATGGCCAGATCATTATCTGATACCGATTGTGTAATGGTGGAGCCTGCAACCACATATGCTCCTTTACCTACTTTGACAGGTGCAATCAGATTGACATTGCTGCCAATGAAGGCATCGTCTTCGATTTCGGTAATTGACTTATTATAACCATCATAATTTACCGTAATCGCCCCACAGCCGATATTTACATTCTTACCGACCCTGGCATCCCCAATATAGCTCAAATGAGATACTTTGGAACCGTCATCCAGCGAGGCATTCTTGATCTCTACGAAATCGCCTACTTTTACATTCTGCCCCAGCTTGGTGCCCGGACGCAAATAAGCGAAAGGTCCGACCGTTGTTCCACTGCCGGCTTCCGCCTGATGGAGGACGGAATGCTTAACAGTTACACCATCTTGAAGATTGCTGTCTGCAATCTCTGTAATAGGGCCTATTACACATTGTTCCCCGATTATTGTATTTCCGGAAATGGTCGTTCCCGGGTAGATCACGGTATCTGAACCGATTACTACGTCAGCTCCGATATAAGTCGAGCTTGGGTCGATAATCGTAACTCCGTTCAACATATGCTTCTTAACGATCCGCTGACGCATGAAGCCTTCAGCTTCGGATAGGGCAACACGGTCATTTACGCCAATAGATTCTGCAAGGTCATCTGTCACGTAAGCGCTAACAACCTCACCTTCCCCTACAAAAATGCCGATTACATCCGTTAAATAATATTCCTGCTGAGCGTTATTATTAGTAACCTTCTCAAGCGCGGCAAATAATTTTGCGTTATCAAAACAATAAGTGCCTGTATTAATTTCCTTCACAGCATCCTGCTCCGGCGTGCAGTCCTTCTGTTCAACGATCTGAACAACAGCACCATCTTCCCGTCTAATGATACGTCCATACCCCTTAGGGTTGTCCATCACAGCGGATAGCACCGTGGCGGCTGCGCCCTTGCTTTGGTGAACCTTCATCAGCTCTTCCAGCGTCTCTGGTGTAACAAGAGGAGTATCTCCGCAAATGACAATAGTGGTTCCCTCTTCACTACCCAGCAGTTCCTTGGCCTGCTTCACAGCATGACCCGTACCGAGCTGCTGTGCCTGCAGTACGTACTCTGCTGATGTTCCAAGATAAGACTGGACGGCTTCTGCACCATGACCTACGACCACGATACTGCGTTCACAATTGACTTTTTTCACGGTGTCTAGAACATGTCCAACCATCGGTTTGCCACATACAGGATGCAGCACTTTGTATAGCTTTGATTTCATGCGTTTTCCCTGTCCTGCAGCTAGAACAATTGCTAATCTTTTCAAGGCCACGGCCTCCCTCTCTTGAACTCAATACTGAATATATCTTATTCTGCGCAAAAAGAAAAGAGAGCCACAGTACATGGCCCTCTATTCTTGAACCCCAATAAGATAAGACATAACTCCTAAACAGATTGAATCTTAAGCCCCTTCAACAATGGCTTCTTCTTCCTCTTCCTCAACCGCAGCACGATCATACTCAGCCAGAACTGCAGCTTGAATCTTCTCGCGGGTACCGGAAGAGATTGGATGAGCGATGTCCCGGAACTCACCATCCGGCGTACGCTTGCTAGGCATGGCGACAAACATTCCATTGTTCCCGTCGATGACGCGAATATCATGAACAACGAATTCGTTGTCGATGGTAATGGATGCGATTGCTTTCATCCTGCCTTCTGAGCTTACACGGCGAAGTCTTACATCCGTAATTTGCATATGTGTTCACCACCTTTTTCCATCAGAGACTTGGTGTAATATTCCACATTGCATACGGAAATCCTCTTTTTTCAGCGAACAAAAATCCCTAAATTAAGGAATTTTTTTTGTAAGACTACCTTTTCGACTAAATTCGTGAGAATCTGCTAAGAACTCTAAAGCTTTCGACAAAATCTAGTTGGCTTCAATTCTGCTGAAGTAATTGCCTGGTTGAACCAGAATTTCTTTCTCCTTAGGATCAACAGCCGTTAACGTGGCTAAGGATACATAGTCATGAAGCAGGCGCTGCTCGGACTCCACTTCCCCGGACTCCACAAGCACCCCTACACCCGCTACAGTAGCATTGAATTCAGCCAGCAGATCCACCATGCCTTGAATGGTGCCTCCCGCCTTCATGAAATCATCCACAATCAGAACGCGGGAATTCTCCTTCAGTGCCCGGCGCGACAACGTCATTGTATGCAGACTCTTATGGGAGCCCGATACATAGTTAATACTTACGGCGGACCCCTCCGTTACCTGATGGTCCCTTCGTACCAGTACAACCGGGAGATTGAGCTGAGCTCCTGTGGCATATGCAAGCGGAATGCCCTTCGTCTCGACGGTCATAATGACATCAATATTCTGATTGGCGAACACGGTAGCGAACAGCTTCCCGGCTTCGTTCATCAGATTCGGAAGACCCAGCAAGTCTGACATATACAAATAGCCGCCTGGCAGTATGCGATTCCGGTCGGATAACATGCCGCACAGCTGATCAATGAATTCCTGTGCCTGCGACTGTCCCACTTTAGGAATGAACTTTACGCCTCCCGCTGCCCCGGCAAGAGTCAGCAGATCTCCCATACCCTCTTCTTCAAACACTTCTTTAATAATGGACAAGTCCTCACTAATGGATGACTTCGCAGCTCCATATCGTTCAGCAAATGTCGTTAGCGGAATCAGGTGATGGGGGCGGAGTAACAGATACTGGGTCATTTCCACCAATCTGGCGCTTCTTTTTAATTTTTTCACGAAAGACCCCTCGCTAAATAGATAGAACCCGGATTAGATCTAGTCCCGAGTTCTTACTATATAAAATCCGAATATTTTAATGAAAATATACCATCTTTGTACGGGTTTGTCCAAAAAATGTTGCCGATCCGCCTTGAATCAAGTCAGCAGGCGCACGGCATACACTTCTTTACAGAAGCCACGAAGGCCGTTATATATGCGGGCAACTTTGGATTCCTTGGACACCAGACCAAATACCGTGGGTCCGCTGCCTGACATCAGCACGCCGTCCGCACCCAGCCTGATCATTGTCTCTCTGAGCTGGGCAACCTCCGGGTGCATCTGCAGCGTAACGTCCTCAAGCACATTGCCAAGCTCGCTGCATACCCCAGGGAAGGATCCCTGCTCAATGGCCGCCTGCATCCGCCGGGCCGAAGGGTGCCTCTCGATCTTCTCGCTCCGCAGGCGTCCATACACCTCGGCGGTGGACACATTAATCGGCAGCTTGGCGAGAATCACCCAGCACTGCGGGGGACACGGAAGCGGGGTTAGCCGCTCTCCGCGGCCTGTAGCCAGTGCAGTCCCCCCAGTTACGCAGAAGGGAACGTCAGAGCCAAGCTCGGCCCCAAGGACCTGCAGCTCTTCCAGCGGGATGTTCAGATTCCACAAGCGGTTCAGTCCTCTAAGCGTAGCGGCCGCATCGCTGCTGCCCCCGGCAAGACCAGCAGCTACAGGTATCTTTTTATCCAGATGAATGTAGACTCCTTTGGTTACATGATACCGCTCTTTGATGAGTTTGGCCGCCTGGAACGCCAGATTCTTCTCATCAAGCGGGATGTAACCCGCCTGGCTGGAGATAATAATTGTGTCTCTGGGCAGCTCCTTCATCTCCAGGCGGTCAGCCAAGTCGACCATGGTCATAATCATTTCCACTTCGTGATAGCCGTCAGGGCGTTTATGTAGAACATCCAGCATCAGATTGATTTTGGCTGGAGCTTTCTCGTAAATCTTCAAGGCGTTCACCTACTCTTAAGTTTCCGTCTAGGATGGCCTGGACCTGGGTTCAGAGCTCATTCCACAACCCTTACATGGTTATTTTGTTCATTATAACAAAAACTTTATATGAAGTCTTAATTATGCAGTGGAATAGAGACAAAAGACCCCTCCATCAGAGTGGAGGAGCCTTTACTGTTCAGGAATTGCGGGATGCGGACTGTTCCGCGAGTTGTATAGCCCTTTTGATCATATTTCCTGCGTCCTTGGCCTTAATTCCGCCCCATCCCTCTTTTTGTACGGTATCGTAGAAGCCCAGATCCTTGGCAAGCTCCACTTTCAGGTCTTCCGACATGACACTGCGTCTTCTGCGCGACATGAGAGGCCCTCCTTTAAGATCTATGAGTAAGGAACCTTGTTAGTATGACGCGCCTGCAGGATCTCATTCACCATGTCCGCAGCCAATTTCGTACAGAATCAATTCAATAAAAAAAGCAGCCTGACGTGAGCGCCAAGACCGCTTGTAGACGGTATAACATAATGTTCTAGGGTTTCATATACGAAATCCTCAGCTCGCTGTCTGCGTTATCATCACAGATCGTTACTTCAACGGATTCGGTTAGTATATCGGCATAACTGTAGGATACACGCTTGAATGTCTGCTGCTCTTGATCGAGCTTGACAATAAAGACAGAGGGATAGGTCTCCTCTAGAACACCCGTGCGTTCAACGGTCTTACGGCGACCCCCGTTCGCACGCAGCAGAATCTTCTGTCCAACGTGAGCTTCGAGATTGTTCTTAATTTCCGACAGCGCATTTTTCGCCATTACCTATGACCACCTCTTTCTTGTCCATTATACTTCCAACCAACCAATTTGTCAAATCAAAATAAATAATTATATCAAGGGTCAAAATCGATTGTCAACGATTATTTTTAGCGGCCTGTCCAGACCCTTATTGTGACGGGAAAAATTAAACCTGGTTACTATTTAGCTTATGTAAAATTGCCGGATTTTAAATTAGCTCACTGTAAAAACAAACAGGCCCCGCAACCGGGACCTAAGGCTAAGATGAAGTTAGTTGGCTGAGGGGACCACTTTTAATGTCGAGAGATCCCGAAATCTTGGCAGACCTACGCGATAGCTGCCCCGGGTTTCGATTCCCCCTACACCCTGAAGACCGCTGATTGTATGATTAAGCACATCTGTAATATGAATTGTACTTCGAATCGGTGTAAAAGAAGCCTTAGCAGCCACATACACCGGGTCCAGCGCATGAATGAGAATGCGGGCCGGCGAGCTTGCGAAGTTGGCTCCCGCCTGCAGCAGCGCCTCAAAGTGAGACTGACAGGCCCCCGCGACAATCGTCAGAGAATCAAAGCCGCGCTCATACTGACGAGCCACCTGAACAGCCTCTACGAAGCTCCGCGAGTTCTTGTAGCTGTTCAGGTTGTACAAGTCATGGTTAATCAGGCTCTTGAGAACCCCATCATGTCCCGTAATGACCAGGATATCGGGCCGCAGCCGGGGCAGCAGACTCCGCAGCGCATCCGCCATCGCGGGCTCCTGGACATAGTAACCATCTGCAGGTACACGCAGCCTCTCATAGAGATCCAGGCTTTTCTTCAGATAAGCCGGGTCCCCGTCCAGATGAAGCACCTTCCCTGGCACCTCGAAGTAAGCTGGCCCACTTAGCGAATGCAGCTCCTGCATCAGCTCCGCCTGATTCCGCTCATCCTGGTCCTTCCGGTCCTTCTGCAGCCGCTCCAGCGATTCCGTGGCCTTCACTCTGGCCCGCTGGGACTTCTCGGAGGGTACCGGGCGATCCACTCTAACCAAATCCGTAAGCGGGGCATCCGCCAATAATCGGAATTCAGTTCCTTTAATGATTGCTTGGCTGCGTGTCATGGATTCCACACGGAAGGTAACATCTCCTCCGTAAGATTTACGTACAACCAAGTCTCCCAGATTCGTCAAGTCCATCACCTCTAGACTCATCGTATGGGCAAATGTGGAATTTGGTTCCTCTCCACCCGGGCAGACTAGCTCAGTCCAGCCCGGAGCAGCACGTTGCTAAGCCTTCCAAATTCATCGAGGCTTAACGTCTCCGCCCGTCTTGACGGAATAATCTCTGCTTCCTGCAGCAGTCTCTCCAGCTCCTCACGGCCTTCTTTTGCGAAGAAACGGGTCTTGAGGTTATTGGCAATCGTCTTTCTCCGCTGCGCAAAAGAGGCTTGGACGACTTCAAAAAAGAATTTCTCGTTATCCACCAGAACCGGAGGCTCCTTGCGGACCTTCAGACGGATGACCGCTGAATCCACATTCGGCTGCGGGATAAAGACGGTGTGCGGAACGATACAGACCAGCTCAGGCTCACAATAGTACTGAACCGCAATACTAAGGCTTCCATATTCCTTGCCCCCTGGAGCTGCAGCCATACGCTCTGCCACTTCCTTCTGAATCATCACAACAATGTTCTCAAGCGGCAGATGCTCTTCCAGCAGCTTCATAATTATCGGTGTCGTTACATAGTAAGGGAGGTTGGCCACTACACTGAGCCCGGTCTGATCTTTATACTCCGCCTCGATTAAGGTCCGGAGGTCCAGCTTCAGAACATCCCCATGCACAACTTTGATATTCGAGTAAGGCTCAAGCACTTCCTTCAGAATCGGAATAAGCCTCTGATCGATCTCTACGGCCGTGACCCTGCCTGCAGCTTCAGCCAGCTTCTGCGTCAGTGCGCCAATACCCGGACCGATCTCAAGCGCTCCCTTGGTCTCGTCCAGCTCAGCAGCTCCCACAATTTTGGACAGGATATTCTGATCGATAAGAAAGTTCTGACCCAGACTCTTCTTGAATGAGAATCCGTGCCGCTGAATAATTTCCTTCGTCCGCTTCGGGGTTGATATCTCTTCCATCCTGCTCATTCTTGTTATACTCCTTTGTTCTCTAATTGATGAAGGGCTGCAGCGAATTCCTCCCTGCTGATCTGAAAGATACGCAGGCGCTTAAAGAACTGCTTCCCGTTACAGTAACCTATTCCCAGCAGCTCACCCATGAAGTGGCGTCTTGCGGCAGCATTAGGATGCACAATTAACCCCGCCTCAATGAGGTCACTGAATTCAATAAGCGTCTCATCTCCCGTATACTCACTGCGTACCCGGGACAGCGCCTCACGGATCGTCTCAGGTGAGGCGTTCTCCACCCCGATATCTCCCCGGTAGGTCGCCTCCGCCTCTGTCAGGAAGGCATGCTTGCATCCGGGCACCTTCGCAGCCACAATCTTGCGGATCCGCTCTCCGGCATGATCCGGGTCTGTTAGAATAATAACACCCCTGCGCTCTTGTGCGAGCTTGATCTTTCTAATGACAGCCGGACCAATGGCTGACCCGCCAGTCTCAATCGTATCGGCCTCTACCGCTCTCTTGACGGCAACCGTATCGTCCCGGCCTTCTACTACAATGACCTCCTTGATCATGGACGCCACCCTTTCCACCACAGCTTTATAATAAAAGAAAAGCACCCTTAGGCGCCTGTTCTCTTGTTCACTTCGTCCGACTGCTTAATCAAACTGTCTGTATTTCCGATATATTAAGTATCAGAATAACAAAAAGAAGAGGAAGGCTCCTCTTCTTATCATATACATATTAACCATCTGTAATGGTACCTTATTCCACGTCCAAAGTAAATGTCAGTACAGATTGGATTAGTTCAATTCCGGTTTGACAGGACCAATCACGTAGACCGTGCGTCCCTTCTTGCGGCCAAAGTTATTGGCAGCCTTCAAACTATCATAATACACATCAATTTTGTTGCCTTTAATGGCGCCGCCTGTATCCTCCGCTCTGCGGAAGCCCACACCTTCAATATAGACCCACCAGCCCATTGGAATCACTTTGGTATCTACCGCAATGGTTCTTCCTTCGCTTACGCGGGTTCCAGAAGCTGTCCTGGTACCAATACCGTCCTCTTCAGAAGAGTAAGCAGTTAAGGATACGTTCTTCAGCACCTTTTTATATTTAAACTGCACGCCGCCCTTTTTGATACTGTTGTTCTGGCTGATCTTCACAGCCTGGGAGGAACGGTCAATGCTCGCTGCTAGAACTTGGGTCTTTGGCTTCGTGCCTACAGCCAATACTTTTGTGGATGGCTGCTTCTCAACGGACTTATTAACCAACCGTTTCGATACGAACTCACCATCTTGATATACCTTCTCAATTTCGTGAACCACAACACCCGTGCGGCCCTTCTGAACCAGCTTGGTCTTGCCCTTCTCCAAGGAGGGATCCGAAGTCTTGACGAAGGTGTAAGGAATGCTCTCTGTTCTCTTCAGGATATGCTTATCAACCCTGACGATACGAATATGCAGATCCGATTGAATCGGACTGTTCAAGGAAGGATACACCTTATCTTCGCTTGATACAGATACGCCCAGCTTGGAGATAGCCTCCTGAACATTGTCCGCTGTAGTAAGGTGTTGATTAGTCACGCCATCCGCTGTGACTTTAACCGGAACCACACGGTCGATGAAGAGCTGATTCCCATCTTGAAAAGTACTGCTAAGGGATGGTGAACCGTTCTCTCCGACATTCAGGTTAGCTTCTTGCTGTTCCAGCACTTGATCTGGCTTCGTCTCCGGCGTGCCGGCAGACTGCGTTGTGCCATCTGCAACCAAGTAGATGCTCTTGTCAGCCTGGATGTAGAACCAAGCCATTACGCTGACAAGCAATGCGACGGTGATGATGCCTCCAACTATAATTTGACGCTTGTTCTCTTGCTTCCATCGCAACGCGTAAGACATGCTGGATGATCGTGAACCATGGGTAGTTTCTTTAGGTCCGAAAAAGCCCACTTCTTACGTCCTCCTTCATAGCCCC
Source organism: Paenibacillus sp. YPG26 (assembly GCF_023704175.1). Taxonomy (NCBI): domain Bacteria; kingdom Bacillati; phylum Bacillota; class Bacilli; order Caryophanales; family Paenibacillaceae; genus Paenibacillus; species Paenibacillus sp. YPG26. Next base: position 29,077 of record NZ_CP084530.1, on the reverse strand, counting down.
GCCGTCTAAGATCGACTCATATAGAATTTGACGCGACTATATACCGTTTTTTACGAAATGCTGAAATACCCGCATTCCGCATCCTGCTCCAGCCTGTTAGGCTCCTCCTGTCATACCACTGTATGACCGTCCTATCACCTTTATTCAAAACAAAAAGAAGCCTAGAGAAAGAGTTTAAGAGGATCTCTTTCGTGGCTTCCGGCTGACTAAAGGAATGTAGGATGCACGAGTATGCCTCTCTCTTCATACGCTTACGAGGTTAGCTGTCGGGTTCGGGCGTAGAGAGCTGCCCTATCTTAGTTCATCCGCTCATGGCGCAATGACCTTGAATTCACCCCAAAGACCCGTAAAGAAATCAAATACGGAACATTCATTCTTCAGAATAACCGTATTGGTTCCCCCGTTCTCCGGTGAGGGAGATTCAGCGAGACTGGTTCTTGGAACCTTGTAATTGACTGTGTAAGCGGGCTAAAGCCATGTAAATGAATCCAATTCTTAGTGAAATTCACTTAGCTAGCAAAATCACGCCGCTTTACAAACTTAACAAATCAATTACTGAAAAGATTCTATCCTGTTTATATGCATGTTGTAAAGCAGGAATCAACTAGTTTTTTTAAATATTTGGTTAATATTTTGTAATAATCACCCTTTTATTGATTAAAAACAATTAATCTTTCCGAAATACTCTTTATTTCACCACTTTTACTCCCGATTTCAGCGAATACCAAATAGTTCCAGCGCATTTTTGGTTGTTATATCAGCTAATTCCTCCAGAGAAATGCCTTTAAGCTCAGCTGCCATTTCCGCTACAAGCCGCACATGGGCCGACTCATTTCTCTTGCCCCGGAATGGATGCGGAGTCAGGTAGGGAGAGTCGGTCTCGACCAGCAGACGGTCATCCGGAATCTGTACTAATACTTCCTTCGGCTGTTTGGCATTCTTGAAAGTAACAGGCCCCCCGAAGGAAATATGGAATCCCATATCCAGACACATCTTGGCCGTCTCCCAGCTGCCCGAGAACGAATGCATAATACCGCCAACCTCACTGGCCTTTTCCTCCCTCAGGATTCGAACCACATCCTCGTGCGCATCCCGGTTATGAATAACGATGGGCATGTTCAGACTGCGGGCAAGTCCAATTTGCTTGCGGAATACAGCGTGCTGGACATCCTTCGGTGAGGTATCCCAATAATAATCCAGCCCAATCTCTCCGATAGCCACGACCTTCTTATGTCCACAGAGCTCTGCTATCCATTCCAGATCTCCATCCTTCATCGTTATTGCATCCTGTGGATGCCATCCAACGGCAGCGTAGATGAACTCATAAGCTTCAGCCAGCTTCATGGTGGAAGGAATCGTCTCCCGATTAAATCCGACATTAACCATCCGGGTCACCCCCTGCTCCACTGCGCGGGCAATTACCTCTTCGCGATCCTCGTCGAACTGCGGAGCATCCAAATGGGTGTGTGTGTCAAATAGCATGGTGAAATAACCTCCTTTAGCTTATCTGCAAATTAAATAATCGGACTGTTTCTTCAGGCAGCAGATGAGCTACTGCACGCAGCTTATCTTCCGGGTAGTACATGTGGTATTTACCACGGTGAATTCCGCTGATGGAACGAACAATGTCAGATACCTCCGAAATTTCACGCAGCCTGTCTTGGCGGTCTAGCAGCAAAATTTGTTTCTTGGAGTCATCTTCAGGCCGGAACACATCATAGGGAAGATCCGTCGGAAAATCAATCTCCAAATCGTAATTAGGATCAAGTCCTAAATCCCGGAAGATACGGCGCATTCCATCAATCATTTCCATATCTAGCATTTCCAGTTCAGTATATTTATACAGCCTCCGATCAATGAAACGGGAGCAAAGATCTGCTAGCAGCCCATCATCTTCACGTCTCCATTGGACAAATGTGGTCTGCACCAATGCTTCATCAAGCTGTAAATATTCTTCTACGGTTAGATCCCGATTAAAGAGGCCTGGCAAAGGGTCAGGCAGAAAGGAGAACCTGAATCCATTCTGATGAAGTTCCTTCGCCCTACGGAAGATCTGACGCAGTATAATTTCGGAGCTCCGGGTAACCGGGTGGAAATATACCTGCCAGTACATTTGATATCTGGACATCAGATAATCCTCCACGGCATGCATTCCTGACTCCTTAACCACCACCCTGCCTTGAAAAGGACGAAGCATTCTTAAAATCCGGTCGATGTCTATCGTGCCGTAGTTAACACCGGTGAAATAAGCATCCCGCAGCAGATAATCCATACGGTCCGCATCAAGCGGGCTCGACACCAGATTGACCACAATGGCTTTATCATAGTCCTTACGTATCACTGAGGCGACCTTCTCCGGGAAGTCATCCCCTTCCCTTCTAAGCACCCTATTGACCTCGGTATCCCCAAGCACAATCTTGCAGGTCCAATCCTCGTGATTCATATGGAAGGCTTCTTCAATAGAATGAGAGAACGGGCCATGCCCAAGATCATGCAGAAGAGCCGCGCACAAGGCAACCTGCTTCTCCTCCAGGGGCCAATCGGGATAAGAGGATCTCTCAAATTGGGAGATAATCCTGCGCGTAATTTCATAGACCCCTAGTGAATGAGAGAACCGGCTGTGCTCTGCCCCGTGAAAAGTCAAATAAGATGTTCCCAACTGCCGGATCCTTCTCAAACGCTGAAATTCCGGTGTATTAATCAGAGACCAGATCAAGTCATCCTGCACATGAACATAATTATGTACCGGATCTTTGAATACCTTTTCTTCAGAAAGTGGATGGTTCATGATCTCCAGCTCCTATCCAAAAATTATTTTTATATTTTTTGAGTGTTGAGCACAACTTTTGTCGAATAATGTCGTATAAATAATATTCTCAATTTCCAAATGTCGAATAATGCCCCCGAGCAATGTATCGGGTGGATCCAAAGCTCTGTTTGGGGTTATCGACTATATCTATAATAAAAAAATAGACTGCTCCATTAAATAGGTTGACTGTTTTGGCAAACGTTGGTATTATAATTATCATAAAACAGAGAACCGTGTCGAATTATGGCATTTTAAAATTATAGCGAGAGGGGTAATCATCGGTTATGATGAAATCAACAGGTATTGTAAGAAAAGTAGACGAGCTAGGACGGGTGGTTATTCCTATTGAATTACGCCGTACTCTGGGTATTGGCGAGAAGGATGCGCTCGAGATTTATGTAGATGGTGAACGCATCATGCTTAAGAAATACGAACCCGCTTGCATTTTCTGTGGTAATGCTGAGCATGTTACTTACTTCAAGGGCAAAATTGTATGTCATGAGTGTCTATCCGAGATTCCTGCACCTGTGACAAATTAAGAAAAGTATTATATAATAGATTTACTTAAACTGTTAATTCTAACCTTTTCATATCTCCTTTGGAACCTTCTCCAGGCCCTGAATCCGGCCTGAAGAAGGTCATTTTTTTGTAATAACCTATATTACCCCGAATCTATGCTTAGAGTAGAGCGTTGTAGATATCCCTCTTGGATACACCGCGGTCAATCGCCGCCTTTTTCATGGCATCCTTCCTGCCAAGGCCTTCCTCCTGCTCATAGTGCGTGACATGATCCTCAATCGTTAACGGCTGCCACCACAGTCCCTTACGCTCCTGAACTTCCTCTTCCTTGGCGCCCTCTATCGCAATACAGTACTCGCCAAGAGGCGGATGCTCCTCCAGCCAGCCTAGACAAGCACTAATAGGTCCCCTAGCCACCTCTTCATATCGCTTTGTCAGCTCTCTGGCCATGGCTATATTCCGGTCCCCGCATATATCAAGGATATGCTGGAGCGTCTTGATGACCCGGTGGGGAGACTCGTAGAGCAGAATAGTTCCTTCATAATCCCGCAGCAAGCTAAGATAGCGTTCCCTGTCCTTCTTATCTCTGGGCAGAAAGCCGGCGAACTGAAAGCGTTCTGTCGCAAGCCCTGATACAATCAGCGCGGAGAGTGCCGCATTGGCCCCGGGAATAGGAATGACGGAGATACCTTCTTCAAGCGCAAGCTTAACGAGGTCATGCCCAGGGTCAGAGATAGCCGGAAGACCGGCATCACTAACGAGCGCCAGATCATTTCCTTCTATTATAAGTCTGACAAGCTCGGGTCCGCTTGCCGCCTTGTTATGCTCATGATAACTGAGAAGCCGCTTGGGTGAAATTTCAAAGTGTGATAACAGCTTGCGGGTCTGCCTGGTATCCTCGGCAGCGATTATATCAGCCTCTTGGAGTGTTCGCACAGCCCGGTAGGTCATATCCTCCAGATTGCCTATGGGTGTGGCCACAAGGAACAGCTTGCCAATCTGCCGCTCACCCTCTGACTGAAAGCTTTTTTGTACGTGTATACTCATCTGGTTCCCTCATTTGATCCATAATAGATATCCATGATCTCCGGACAGTATTGACCGTCCTCCTGATATACAATCAAGGGCGGAAGAATACGCAGATCCGGCTTCCCGTCTCTTAATGCCTCAATTAGCACAATATTAGCCTCCATATGCTTGCGTGGATGGACGAACCGGATTACCTTCGGTTCAAGCCGGTACTGTCTGAGCAGAGATATAATCTCACCCAGCCGCTGTGGCTTATGTACCATGGTGACTTTTCCCCCATTGCGCAGAAGCCGCATTGAAGCTTGGATAACCTCTTCCAGGCTGCAATGAATCTCATGCCGCGCGATAGCCTGGTGGGTGTTGAGCTTGATCTCTCCTGCTCTAAGCGGCATATAAGGAGGATTAACCGTAATCGCATCATAGACGCCATGTCCCGTCTCGTTCACCAGCTCCCTCAGATCCCCGAGCCTAATCTTAATACGGTCTCCCAGGCCATTCATCCGCACGCTTCGGTCCGCCATGTCTGCAAGTCGTTCCTGAATCTCAATGCCTTCAATCTGTGCTTCGGTTCTTGTGGTAAGCAGCAGCGGGACAACGCCGTTCCCCGTGCATAGATCCAGAATCCTGCCGTGTTTGGGTACAGAGGCAAAACGTGCGAGCAGGACAGCATCCATCGAGAAGCTAAATACCTCATCGCTTTGAATAATATGCAGGTCGTGGGTAAGCAGATCATCGATCCGCTCTTGATCATAAATCGGTACTGTTTGCATTCGTCCATTACTTCCATTTCATTCAAATTTGAAAAAAACCGTAGGAATAACCTCCTACGGCTTGTTATTTATTAAGAAAAGACAGACAGAACAGGCAGTCGCCCTCTGTACGCAGATGTCCATAATACACATTACAAATGTGGAAGCCTTCATGGTACAGGCGAGCCAGGTTGTCATAACCCTCGCCAACAATATCGATATTCTCCCCGCCCTCATGAAGGTCAGCAGGATGATCGGATATTACGGACGCAGAGCCAGTCGCTTCGGCTTCCCGCTTCAGTACTTTGCGCAGCTGCTCATTCTCAAGAGAATAACGCTGGTTCTCCTCCAGCAGCTTCTTCACTTCAAGCTTAAGAATGCCAAGCTCGCTGTGCAAGCTCTCCATTTTGGTTTCCAAATCAAGCAGGTTTGTATAAATATCTTTTTTCTCCAAGTTCCCACCCCAAGAGTCATCTCTATGGTTTACTTGATGACCACGTCATCCAATGGAAGTTCTTTAACCTTGCCGATTTCAAAAAGCTGTACGTGCACCGTCCGTGATCCGGCATTGATCCCCACTACTTTCCCTTCACCCAGGGAAGTAATGACCAATTTGCCTACGGAAGGCAGCTCTTCTTTGGTACTTTCATAATTATCATGCTCAAATTTGAGGCAGCACATCAACCGGCCACACAGACCGGAGATCTTCGTAGGATTCAACGACAGGCTTTGATCCTTGGCCATCTTGATCGATACAGGCTCGAAATCACCAAGCCATGACGAGCAGCAGAGCACCCGTCCGCATGGTCCAATCCCGCCCAGCATCTTCGCCTCATCTCTGACGCCAATTTGACGAAGTTCAATTCTTGTTCGGAAGATACTTGCGAGGTCCTTAACAAGCTCCCGGAAGTCCACTCTACCCTCGGCCGTAAAATAAAAAATGATCTTGTTACGGTCAAAAGTAAATTCCACATCGACCAGCTTCATTTTCAAATCATGATCTTTGATTTTATTTAAACATGTGGCAAAGGCATTCTTGGCCGCAAGCTTATTCTCCTCAACAACTTTGGCATCTGATCCATCCGCAACCCGGATGACCTTCTTCAGTGGAAGCACCACATCCGTCTCGTCTACCAGCTTCTTGCCGACGACCACTTTGCCATATTCAATCCCTCGTGCTGTCTCAACGATGACGCAATTCTCCTTCTCCACCGCAAGCTCGAGTGGATCGAAGTAATATATTTTGCCCGCTTTTTTGAAACGGACACCCACTACAGTGTACAAAAACTAACCCCCTCATATAGCTTGTGCTAATCCGGCGTAATTACCCGCCTGGTAACTAAATTCTAAACCTATACAAATTGAACCTTCAGCTTCAATCCATATATGTGGGAGAAAGTTTGTCCTACTAGCCCGTCCATTAAGCACCGGCTTCATTTCTGTTCCATTAAAGCAATCAGGAACTGCTCCAGGCATAGCTGGCCGTTCATATTATACCGCAGCTTCTTCTTGCTGTCTGCGGCCAGCGCCATATAGGAGATCCATTCTTCGGCGCTTCGTGTTCTGGCATGATTGGAGATAAACTCCCACTCATCTATGAAAACGATACTATCGTGCTTCTGATAACTGGCATGAATCATATCTTTGAACCACAAATGAAAAAGGTCGAATAGGACATCCAAGTGATCACCAAGTCCTGCCTTGATTACGCTCTGCTGAGCTGTAATAAGGGTAGAACCCGCTCTGCTCGTCGATTCCTTTCCCAATTGTACCACTACATTTCTGATTTCTGCAAACCAATTCTGCTGCAGCAGATCACGGCAAGCCTCAATACCTGCCGCTAAATGGACGGCTGCACGGATCAGAGCGGCGGAATAATCCCCGCTCGATAATACCTGCATCATAAGTTCCGGACTTAGCGCTGTAAAGGGAACCAGCTGTGATCTGGATTGAATAGTGGGTAGCAGAGCCCGTCCATTATCAGACAGTAGAATTGCAACCGCTGGAGAAGGGGGCTCCTCCAGGAATTTGAGCAGGCTGTTCGCTGCCTGCACAGTCATTTTCTCTGCATCTTGTATAATATACGCCTTCAAATTCCCGCTTTCCGAGCGATAAGAGAAAATCCGCTGCAGATCGCGGATTTGGTCAATTTTTATGGAATTTCCTTCAGGTTCAATTACATGCAGGTCGGGATGGTTACCATGGAGCAGCTTTCGGCATTCCAGGCATTCCCCGCAAGCATCATCTTCACCCTCCGTACAGAATAGAGCTTGTACGAAGGACAATGCCATCTCCTTCTGTCCACTTCCCGCAGGGCCGCTGAATAGATAAGCGTGAGATATCTTGTTCTGGCGAAGCCCATTCTGCAGCAGCTTCTTGGCCGCATCTTGCCCGGCAATTTCCTTAAAAGACATAGTTCCTCTCTTCCTCTACGCGGAAGGGTTAGCCTAAAAGCTTAGATTAATCAGCATTCCGCGTATTTCTCCAATCTTCTGGAGCAGTTCAATCTTGCCCTGTTCACTTTCAAGCAGCTCATCTGCCATACCTAAAAGAGCTGAGTCAATCTCATCAATCAGGTTATACTTCTTGCCTCTTCCCCGCCGATCCCAGCCCTTCACTTCCTTCATTCGGACACCGCGCCGAACGGTGTCCTCCAGAAAGCGTTTGACCAGAAGACGGTAGGCTTTAAGCTCCCGAACCGTCATGGAATAGGCCAGACGGTCGCCCTGCAGCTGGATTTCCTTTACCCGGCGGCTTAGTTCCTCCTGAGACGCCTGTTCTCCTTGCTGCTGCATCGCATCAGAGAAGCTTTTGGCTGCCACGGGTTTGTTGGTACCGTCTGTAATTCCTCTACCACTAGTAAGCGGTCTATATCCCGGTTCAATTTTCAATCTATATCACGCCATTCCTCGTTTAATCATTAACTATGCTCAGCCTGATCCCTAACCGGTTAGAAATGCTCAAACCGATCAACTGGCAGTACGAACACGGTAGCCCCGCCAACCTGCACTTCAACAGGCAGAGGCAGATATGAATCTGTAGTTCCACTCATCGGAGTAACCGGAGTGACTAGCTGCTCACGAACCTTACAACTGCTTCGAATGACACCCAGCACGGTCTCTACCTGATTGTCGTCTACCCCGATCATAAACGTCGTGTTCCCGGCACGTAGAAAGCCGCCCGTACTGGCCAGCTTGGTAGCACGAAAGTTGGATTTCACTAGTGCAGCGGATAGACGGTTACTGTCCTTGTCCTGGATAATTGCAACAATCAGCTTCATCTTCACAGTCCCCCTTCGATTCGTGGTGTAGGCATCTGCTTGTGGCGGCTTTCCTACACGGTATAAGAGAAGAACATCTTCTCTTAGGAAATATTATACCACTCTACAATTACTCGCGGAAACCCTTTAAAGCCAAGCTTAGATAGCCTTTTATGTCATTAACTACGGTTTCTATATCCCTGTCTGCATCAACTACGACAATCCGATCAGAAAATCTATCTGCAAGCAGGTGATAGCCCTCTCTAACCCTGTGATGAAAGCTTAATTCCTCCAAATCAAGGCGATTCACCTCGCGGCCCCGATTGGCTTCTATTCTTGCAAGCCCCTTCTCCGGCTCAATATCGAGGTAAAAGGTTCGGTCAGGCATTTTTCCTTCTGTTGCAAAGGAATTTACCGATAAAATATGCTCAATACCCAGCCCACGTGCGTGTCCTTGATAAGCCAGGCTGCTATCGATAAATCGGTCACAAAAGACATGTATACCTTGCTGCAGTGCGGGGATAACCTTCTCTACTAAGTGCTGCCTTCTTGCAGCCGCATAGAGCAGTGCCTCAGTCCTGCTATCCATCGCCGTATTCAGCGGATCCAGAATAATGGTTCTGATCTTCTCGGCAATTTCAATTCCCCCTGGCTCCCTGGTTATCAAGAAGGGAATGCCCTGTTCCTTCATTAGTTCAGATAACCTGCTCAGGACCGTTGTCTTCCCTGCCCCCTCCCCTCCCTCAAAAGTAATAAATGTTCCCCATTTGCCATTCATTGTTTTGCTCCAACTTTCTGATTTTTATATACGCGCAAAGTACTCATTGTTGAGTCTGCTGTTCCCTGGCACTTAGCTCCTGCGTGATACAGCTTAGTAAGCAGGCCTGCAATGTCTGGCGTGATCCATTCTCCTGGATATAATAGAGGAATCCCTGGTGGATATGGAATGACCATTTCTGCGGCAACCCGTCCCTCTGTGTGATAAATGGACACCTTCTCCGTCTCCTCTTCTCTTACAGGAGTCATGCGAAAAGGCACCTCCGTACTAATAGCTGAAGCGCTGTAAATGTTCCACGTGGAAAATTTTTGATGATCAGGAATCACAGCTTCTCCCGGGCTATTGTCTCGGTGATCCCGATTCACCTCTGAACCGGATGAAGTGACATACTTGTTGGAAGCTTCGCAAACACCCTCACTGTTTGTAAGCTGCCCCTCGGTGATTACTTCTTCATCCATATCAGCTAAAGCCGTTAGCAGTCTCTCTACATCCTGCAGGCTTGTACCCAAGCTGAGTGCAAGCACCACATACCGGGAATCGCTCATCTCCGGAATACAGCCTGCCTGTTCCAGACGTTCCTGCAGCTTATAACCGCTTATCTGGTTGTACTTATCATAGATCACCACTTTAAAAGGATCCTGAGTGGTGTATCCATACAGATATTCATCCCCTTCGACGAGGTCCCTACTGCCCGCAGCAGGTTGTATATCAACGACACCGAATCGTCTTAGTCTCATAATCTCTTGGCGAAGCTTGCCAGCGTATTGAAGTCCTTCTTCAAATATAGAAGGACCTTCCGCCTCCAGCAGTCCCCGGCTAAGGTCAAGGGAAGCCATGATTGGATAAGAGGGGCTTGAGCTTTGAATCATAGCCAGCCGCTGGCGAAGCAGCTTGCGGTCAATCCGGCCCCCTTGTACGTGCAGCATAGCGCTCATTGTCAGCCCGGACAGCATCTTGTGCGTCGATTGTACGACGCCATCCGCACCTTCGCTGAGTGCACTCCTTGGCAGTGCAGGGTGCAGCCCAAAATGAGCTCCATGCGCCTCATCAACAAGCAGCGGAATTCCGCTGCAGTGACAGAGCCCGGCAAGCGGAGCAAGACTGCCGCCCATCCCGTAATAATTCGGGTGCGTTACCAGAAGCCCCTTGGCGCCGGGATACCGGCGAAGGGCTTCACGCACCGTCTCTACCGACGGGATGGTCACTAAGCCGCTGGCAGTATCAGCCTGCGGCCCAAGGAACACCGCGTTCGCGCCAGCCAGCATAAGTCCGTGAATCACGGATTTATGCACATTGCGCTGAACAAGCAGCACATCTCCCGGTGATGTACACACCGAGAGAATTAGAGCCAAGTTGCCGGCGGTGCTCCCGGCCACCAGGAAGTACGTGGCTTCGGCTCCGAAGAAGCGGGCTGCTTTTTCCTCTGCCTCAGCTATGACTCCCTCCGGATGATGCAGATCATCCAGTCCAGAGATCTCTGTAGCATCTATACCCGCTATACTGCCAAATATCTGATATGTCTCAGTCAACCGCTGATACACGCGACCATTCTTATGACCAGGTACGTGAAAAGAAGCATCCTTTCTCTCAGCATAGTTCACAAGCGCCTCCACCAAAGGAGCTTTTATATATTTATTCTGGTTAGACATACGAAATGAAGTCCTTCCCTGCAGTTTATCTCTATTTTATCGTATAATAAGCCTGTATCCTATCTAATTCATAATCTTTGCTGTCACAGATAAATCAAAATCAAACAAAAAAGGACCCCCTTCTATCCAAGTGGATCCCTTCATCAAGGCCTAAGCATTATTTTGCAACCAGATCTGCTTCATTCGGTGAATGAAAAAGTGGTATTTATCATCCTTAACATCTGTGTGAACCATTTCCGCTTCACATGCGTCACAGATAAATTCAGAGACAATGACAATGCCTTCTTGCTTATGCTCGCCGCAAATGATGCATTTTCCTTCGCTCTGCCCGTCCATAAAAGATCCCACCTTATCTTTTTACTATCAGTATGGCACAGTTTCTATTATTTTAAACCTATTTCATAGCCCTTTCAATTTGTTTCTATATATGTATGCAGCGCGCTTTCTTTAGGTGTTTGTACCGGCAAACCTTAAATTTTACTATTTCCATCCGATATATTAATAAGACATACATATCAGGCTTACTAACTAAATGAATTCCCTGAGGGGGGACTTGCTAATTCATGTCTATTGAAAATAACAGCCAAGCAACCTTCTACCAATACAGGCTTCTTAAGAAGGCTACATTCCCGAGGCCCCTGGTCGTTACATATCTGTTATTGCCTCTGTTCTGTGTTCTGGCTGAAATCATTCTTATCATGTGGACCAGTGTATTCTCATTCTTATTCTCCTTACCTGTAATCCTCTGGTTTCATCTGGCCATTTCCCGTTCGGTACTTATCATTGTCCTTCAATCCTATAGTAAGCGCTGGAAAGTCAGCGTCAAGCTTCCCTGGATGGGTTATATGCCGGATCAGCATGTTAACTATCAGACATTCCGTAAAGTTCAGCTGCATACCACCTGGATAGGACTGTGCTTGATCGCAATTCTACTTCCGTGGTCACCCTTATCCTTTGTAATCTCTATGACATTCTGGCATTTTTGGATCATGCTCCCCCGCTACTATGGATTCCTTGCACTTCGTAGACAACCGGAGGGTGGACTGATCAGACTTAGTGAACAAGATATCTCTTACTACATGCCATAGCTTCACAACGCATCATAAATGCCCCGTTTCTCTCATGTGAGAAACGGGGCATTCTTATATTTGAATCCATTCAGTTTTCTATTCTGAAATAGGACCTGGGTAAAAATAAAAACCACCACCGGTGATCGGCAGTGGTTCTTCGCTTGGCGGCGTCCTACTCTCCCAGGACCCTGCGGTCCAAGTACCATTGGCGCTGGAGGGCTTAACGGTCGTGTTCGGGATGGGTACGCGTGGAACCCCTCCGCCATCGCCACCAAACGGAATTCTCTTCAGGCTTGATCGCCTGAAAGCTAGATACGAAACGAATTGTGCGTGTTAGATTGTGTCGCTTCCGAAGTTACACTTCGTGAAGCTGTCTTGGATAAGCCCTCGACCGATTAGTACTGGTCAGCTCCATGCATTGCTGCACTTCCACCCCCAGCCTATCTACCTCGTCGTCTTCAAGGGGTCTTACATACTGGGAAATCTCATCTTGAGGGGGGCTTCACGCTTAGATGCTTTCAGCGCTTATCCCTTCCGCACGTAGCTACCCAGCTGTGCTCCTGGCGGAACAACTGGTGCACCAGCGGTGCGTCCATCCCGGTCCTCTCGTACTAAGGACAGCTCCTCTCAAATTTCCTACGCCCACGACAGATAGGGACCGAACTGTCTCACGACGTTCTGAACCCAGCTCGCGTACCGCTTTAATGGGCGAACAGCCCAACCCTTGGGACCTACTTCAGCCCCAGGATGCGATGAGCCGACATCGAGGTGCCAAACCTCCCCGTCGATGTGGACTCTTGGGGGAGATAAGCCTGTTATCCCCAGGGTAGCTTTTATCCGTTGAGCGATGGCCCTTCCATGCGGTACCACCGGATCACTAAGCCCGACTTTCGTCCCTGCTCGACTTGTCAGTCTCGCAGTCAAGCTCCCTTATGCCTTTGCACTCTTCGAATGATTTCCAACCATTCTGAGGGAACCTTGGGGCGCCTCCGTTACTCTTTAGGAGGCGACCGCCCCAGTCAAACTGCCCACCTGACACTGTCCCCATACCGGTTCACGGTACCAGGTTAGAACTCCGATACGATCAGGGTGGTATCCCAACGTTGCCTCCACCGAAGCTGGCGCTCCGGCTTCTTAGGCTCCCACCTATCCTGTACAAATCGTACCCAAGTCCAATATCAAGCTGCAGTAAAGCTCCATGGGGTCTTTCCGTCTTGTCGCGGGTAACCTGCATCTTCACAGGTATTAAAATTTCACCGGATCTCTCGTTGAGACAGCGCCCAAGTCGTTACGCCATTCGTGCGGGTCAGAATTTACCTGACAAGGAATTTCGCTACCTTAGGACCGTTATAGTTACGGCCGCCGTTTACTGGGGCTTCGGTTCATAGCTTCGGGTTACCCCTAACCACTCCCCTTAACCTTCCAGCACCGGGCAGGCGTCAGCCCGTATACTTCGCCTTACGGCTTCGCACAGACCTGTGTTTTTGCTAAACAGTCGCTTGGGCCTTTTCACTGCGGCCCCCTCGTGCTATTCACACTACCGGGGCACCCCTTCTCCCGAAGTTACGGGGTCATTTTGCCGAGTTCCTTAACGAGAGTTCTTCCGCGCGCCTTAGAATTCTCTTCTCGCCTACCTGTGTCGGTTTGCGGTACGGGCACCTTCTCCTGACTAGAGGCTTTTCTTGGCAGTGTGAGATCATGACCTTCGCTACTGTAATTTTCGCTCCCCATCACAGCCCAGCCTTAACGGTGTGCGGATTTGCCTACACACCAGCCTCACTGCTTAGACGGACATCCATCAGTCCGCGTCACTACCCTGCTGCGTCACCCCATCGCTCATAACGGATTACGGTGGTACAGGAATCTGGGCCTGTTGTCCTTCGACTACGCCTTTCGGCCTCGCCTTAGGTCCCGACTTACCCTGAGCGGACGAACCTTCCTCAGGAACCCTTAGGCTTTCGGCGGATCAGATTCTCACTGATCTTTTCGTTACTCATACCGGCATTCTCACTTGTATGCTGTCCAGCGCTCCTTACGGTACACCTTCAACCTGCATACAACGCTCCCCTACCCCTGATGCAAAGCATCAAGCCATAGCTTCGGTGGTGTGTTTAGCCCCGTTACATTTTCGGCGCAGAGTCACTCGACCAGTGAGCTATTACGCACTCTTTAAATGGTGGCTGCTTCTAAGCCAACATCCTGGTTGTCTGTGCAA
>NZ_CP084530.1:0-10000 GCF_023704175.1 Paenibacillus sp. YPG26 | reverse complement strand
ATATCCTTTGGTAGTTACAATAAGGACATCCCGTTCCGGATCCACAATATCCATGCCGATCAGCTGATCATTGGCATCCAGTGTAATCCCTTTAACTCCGGTTGCACTTCTTCCCATGGAGCGGACATCACTCTCAGCGAAGCGGATAGACATTCCCTGAGCAGTACCCATGATCAGTTCCTGACCAGGATGGGTCAGCTTCACTTCGATAAGATCATCATCTTCCCGAAGATTAATAGCTATAAGTCCACCTCTACGGATGTTCACATAATCATCCAGCGGGGTCTTCTTGACGATACCCAGTCTTGTCGCAAAGAACAAATGCTTGTCCTCTTCAAACTTCTCTACAGGAATAACCGCATTAACAGTCTCCCCCTGCTCGATTTGAATCAGGTTGATGATTGGTGTTCCACGAGCTGTTCGTCCCAGCTCCGGAATCTCGTATGCCTTGATCCGATAAGCCTTACCTTTGTCCGTGAAGAACATCAGGTAATGGTGGGAGTTCGTTACGAATAAGTGTTCAACAAAGTCACTGTCCTTCGTATCCATACCAATGACCCCGCGGCCGCCCCGCTTCTGACTACGATAAGTCGATACAGGCAGACGCTTGATGTAGCCTGTATGAGTAATCGTAATTACCACATCTTCACGTGGAATCAGATCCTCATCCAGAATGCTCTCTTCGCCAATGGTAATTACTGTGCGGCGCTCATCTGCATACTTGTCTTTGATTTCCTGAAGTTCTCCGTCAATAATCTCCAGTACAAGGTGCTCATTGGCAAGAATCTCACGGTATTCCGCAATCTTCTGGAGAAGTTCATTGTATTCATTCTCAATCTTCTCACGCTCAAGTCCGGTCAAGCGCTGAAGCCGCATATCCAAGATAGCCTGTGCCTGTTCAAAACTTAATCCGAAGCGCTCAATCAAGCCTTCTCTTGCAATCTCTCCAGTCTGGGAGCTTCTAATCAGCTTGATGACTTCATCCAAATGATCCAGAGCAATCCGCAGACCCTCGAGAATATGAGCCCGGGCCTCCGCCTTCTTCAGGTCAAATTCGGTCCGGCGGCGAATAACTTCAATCTGGTGCTGCAGATAGTAATGGAGTACTTCACGCAGCGTCAGAATCTTTGGTTCCTTGTTAACAATGGCCAGCATGTTGATCCCGAAAGTAGATTGCATAGACGTATGCTTGTACAAGTTATTGAGTACCACATTCGGATTGACATCTCTGCGCAGCTCAATCACAATACGCATACCATTACGGTCAGACTCGTCCCGCAGATCTGTGATTCCCTCGATTCTCTTCTCCCGAACGAGCTCGGCAATCTTCTCAACCAAACGCGCCTTGTTAACCTGGTATGGAATCTCGTGAACGATTATTCTTGCCTTGTTGTTGTTCTCCTCTATCGTTGCATTAGCCCGCATCGTTACGGAGCCGCGGCCCGTTGTGTAGGCTTGACGTATTCCAGAACGTCCAAGAATGAACCCGGCCGTCGGGAAGTCCGGGCCGCTGATATAATCCATTAACTCAAGCGAGGTAATCTCCGGGTTCTTAATAAGGGCCTGTACACCATCAATGACCTCTCCAAGGTTATGAGGGGGTATATTCGTAGCCATACCGACTGCAATCCCTGTAACCCCATTGACCAAAAGGTTAGGGAACCGGGCAGGAAGCACCACAGGTTCGTGCTCTTCCCCGTCATAGTTCGGCATGAAATCAATAGTTTCTTTGTTGATGTCCCGAAGCATCTCCATAGCGATCTTGGAGAGACGAGCCTCGGTATAACGCATTGCTGCTGCCATATCGCCGTCAATCGAACCAAAGTTGCCATGTCCATCAACAAGCATATTGCGCATTGCAAAGTCCTGTGCCATACGTACCATGGATTCATAAACCGCACTATCGCCGTGAGGGTGATACTTACCTATAACCTCGCCAACGATTCTGGCTGACTTCTTGTATGGCTTGTCCGGCGACATGCCAAGATCACTCATTGCGTATAGAATACGGCGATGAACCGGCTTTAGCCCATCCCGCACATCCGGCAGGGCACGGCTAACAATGATGCTCATTGCGTAGTCCATGAAGGACTCCCGCATTTCCACACCAATATCCCGATCTATAATTTGCGAGTTCTGCTCTTCCGCCATGCTGGACCTCCTTAAATATCTTACCCATGCCTAATTAATCTCTGTATGGTATGGAGTGAGGACTAAGGACTTACAGTTCACTCCAATTAACAAAATAAAATTAATGATTCATAAAACTGCATATATTCATTCTCCTATGTATAGAAAGAGCTCAAAGAGAGCATGAAACGCAGGAAAGCTCCAACATTTATTATATTACTTTCACAAATCAAGCACAATTAAACGTTGATAGCCAGTAGACCTTCTACTCCCCGCGTTTGGTGATAAATGGGGATGTGTCCACTCCCATTGTTCACCTTTCACATACATTAGGATATAGGCATTTCTTCATTCCTTAAAAAACTTGAAAAATCCCCACATCCTATAATTATATCATTGTTTTTCTCTTCTGTCCTATGTTTTTCATCTCCAGTAGATGGCCATTCTCCTAGAAATGAAAGGAAGGAAGCTGACATTGAGCATTCAACGAATAGCAAGCAAATGGAGAAAAACACAGATTCTCCTGCAGCAGTCAAATCTGCAGCCATACATCCCCGAAACCCGAAAGTTCTCTTTCGAGGACCTAAGAGCTATGATTCACCAGTACGGCCTTGTATACATCAAGCCAGACAGAGGGACTTACGGAATTGGAGTGATGAGTGCGGAATTGGATCAAGAGGCATTAGATGCAAGTGGGGAAATACCACCCGAAGGAAACCCGGTCATGGAGAGTCCCGCCCCTACCTATAAGCTGCGATTTGGAATTCAGGGTCAAACTTACATGACCTTTGAAGAACTATACTCTGCGCTAATGGACAAAATTAAAAGACGCAATTATCTGATTCAGCAAGGCATCCATCTCCTAACTTACCACAGGCGGAAATTCGACATCCGAGTATTGGTACAAAAGAATTTAAGACGAGAGTGGGAGACCACCGGCTTTATCGCTCGTCTGGGCGCCCTGCAGAAGATTATTACCAATCACCATGGTGGAGGCACCTCTTACCCGGTTGAACGGCTCCTAAGTCATCATATGGACGAGAAGCAGCTTGAATTGCTGCTCTCCGAGCTTCGGCTAATAGGTACGCAGGTAGGTTACCAGCTGCAGAACTCTTATCCTAAGCTCAAAGAGCTTGGCCTTGATATTGCTGTAGACAGCGGCTTTAAAGCATGGATACTTGAAGTGAACACCATGCCGGCACTGTTCCCCTTCAAAGACCTCAAAGATAAAAAGATATATAAGCGGATCAGGCGGTACGCCGTCCATTACGGTAGACTAAGGAAGAGCAAGGCGACGTCCTAAGAGTCACAATTATAAAAAAACTGCAGCCTGGGCTGCAGTTTTCTTGGAGCAAATATTCATGAAAATGCAGCCTGGGCTGCAGATTTTATGCTATAAAAATTATTCAGAAAATTGCAGCCTGGGCAGCAGCTTTCGTGAATTAAAAATCGAGATTGGTCACATACTTGGCATGTTCCTGAATAAAGTCACGCCGTGGCTCAACATTATCACCCATTAGCGTATCAAAGATCGCGTCTGCCTGGATTGCATCCGCAATGGATACCTGCTGCATAGTCCGGCTCTCCGGATCCATGGTTGTCTCCCAGAGCTGGGTAGCATTCATCTCACCGAGACCTTTATAACGTTGGATGTTGAATTTGGCATTCTCGCCAAACTCAGCAATAATCTCGTCGCGTTCTTTCTCGGAACCTGCGTAGCGCACCACTTTGTTACGTTCAATTTTGAACAGCGGCGGCTGGGCAATGTAGACATAACCCGCATCGATAATTTTGCGCATATAGCGATAAAAGAAAGTAAGCATCAAGGTCCGAATATGAGCTCCATCGACATCCGCATCCGTCATAATGATGACTTTGTGATAGCGAGCCTTGGCAAGATCAAAGTCATCACCGATGCCCGTACCGAGGGCTGTTATAATCGCTCTGATCTCGGCATTGCCAAGTATCCGGTCAAGGCGGGCTTTCTCCACGTTCAAGATCTTACCCCTCAGCGGAAGAATGGCCTGGAAGTGACGATCACGTCCCTGCTTAGCTGATCCGCCGGCAGAGTCACCCTCGACAATGTAGAGTTCACTGATTGCGGCATCCTTGGATGAACAGTCAGCAAGCTTACCCGGAAGTGAGCTGACTTCCAGCGCACTCTTGCGCCGTGTCAGTTCCCGTGCTTTACGAGCTGCCTCACGCGCGCGGGAGGCTTGGAGAGCCTTTTCCAATATACGTTTGGCTACAGATGGATTCTCCTCCATAAATTCCTGCAGCTTCTCGGCAAATAGAGACTCTACAATACCACGGACTTCACTGTTGCCGAGCTTAGTCTTCGTCTGTCCCTCAAACTGCGGCTCAGGAATCTTGACGGAGATAATGGAGGTCAGACCTTCCCGAACGTCATCACCGGTAAGATTGGAGTCACTGTCCTTGATCAGATTATATTTACGGGCATAATCGTTAATAATCCGGGTGAGCGCACTCTTAAAGCCGGACTCATGGGTTCCGCCCTCATGGGTATTAATATTATTAGCAAAAGAATAAATGTTCTCTGTATAGCTGTCATTGTACTGCAGTGCGACTTCTACATGAATCATGTCTCTTGCGCCTTCTACATAGATCGGTGTCTCATGAAGTGCCTCTTTGTTCTGATTCAGAAACTGGACGTATTCACTGATTCCGCCTTCGTATTTGAACGCGTTGGATTGCCCGGTCCGTTCGTCGTGCAGAGAGATAGAGATTCCTTTGTTCAGGAATGCAAGCTCACGGATACGAGTAAGGAGAATATCATAGTCGAACACTGTAGTCTCCGTGAAAATCTCCGGATCTGGGGTGAACGTAGTCTTCGTGCCCGTCTCTTCGGAATCACCGATAATACGGATGTCATATTGAGGTGCCCCGCGGCGGTATTCCTGCTGATAAATATGTCCGTCACGCTTAACCTCGACAATCACCTTCTCGGAAAGAGCATTGACTACGGATACGCCCACACCGTGCAGACCACCGGATACTTTGTACCCGCCGCCGCCGAACTTGCCTCCGGCATGGAGGACAGTCATAACCACTTCCAAGGTTGAACGTTTCAGCTTGGGATGCTCACCGACAGGTATGCCGCGTCCGTTATCGATGACCGTTACACTATTGTTCTGATGCACGATCACGTCGATATGGTCAGCATAGCCTCCCAAGGCCTCATCGATACTGTTGTCCACGATCTCCCATACCAAATGATGCAGACCTCTGGAGCTGGTTGAACCTATATACATACCTGGACGTTTGCGAACGGCCTCCAGGCCCTCGAGCACCTGTATCTGATTTTCATCATAGGATTGTTCATTCATCGACATGCTTTCACCTGCTTCTTTTATTGAGATTCAGTTATTACCTCACGCATTCGCAAAAAATTGTTGGGCGCGCTTCTTCAGCGTTGCTGAGGAGATGGGGGAATAGTACACCGTTTGCTTGGTCACCACAATGGACTTCGGTTCTTCCTCACTGATGTGAACCACCTGCTTGTTCTTCAGGGCATGGGTCACGAACTGCTTGGATATCTTCGAAGACTTCTCGATAGAGATATCAAAAATAGCAACAAGCTCAGGAGATGAAATAATCTTCTCTCCGCCTAAATGAATGTACATCTTGCCCCTCCATCCTAGCTGTTTACTTGTCCCTCATGAACATGATAAATGCTGGCGTCCTTAAGCTTGCCGGCATTAATCGTCTCTATGCCCGTGGCGGTAATGAACGTCTGTACCTTGCTTTGAAAAGTCTCGATCAATTGGGTCTGCCGATAAGGATCGAGCTCAGAGAGAACATCGTCGAGCAGAAGAACGGGATACTCACCGATCTCCTCATGGATCAGCTCAATCTCTGCTAGCTTAAGAGAGAGCGCCGTTGTTCTCTGCTGGCCTTGCGATCCATACACTTGTGCTTCATTGCCGTTGATATAGAAGGCTAGATCATCCCGGTGCGGTCCCGCCAGAGTCATGCCCCTCCGTATCTCCTGATCCTTCATTTGTGATAACTTTATCATAAACTGCCGCAATAAGACAGCTTCATCTTCTTCCTCAGCCTCTCCAAAAGAAGGCAAGTAGGTCAGCTCCAGCCTCTCGGTTCCATTCGTAATTCCCTGATGAATATCTGAAGCCCACTTCTGCAGTTTTCTTATGAATTGTTTCCGTTTCTTAATGATTTTAACACCGTGCTCTGCAAGCTGCTCGTTCCATATTTCAAGCATGGTGGACATATCACTGCCTCCACCCCAGGACTGCTTGAGCATGTTATTGCGCTGAACCAGCACCTTCTGATACTGCTGCAGATGATATAAATAGCTGGGGGTAACCTGCCCGATCTCCATGTCGAGGAATCTTCGTCTGATTCCTGGTGTCCCTTTTACAATTTCGAGGTCCTCCGGCGCGAACATCACCACATTCAGCGCTCCGACAAAATCACTCAGCTTACGCTGCTCAAGGCCGTTAATCTTCGCCTTTTTGCCCTGAGAAGAAAGTCTTAGCTCCAAGTTAACAGCCCCATACTTCTTATCTACCTCAGCAGCAAGCAAGGCCGCATTTTGTTGGAAACCGATCAGCTCTTTGTCCTTGGAGGTCCGGTGTGACTTGGTTAATGCCAGCACGAAGATCGCTTCCAGAAGATTTGTCTTCCCTTGGGCATTACGGCCAATCATTAAATTGACATTTCCGAAGGAGCCGAGATTGAGTTCCTGATAGTTACGGAAATACTGCAAGCTTAAACTTTTGACGAACATTGAACGGTTCCCCCTCATCTTACGCTGCCTATGCCAGGCAGTAACACCGATTATCAGGGATTGTTACTTAGCCGCAACCTGAAACGTCCCGCAGCCTTCCACCTCGACAACATCTCCCGGGTACAGCTTACGCCCCCGGCGTTCCTCTAATTCCTGATTCACCTTGACTGCGCCATCCTGCAGCAGAGCTTTGGCCATCCCGCCTGTCGGCACGCAATCAGCCAGCTTCAGAAATTGATCCAGCTTAATATATTCACTGTGGATAAGTACCTCATTCATGATAAATTCCTTTCTCCTGCAGTTATCAACAGGTGCATAACTTTTTTTAGTTGGTCGTGCGGTAAGGAAGAATCAAGTATAGGCTCCGGCTCTCATCCACCGGCTTCACAATAATTGGACTCATCGGGCCGGTGAAGCCGATATGAAGCTGCTCGCTCTCCACGACCTTGAGCACATCAAGCATATATTTGGAGTTGAAAGAGATGCGCAGCGGATCACCGTTAAACTCAGCAACCTCCAGCTGCTCTGTGACTTTACCCAGCTCGGATGAACTAGAGGAAATTTCTATTGTACCATCTTCGAGCGTCTGAAGGCGGACAATGTTGGTCTTCTCTTCGCGCGAGAGAAGGTATGCCCGGTCAATGGACTCGCTTAACTTCTTGGTATCAAGTACAAGCTCCGTCTTGTAGTT
This sequence comes from Paenibacillus sp. YPG26, assembly GCF_023704175.1. Taxonomy (NCBI): domain Bacteria; kingdom Bacillati; phylum Bacillota; class Bacilli; order Caryophanales; family Paenibacillaceae; genus Paenibacillus; species Paenibacillus sp. YPG26. Next base: position 2,408 of record NZ_CP084530.1, on the reverse strand, counting down.
GGTCGGAATAATTTTAGAAGTATCGGGATAGGTTCCGTCTAATATACGTGAATAGAACAATACCCGGTCAATTTTGAATAACACCTGATTATCGGCTACAACGATATCCACGCGTGTGTTCTGGTCTGGAATGATTTTGCTAAGCTCGTTCAGCGTTTTGCCTGAGATGACAATATTGCTGAATCTTACATTATCGGCATCTTCAAGCGGTGCGGTCCGGCTGGCTAGGCGGTGACGGTCTGTAGCCACGAACTTGAACAGGTTATCACTCAAATTCCATAGAACCCCGGTAAGAATAGGCGTTGTCTCTTGAGTGGAGATGGAGAACACCGTCTGTCTAATCATATTCCGAAGAAGATCACCGGGGATGGAGATCACCTGATCCTCCTCAATGCTTGGCAGAACCGGGAATTCTTCCGGATCCAGACCGACGAGCTGAATATCTGTAGAGCCTGAGCGGATAAAGGTCTGAAATCCCTCTTTGACCTCCATCTCGATCTCTTGTGATGGAAGCTTCTTAATAATTTCCACAAAGAACTTGGCCGGAAGTACAACACTACCCGGACGCTCCACCTGAACAATCGTCTTCTTGTCGTCTTCAGCAGGAATAAAAGCCTGGATGGAAATATCCGTATCACTTGCGGTCAGAATAACCCCTTGAAAATTCACTTCCAGTTTAATGCCGGTAAGAATAGGGATCGTTGTCCGGCTGGAAATAGCTTTGGATACATGCTGGATGGATTCATTAAGATCATTTTTTAAGATGCGAATTTTCATGTTTTCAACTCCTAAACGTGTTTATGAGGCATAAGTGTGAAATCTATGGCATAAGCTTGTGTAAGCTGATTTTTGGGGCTGCCGTTTTAAAGTGGTTTGGGGATAATTTATCCGCACTTTTTATGAAGAAGTATATCTTTTAATTAATTATAGAAGTAGTAGGGGGCCTGAATATGTGGATAACCAGGCTAAAGACATAAAACGAAGCCTATTCACATGTGTATAAATTGTGCATAGGCTTTTGTGGTTTTTTGCTGAATTTTGACTAGCTAAGTTCCATATGATTAGGAGGAATTTTTGATTTTCTCCGTTAAGGTATTAATGATTTTGTACAGCTCCTGATCAACCTTCAAATGCTGGGTAATCTTCTCATGAGCATGAATGACGGTGGTATGGTCACGCCCTCCGAAGGCTTCTCCTATCTTAGGAAGTGAATAATCCGTTAATTCCCGGGATAAATACATCGCAATCTGCCTCGGAAAAGCAATAGCTTTGGTCCGTTTGCGGGCTTTGAAGTCTTCCATCCTCAAATTGTAGTAATCCCCGACCTTCTGCTGAATATCCTGGATGGTGATCATCTTGGGTCTGCTGGAAGGAATGATATCCTTGAGTGCTTCAGCTGCCAAATGCGTAGTTACATCCTGGTTAATTAGCGATGAATACGCAACAACGCGGATCAATGCCCCTTCCAGCTCGCGGATATTCGTATCGATCTGATTCGCAATATACATCATTGCCTCGTTCGGAATATCCAGATTCTCCGCCTTCGCCTTCTTCCGAAGGATCGCAATCCGGGTCTCCAGATCCGGCGGCTGAATATCGGTAATAAGCCCCCATTCGAACCTTGATCTGAGCCGCTCCTCGAGTGTCGGAATTTCTTTTGGCGGACGGTCACTTGAGATAATAATCTGTTTGCGCTCTTCATGCAGCGCATTGAACGTATGGAAGAACTCCTCCTGGGTGGACTCTTTGCCGGCCAGGAACTGAATATCGTCGATCAGCAGAATATCTATATTCCGGTATTTGTTACGGAAGCTCTCTGCCCGGTTGTCCCGGATGGAGTTAATGAACTCATTCGTAAATTTCTCGGAAGAGATATATACCACCTTGCTGCTGGGGCTGTGCTCTAGAATATAATGCCCGATCGCGTGCATGAGATGCGTCTTGCCAAGTCCTACTCCCCCATACAAAAAAAGAGGGTTGTACGCACGGGCCGGGGCTTCAGCTACAGCAAGCGAAGCCGCATGCGCAAACCGGTTGCCTGAACCAATCACGAACGTATCGAACGTATATTTCGGATTAAGCATATGGGATATCGTATCTTCACTTGGAACGGGAGGTGGCGTCTGGGTCTGGGGAAGGCTGGGCTCACTCGGCCTAGATTCCTCGATGACAAAGGAGACATCAACCTGCTTGCCCATAATTTCCATGACGGTTGTTGCTACCAGCTTGGTGTAGCGGCTCTCAAGCCATTCCACGGCAAAGGTGGTCGGTGCGGAAATGACGATAGTCTGATCGGTAATGGAGACCGCTTTGGTTGCTTTGAACCAAGTATCATAGCTCGGCTTGCTTAGCTTGGTTTGGATGATGGATAAAATTTGCTGCCATATTTCAGAAGTATGGCTGTCCAC